>JAUMUT010000032.1:6976-21731 GCA_030530525.1 Capnocytophaga sp. | reverse complement strand
GATATAGTATATAACATCTATAAAAATAAATACTTTTTTACTACTAAAAAATAATATAGTTATGAATATATTTATTTTTTTATAGATACAATACAATAAATATATAAGTTACTAAATTAATAATTAACTTTTTTATTATTTAGCCTATAAAGATAATAGAAATAAAGAGGTAAAAAAAATAAGACCTCCTATTCTTTATGTAAGATAAGAGGTCTTTATTTTAGTATTTGAAAATGTAAATTATTCGTACTGATTATTTTATTATAAAAGCTATAAAAATTTTATTTATTACTAAGCTAATGTATTTATAAATTAGTGTTATCAATAAACAACATAAAGTAAAATAATAAAAACTATTGCTAAATACATATTTCTAATAGCTATATAGTAAAAAATCATTCAACGTATAATAGTTATACCACCACATTAATAATTCTACCTGGAACGACAATTATTTTTTTAGGAGTTTTGCCTTGTAATTGTTCCAAAGTTTGAGGGTCAGCAAGGATTGCTTGTTCTATTTCAGGGGCAGGCATATCGGTAGGGAAAGCTCTTTTGAAGCGTACCTTCCCGTTGAAAGACACAGGGTACTCTTTGCTGTCCTCCTGCAAGTACTTTTCGTCGTGGGTAGGGTATGGCGCATATGTAATGCTTTCGGTGTTACCTAAATTCTTCCACAATTCTTCTGCAATGTGAGGCGCAAAAGGTGCTATGAGTACCGCAAGAGGCTCTAAAACCGCACGATGATGGCATTTTTGAGAGGATAACTCATTGACAGCTATCATAAACTGACTCACGGAGGTATTAAAGGAGAAGTTTTCTATGTCCTCATTTACTTTTTTTATAGCTTTGTGAAGGGTTTTGTACATATCGGGAGTTGGTGCTTCGTCCGTTACTTGCCAGCCGTTGTCGCTGAAATACAAACGCCATAGCTTTCGCAAGAAATTGTACACGCCCGAAATACCTGCTGTGTTCCAAGGTTTGGCTTGTTCCAATGGTCCAAGGAACATTTCATAGAGTCGTAATGTATCTGCCCCGTACTGCTCGCAAATATCATCGGGGTTTACCACGTTGACTTTGGACTTGGACATCTTTTCTACTTCACGACCTGTAAGGAACTTGCCGTCTTCTTCTAAAATAAACTCTGCATTGGCAAAATCCTTGCGCCACGCTTTGAATTTCTCTACATCCAACTCGTCGGAGGTATCTTTTAGAAGAGAAATATCTACGTGAATAGGTTGTACTGCTTGCCCTTTTACTTGGTTTTTGGAGATAAAAGTATTTGTACCTTCCAATCGGTAAGCAAAGGCACTCATTCCTAAAATCATTCCTTGGTTGATGAGCTTTTGGAAAGGTTCTTCGGTGGGGGCAAATCCTCTATCTTTAAGGAATTTGTTCCAAAAACGGGAATATAGTAGGTGTCCGGTGGCGTGCTCGCTACCTCCTACGTACAAATCTACATTCTGCCAATAATTAACGACGGCTTTGGTAGGGAAGGCGTTACGCTCGCTTTTCTCGGTCATATACTCCAACCAATACCAAGAGGAGCCTGCCCAACCTGGCATCGTGTTTAGTTCCAGAGGGAAGGTGGTAATATGGTCTATTTGGTCATTACTTACGATTTGGTTTTTGGCGGTATCCCACGCCCATAGGTTGGCATTGCCCAAAGGTGGTTGCCCGTCTTCTGTTGGGAGGTATTTTTCTACTTCGGGTAGGTGGATAGGAAGATATTTCTCGTCTATCATCTGTGGTAAGCCGTCTTTGTAATATACAGGGAAAGGCTCGCCCCAATATCGCTGACGGGAAAACACCGCATCGCGAAGACGATAATTTATTTTAGCCTTGCCTGCTCCTTTTTTCTCTAAGGCTTCCAATACTTTGGCTACGGCTTCATTAAAGGAAGTGCAACCATTGAGGAAATCGGAGTTTTGGTAGGTCATACCTTCTTTATCCGTAAAGGCATTTTCGCTTATATCTTTATCAAAAATGTTAATCATTTCAGGCATTCCCTTCTTGCCTGCAAAGTGTTTGGCAAAGGCATAATCGCGCTCATCTCCCGCAGGCACTGCCATTACAGCCCCCGTGCCATAACTAGCTAGCACATAGTCGCCTATCCAGATGGGAAGTTCTTTTCCTGTGAGCGGATGCAAAGCGTAAGCCCCTGTAAATGCCCCTGATATGGTTTTGGTATCTGCCATTCGGTCGCGCTCGGAACGTTTGGAGGTTGCAGTGATATAGGCTTCCACCTCATTGCGTTGCTCTTCAGTAGTGATAAGAGATACTAAGGGATGCTCTGGGGCAAGGGTAAGGTAGGAAACACCGAAAAGAGTGTCGGGGCGAGTGGTGAAGACCTCTATTTCTCCTTTGGAATGCGATAGGCTAAATAAGATAGAAGCTCCCACAGACTTTCCTATCCAATTGCGTTGGCTTTCTTTGATGCTTTCGCTCCAATCAATGGTATCCAATCCTTGCAAGAGGCGGTCGGCATAAGCGGTGATGCGCATACTCCATTGGGTCATTTTCTTACGAACAACAGGATGCCCTCCGCGCTCCGATACTCCATTGATGATTTCGTCATTTGCTAATACCGTTCCCAAAGCAGGACACCAATTCACTTCGGTTTCCGCTAAGTAGGTAAGGCGGTATTTGAGGAGGATTCGTTGTTTGCTTTCGGCGGTCATTGCGTGCCATTGGGCGGCATTGAAGGTAGGGGTATCCTCATCGCAGGCAGCATTAACTTTTGTGTTGCCTTTTGTTTCAAAGAGGGCGATGAGCGTTTCGATAGGCTCTGCCTTATCGGTATCGTTGTTGTACCACGAGTTAAACAACTGAATGAATATCCACTGGGTATGGCGATAGTAGTCGGGGTCGGAGGTTTTGACCTCACGACTCCAATCAAAGGAAAAGCCTATCTTATCCAACTGCTCCCGATAACGGGCGATGTTCTGTGCGGTGGTAAGGGCAGGGTGCTGTCCTGTCTGGATAGCATACTGCTCGGCAGGCAAGCCAAAGCTGTCATACCCTTGGGGGTGGAGCACGTTAAAACCCTTGTGTCGCTTGTAGCGTGCCACGATGTCGCTGGCGATATACCCCAGCGGATGCCCCACATGCAAGCCAGCCCCAGAGGGGTAGGGAAACATATCGAGCACATAGTACTTGGGTTTGTCGCTGTTGTTTTGGGCTTTGAAAGTCTGGTGCTGTGCCCAATATTCTTGCCAAAAGGCTTCTATTTCTTTGTGATTGTAGGTCATAGGGGTTAGGTGTTAGGTGTCAGGTATTGGGTGTTAGTCTTTAAGCTAATTCTAAAGATACAATCTTTGCTTTTTCTCCATTTTCAGTTTCACAAACGATAGAGATATAGTCAAAACCATTTCTTTTCACTTCTTCCCAAGGGATATTTTCTCCATTGATAAGGGTTACTCTATCTTCTTCGTCTACTTCATAATCTTCTTTTTCTTCTTCGTAATCAATAGAATATCCAAAATCTATATGAATCTTGCAAGGAGTAATATTGTATTTTACCAAAGTTCGTTTTTCAACTTCTTCTGGGTCAAACTCATCGCAAAACATTGCATTATAGCCGTGTCGGTAGCCATCAAAAAGCAATATTTCTTCACCTGTTTCTGTATCTTTGGCTACTATTTTACAAGGAATTCCAGTTTTATTATCTACAATACAAGGGAGTTTTTTTCTCTTTACTTCAAATAAATCTCCATAATAATACACTTCAAAGAGTGTATTTCCATTTTTCGATTGTATATCCACAGATAGATAATCGCCTGATTTTATATTAGAAGCATTTTCACTTAGGTAGGTAGGAACTTTTTGCATATACAAAATTATTAAATGTAAAGTATAATTCTTAATTTGTCAAATATGGTGCAAAGATAGTAATAATTTGCTAATTAGCCAATTTGTCAATTAGATAATTAGTTCTTTACCCTACACCCCGTAGCCTCTGCTGCCTCACAAACGAAATCGTAAAGGGTTTGGCTCAGTGCTACTTTTTCTGGATATTTGAATGACAAGTCATCGGGGTGTGCGACTCTGTAAGGCTCTGTAATATGCGGAGCGTATAATAATGCTGCCCATTTTGTTAAGTCCTTTTTTAAAGGACTATCACTGCGTTCAATAGTAGCGAGCAAATAGCTGTAAAATTCATCAGTTGCTTTGAAAATACAATTCTTTTCGGAGGGTTTCACTTTATCCAAATAGCAGAATGAAGTGAAATTGCACATAATGAGTTCCGCCTTGGAAAAATCCACACCGTCCATTCTGTTATCTACGTTTTCAGGCGGAATAATCTCACCTTTACGCAGGTCTCCTATCTTTTCAACTCCGTAAAAAGAGCAGTCGTATAACACCCCTTCAAAGGTACAGTTTTTCAGATTGGAATGCCAAAAAAGCGTCTTGTGGATTTCTCCACTAAATAGGCAGTTCTCTAACAGTTTACAACTATTGAACTTTAAGCGGACATTCTTTTTGATTTGGGTAAAGCGACAGTCTTTTAACGTAGCTCGTATAAACTCCCCCCATTTGTATTTACAGTTCGCAAAACTACACGATAAGAAGGTAGCATCACGCCCACAAATAGCATAGGCACTCAATTCAAATACACTTTCGTCAAAAATAACGTGGTCAATCACAGCGGTAAAATCCTCTGTTTCTTCAATGGCAAAATACTGCCACACCGAGCCTGAAAAATCGGCATAGGACAGTGAGGTGTGGAGGGGTTTGGATATGTTTTCCCACATATAGCCCTCTCGCAAGGGAACACTCTTCCTTTCGCCTATGAGTTTAATCCCGCGAAAGTCTTGCAAACCCTCTTCGGTCAATCCAAAAGGCGATACACTGAGGTTTTGCGTAGCGGTAAGTACGTCTTGCAAAGTGGGATAAATATCCCAACGTTTTTTGAGTTTGATAGATATTGCCATTACTTTACTCCTCCTCTGCTAATAGTAAAAAATCTTCAAAATATTCCTCAAATGAGCTAAATAGCACGGTGGGTTTGTGTAAATAGAAATCCCCATTTTTGTTAGAATGGATTTCAGCTCCGTATACTTTGGCATCTTTAAGAAGTTCAGTTTTAGAAACCTTATAGAGTGTAAGGTATTCGTCAGCTTCATAGTTTAGTACGATAAAATCGTCTGAAAGGTCTAAGGCTTCTCTCATTTGCTCAGTAAGCTCTACCACTGGGTAAGAAAGGTTGCCTTCTTCTTTGTAAATCCCGTTGATGTAGGTATCGCCAAAGTTGCACGAGCCACATTCCGATAAGAATTTTGCGTACGCTTCTGGCAAACAAACACCTAAGGCTTCTTCTACGAATTTGATTTCTTGACGGGTAGCCCCTTCGGTATATTCAAATTCATCGCTTTGTTGTAGTTCTTTTAGATAATTCATAGTGTTTAGTTTTTAAAAAACATTCATTTATTTGTTTTAAAAAGTATCTGATAATCAATTATTTTCAAAGAACATCTTCTTTCCAGTTTTCATATCCAACTATTAAATTATCCTTAATTTCTTCATTAGGACAAGAATTTATAAGGTTCTCATAGCTCTTCATCTGCTCTTCATTATTTAATTCTATAGTTTCTATTTTTGACAAGATGTCAAATTCTAAACCGTAAAATCTTTTAGAAGGTAAAAAAGATAAAAGGGTGTAACCAGTTTCTATAGAAATAGGTTCTTCTATTTCCATTAATAACTCTCTGTATTTATTAGATAAATCAAGTACATCTTGAGAGTCATTGTCCAAATCTTCATTTGGCATTTTGCCTAAAATTTTAAGTTTTTCTAATACATTTTCCATATTCAAACCCTAAAAGTGAAACCCCTTTACCAACACCCTTGGTCTCTGACACTCTTGTAGGCATTGAGTGAATCAATAAGTTGTACAAAATGCTGAAAAGCAGTGTCAGATAGATTTTTGTTGGAGGGAACGGCATCAAATGAATACACAGGAGGAGCCCACTCCGCACCGATAACTTCAAAGGTCTCCTGCAGAGGAATAAGGTAAGTTGCCACTGTTTTGTGCGGGGCTGTGTATCTTTTCTCCGAACCGCCTATGGTCACGGAAGCAATGACCACCTTATCTTTGAATTTTCCTGAAAGTTTGTTGCCAGAGAAATAATCATACAGCACATCGTCTATCCATTTTTTGAGAATTGCGGGCGTTCCATACCAGTAGAAAGGAAACTGTAAGATGATGAAATCGGCATTTTTGATGGCTTCCTGTTCCGCTTTTGCATTGATTTGATAATTTGGATAAAGTTTATCCAGACGGCGGATGCTGATTTGTTTTCCGAAGTGGCGTTCTAATTCTTTCAAAATGGCCTTATTAGCCTTTGATTTTTCTAAATTAGGATGCCCAGAAATGACCAAAATCTTACTCTCGGGCGAAAAAACCTTATTGGTTATTTCCGGTTGTGAAAACAGCATAAGAGGAAATCCTATAAAGAACAATAGGAGAGAAATATTTTTAAAAGACTTCATCATAGTTGATATTTTTTTGCAAAGATAGCAAATAATATATAAAAATAAATTAAATTTCTATTATAAAAAATAATAAATGCTTATATTTGCGCGAATTTTTGACGTATGAATGAGAATTTAAATCCTAATAAAAATAATCTTTCCGCACAAGAAATAGATATAGAAAAGGCTTTACGACCTTTATCTTTTGATGATTTTACAGGACAAGAAACTATTTTAGAAAATCTTAAAGTTTTTGTTAAAGCCGCAAATTTACGTGGCGAAGCATTAGACCACACTTTGTTTCACGGACCACCAGGCTTAGGGAAAACCACTTTGGCGCATATCCTTGCAAACGAATTGGGTGTAGGAATTAAAATAACCTCTGGTCCCGTTCTTGATAAACCAGGCGATTTGGCTGGATTGCTTACCAATTTGGAAGAACGCGATGTTCTTTTTATTGACGAAATACACAGGCTGAGCCCCATTGTGGAAGAATATTTGTATTCCGCAATGGAAGATTATAAGATAGATATAATGATAGAATCGGGGCCAAATGCGCGTTCCGTTCAAATCAATTTAAATCCTTTCACGCTTGTAGGTGCAACAACTCGTTCGGGATTATTAACAGCCCCAATGCGTGCGCGTTTCGGGATACAAAGCAGGTTACAATATTATAGTACCGAACTTTTAGCAGATATTGTACAACGAAGTGCAAGTATTTTAGGAGTGCCAATTTCTATGGAAGCCGCTATTGAATTAGCAGGAAGAAGCAGAGGAACGCCTCGTATTGCCAACGCTCTTTTACGTCGTGTGCGCGATTTTGCTCAAATAAAAGGGAATGGAAAAATTGATATTGAAATTACTCGTTTTGGGCTAAAAGCTCTCAACGTAGATGCACACGGATTGGACGAAATGGATAATAAAATTTTATTAACCATTATTGATAAATTTAAGGGAGGTCCTGTCGGGATAACCACTCTTGCCACCGCAGTTTCCGAAAGTGCCGAAACGATAGAAGAAGTATATGAACCGTTCCTAATTCAACAAGGTTTTATTGTTCGTACGCCACGCGGAAGAGAAGTTACGGATTTGGCTTACAAGCATTTAGGGAAAATAAGATTACATAACGGACAACCTACGTTATTTTAGTTTTACAAAAAAGAAAAGAAAAAGAGAAGTGAAAAATCTTCTCTTTTTTTGTTATAAATCAAAAACAGAATTTCTTTTTCTTCTTATTAAGTCCTTGATTTTCAATAGAAAAGCAAAAGCAAAATACAAACCAAATCCAGCTCCGAAAATAAAACTAATGTAAATAAAAAAAAGACGAACATATTTCACTCGTAGCCCTAAGCGTTCCGCTAATCGAGTAGCTACATTGAAGCCATTTTGTTCTAAAAATATCCTAAATTTTGTAAAAAAATTCATATTAAAAAGATTGTTTTTTTAGTAAATTTATCCCAATTTTGCAACGTAAGCATTCCAAATCAGAACAATATTTTTTATATAATTGTAATAATGCTTGGCTTTCCAAAGCATTTTTTGCAGTTATTCCTACTTTTTTCCATTGATCTAAAATGCTATTTTGTTCAGGTTCAATACTTTGCATTTTCTGTATAATTTCTTTTTTTATGTCTTTTCCTAAAAATTTAGAATAAGCAAACTGAATAGGAATAATGGTATTTATCCAAATATTTTGAGAAACTAACAGACTGATTTTCTTTGTAATAGCTCTGGATTCCTTACCAAATGTATAATGATTTTGCCAATATTCTGTTGTAGTAACAGAAGAAAGAACGGAAAGTAATTCAGAAAACGCATTGATTTTCAGGCATTTTGAAAATAATGATTTCTGTTGAGAATATAAAATTGCTAACTGAGAAATACGAATAGTAGGGAAGTTGGCAGGGCGAAGTTTCGTAAATTGAGCCATTCCAAAGCCTTCTTTTAGCTGATATTTATGTGTTAAGTACTGATATTCTTTCTGTAAAGATAAATAATAAAGGTCGGTATTTTCATTTTTTAATAATTGTAATTGTCCGAAAAATAAGGCTTCTAATCTTTCAGGGAAATGCAATTCTTTCCGAATAACAGAAAAAGGAATTTGTTTGCCCATTTCCAAAAAATGTTCTCCGTTAATATTTCCTCCAAAATTTTTGAGAATAAGTAAGAAAAAAACATATTCCCAATCATTTTCGGTTTCTTTTAACATTTTTAGAATAAGAGAATATTTCTCTTCTAATCGTTCCCAATATAAATCTTCAATCCAATTGCTAATAAGCTGTTTGTCAATAAGTTGTAAGCCTTCTTCACATTGGATAAATTTTTTATTTTTGTTAAATAATTTTTGATAATTAAGAAAAATTTCTTCGGAAATATAATTCTTTAATTCAAGTGTTGGAATTATATTTCCTTGAATATCAAATATTTCTATATCGTGTTCCCATACAACGTGCAAAATGATATTCCCATAATTGGGGTCTTTTTCGTGTCCGTGTGCATACCAAAGAGAAGATCGTGTGTGCATTTCTACATTTCCTGCCCATTGTTGCTGCCCAATGATAAGCCTTGCACTTATAAAATCAGGTCCTGCATACCTATTATACTCACCAAAAGAAATAATTTCTAATTTTTCTCCATTGGTAAGATATAATGTATTGGTATTCAGTAATTTATAATTCCAAATGTAATGTAGAAAGTTTTCATTTATCATTTTGAAAGATCTTCTCCTAATTTTTTAAATAATTCATTTTCAGAAGAATACGAAATAAAATCACCGTTTTTAATATAAGAGGTTTTCCCTGTTTCTTCTGAAACAACCAACGCAATCGCATCTGTTTTTTCCGTAATAGAAATAGCGGCGCGGTGTCTTAGTCCGTATTGTTTTGGGATAGAATTTTGAGTAACCACAGGGAGTATAACCCTTGTAGCCACGATATATCCGTCTTGTATTACGATAGCTCCATCGTGAAGAGGACTATTTTTGTAAAAAATACTTTCTAGAATAGGCTGATTTAACTCAATATTCATAGAATCACCAGAAATTTTAACAAATTCTAACGATTGGTTTCTTTCTAATAAAATAAGAGCTCCTGTGCGCTCACTTCCCATTTTCTTGCAAGCAGATACTAATATTTCACTATTTTTTTTAATATTTGATGTTATTTTAGATTTATTTAAGAAAGAAATTTTTTGTAATAAATGACTATTTTTAAAAATATTAGTAGAACCTAAGGCTAATAAAAAACGGCGTATTTCTTGCTGAAAAACAATTACGATGGCCAAAAATCCCATTCCTGTAAATTGCCCTAAAATACTACTAAGTAGCCTTAAACCAGCAAGTTGTGTTATTTTCCAGATAGTAAAAATAATAATGATACCTAAGAAAATATTAATAGCTACCGAGCCTTTTAATAATCTATAAATGTAATAAACAATTAGTCCTACTAATAGAATATCAATAATAGTTATTAAATTAAAATTTTGTAAATTAATAGAAATTAACATTTTGTTTCTTTTATTATAAAAATTTCTTTATTTGATATAAGGGTATTAATTTTAACAAAAATAGAAATAAAATCTTGAAAAGATAAACTTCCATCAAATACCCAAAAATAAGTGTTGTTTTCAGAAATATTTAACGAATTTAAATCTAATTTTTCATTATTAATTTGTACGTTATTTTTACAAATAAATATTGCATTTTGTTTATTAATACTATCGTTATTTTTAAATTCTGTAAATTTAAATTCTGTAAAATCAATAAATCCTAACTTTTTTTCAGCCATTTGCGCTACGGAAAAGAAATTATGCGAATCGGGATTGTAGTGAGGATTAAACGGATTTGCTTTTTTTTCTTGTAGAAAAATAATATCTCTCCCTGCATCATACAATGAGCATCGTTTGTCAATATGAAAAACCCAGTGAGTAGAGCTTATTAAGTTATTTCTGTTAAGGTCAGTTGTATTCTCTTTTTCGTTAAAAAAAACAAAAACTTCAGAGTAATCCACCATATCAGCAATCTCTACTTTTTCAACTTGTGGAAGCTGAACATTTTTTTTAGTACATTGAATGAAAGTAAATAATGTTAAAAATAGTAAAATTTTTTTAATCATTTTTAAGTTTTTGTATTATCTTTTTCTTGCGTGTGTATGTTCAAGCATTGGTACAAATTCAAAAGTTCCAAATTCTTTTTTGTCAAATTCTTTTTCAGAAATTCGGTCAAAAACGGTCATTATTTGGGTATTTTCCCCAATGGGAATAACAAGTCTTCCGCCTATTTTCAACTGAGCGAGCAAGGCTTTCGGTACAAAAGGAGCTCCTGCGGTAACGAGTATTTTGTCAAAAGGAGCATCTTGCGGAAGACCTTTATATCCATCACCAAAGACTATTTTTTTAGGATAAAAGTTAATTTTTTTAAGAAATAAATTAGTTTTTTTAAATAATTCAATTTGTCTTTCTATGGTGTATAAATGCACTCCCAAAGCTACTAAAATAGCAGATTGGTATCCACTTCCTGTTCCTATTTCTAAGACTTTTTCGCCTGCTTTTACTTGTAATAATTCTGTTTGAAAAGCAACGGTGTGCGGTCTTGAAATGGTCTGGTCTGCCAATATCCGAAAAGCAATATCTTTATAGGCTTGCTCTTCAAAGATGCTGTCTAAAAAGAGGTGTCGCGGAATTTTTCGTATAGCATTGAGTACATTTTTATCTTTTATTCCTTTTTTTTCTAATTCTTGTGTTAAAATATTTCTTAATCCTTGATGTCTTGTTGTATCAATCATTAAAATATTGGTTAATATTTTTTGTTAAATTAATAAAATTATTTAGAATTGGTAGTGTCTTTTTTTCTACTGAAAAGTCCATTAAGAACATTATTAACAGCTTTTTGTACTTGTTGTTTGGTTTGAGTTTTGGTAGAGTCTTGTGTAGCTTCTGTTTTTCCTCCAAGAGCTTTTCCTAATAAATCTGTAGCTTTTGAAGAAACTTCATCAACTACTTTATTGGTAAGTTTATTAGCTTGAGCTTTAACAATTTGTTGTGTTAAATTTCCAACAGCTTGTTTCATATCCGTAGATAATTTAGGCTTACTAAAATCTCCGCCAACAACTACATTAACAGGTATGTTTCCTAATTTTTGTTGTTCTGTATTGGTTAATTTTGAGAGAATACCTTCTGCTTCTCCTCCTAACATACTTGGTGGTACATTGAATGTTAAATTATAGTTCATACTTTGGTCAAATCCGTGAGTACCAGCCACTTGTATTGTACTATTGTTCCATTTTATATCAAAAGGTTTTATTACTACTTTTCCATTCTCAAAAGTTAAATTTGCTTTAATATCATTAAGATTTAATTTAGAAAGATTTAACTTGTTGAATTGAGAATCCAAAGCAGAAATTAATGGTGAAGTATCTTTCACGCGGCTATCAGATAGTGTCGCAGATAAATTACCAGAAAGAGAATTAAGGTCAGGTGTAAGTTCGGGAGTTAATTTCCCGGAAACATTAATTTTTGAACTAAAAAATCCTTCTACAACTTTTGCTATTGGTAAAATTTTCTTTAACATTTCAATTTGAGTGAAAGATTGAATAACATTCAAATGATTCATATCCAAGCTCACTTCAAATGTAGAAGCATCTCCTTTGGTAGAAACATTTCCTGAAATAGCAGTTTTTCCATCAAAAATATCTGTTTGCAAATTTTGTAAATCTACTTTTTCATCTTTTACAACAAGTTTTCCTGAAACGTTTTTTAGTGTTAAATTATCATAAATAACCGTTTTAGCCAAAGCATTAAAAGTACAATCCAAAAATGCAGGAATTTTTATTTCGGTTTTTGTAGTAGAATTTTCTTTGTTTTCTTCATTGGAAGCAGGAGTTTCAGAGGTTGTAGAAGCTGTTTCTTTTTGCATAAAATCTCCTACATTGATAAGATTTGAATTTAAAGAAAAATCACCTTTTAACACTTCATTCCTGAAAATAAATCCATAGAAATTTTCCAAATTTCCTTTCAAATTAAGGTCTGTTTTTCCTGTTTTAGCATCAAAACTGCTAAGTTCTATCTTGCTGGTATTGAATGAGATACCAGCTTTTTCTATATGGAAAGGTTGTACAAATCCTGCACCTGTGTAAGTGAAATTTTCTAAGGAAGCATTTCCTGAATTTTTAATATTTTCATATTGTTTTTTCTCTATCGATGCCATATCAAAAGCCGTTATAATATCCGCTTTGAATATTCCTTTTAAATCCAAATCCATATCAATAGGATACGCCTTTTGTATGTTTTCCAAATTAATAGTTCCTTTTAATTCGGCATTAATAAAAGGATTTTTTATTAAATTTTTTATATTAGATTTAACAGAAAATGCATCTTGATCAATAGTAAATGCAAAATTGTTAATATTGACATAAGTATCATCTAATTTTTCAGTATCATTACCTATTTTTATATCAATATTTATATTTTTAACAGATTTTGGCAAACTTGGATATTGGAAAGAAGCATTATTAGAAAGCAACCGAATATCCAATTTAGGAATAGTTTTGTCGGTATATTTTCCATCTATAACTCCATTAACAGTAAATTCTCCTTTGGTTTGTACGCCTTCCATACTTTTTGTGTAACTTTTAGGAACTAAATCTAAAAAATTTTGGAAAGAAGTCGTAGGAGTTTTAAATGTTAAATTATACAACTGACCATCTTCCAAAAGCTGTACAAATCCGTCAAAATTTAGAGCTAATTGATTAATGTGTGCCGTATTATTTTTTAACGTATATTTTTGATTATTTAAGTCAATTCCTAAAATAGCATCAATAGAAATATTAGTATTTTTTAAGAAAGAATTTCCATCAGAAACAAATGTTACTTTTGTTTTGGTAGTTGTTTCCAAGTCTAATACTTGTTCCGCAAAATTACCTTTACCACTATGGTATAAGCTATCTAAAATAGCCACCATTTTTGAGTTGTCATCTTTAAATGTAAAACGCAGATTATCAATAGAATACTCTTGAATGTTTAAAGAAAAATTAGAAGGCGAAGAGCTTTCTTCTGTCTCTGTTTCATTAGTTGATTTTGCAATATCAAAATTACCTTTTCCTTCCGTATTCATACGAATATTTACTATGGCATTTTCCAAAAAAAATCCTAATAATTTATAAGGCTCATTACTTGATTTTAACAAAATATCTTTTAAATTAATTTTAACAGATAGTTTATCCGCAAAAGCTAAGGTATCTCCTTCAAACGGAGCGTTATTAATTACTTTTAGCCCATCTAATTCCACATTAGCATTAGGAAAATTTTTGAAAAGATTTAATGAAAAATCAGAAAAACTAATCTGAGCATCTACACTTTCGTTTATAGCTGTCATTACCTTTTCTTTTATGATGTCTTTAAAAAGGAAAGGAATAGAAATTAAAGCAAGAATAAGCACAACAAGGGTAAGACCTATGATTTTGAAAAATTTCTTCATTTTATTTTAATTTTTATTAAATTATTTTTTTAAAACTTTATATTCTTCATAACAATTAGAGAGAGCTTCTAAAAATTGTAAATCATTTGCATCTCTTATAAATTCTTTGGAATAATTACAATGCCGAAGTAGATCTTCCAATTCTGTTTTTTCAATATTTAACATTTGACAAAGAGTTTCTCTGTCATATTTTGTTAATAAAAGATTTCTGATTTCGTCATTTTCTTTCATTTTTTTCAATTTCTTTAAATCTTTCGCTCTGGAACTGAATGTGTTATACAAAAATCCCGCAGGATTACTTATTGCACTAAGCACTTTTCCTACTGTACTTGGCGAAGAACTTCCACGAGACTCATATCCCATATTTAATCCTGAAATACTATATTGTAATTGTGGATTAACAGGGATGTATTTTGCATCAATAGCAAGATAACCCGTTAATTTATAAGGAGTTATAATTACTTCTTCTAAAGCATAAGCAAGTTCAGTCATTCCTATTCGAGTGCCTGGATATTTGATCATATCTTGGGTTACTCTTACTTTTATAGATTTAAATCCTAAAAAAGAAAAATATAACGTATCATTCACTGCGGCACGAATGTTAAATTCTCCTTTAATATTAGTTGTAGTTCCTTTTACTTGATTGAGATTCAGTACATTAACATTTTCTAACGGAAGATTATTCTGTACAGTGAATACCGTTCCTTTTACTTGCATATCTTCTTGTGCTGCAATGTAAAAAGGTAAAATTATAGAAATTAAAAAAAATAGTTTCTTCATAAAGTGTTAGTTTTTAGTGATTTATAAAAA
>JAUMUT010000032.1:0-6955 GCA_030530525.1 Capnocytophaga sp. | reverse complement strand
GTTTTTCAATTCAGCCGTAAAAATAAAAAAAAATGATGAATTTTTATATTTTTTATTCATTATTAACATTTATTTTTATAAAACATTTCATAACAATATTCTATAATAGTATAGTAAAGAAATTATATTATAAATTTTATATTTACATTTTAATTTTTTCATTAACTATTTATATTTTTACCTATTACATTTTTATTTTTTTGTTTGTTTTTTGATTTTTCATTAATGATCTATATTTTTATCTATTACAAATGTATTTTGTCTTGTTACATTTTTATTTTTTATTATTACTTTATCATATTCTATTTTTATAGATAAAAATATATTTTTACTTTATTAGAGTATTTATTTTTTAGAAGCAAAATAATCATATACTTTTTTAGCTCTACTTGGATTGATTATTTTAGAAATTTCTTCAAAGGAAGATTCTTTTATCCTTTTTACAGACTTAAAATGACTTAATAATGTTTGAATTGTCTGATTTCCAATGCCATTTATATTCTCTAATTCTGATTTTATAGCATTATTACTTCTTTTTTGCCTATGAAAAGTAATACCAAACCTATGAGCTTCATTCCTTAGATGCTGAATAACCTTCAATGTCTCCGATTTTTTATCTAAATATATAGGAATATTATCATTTGGAAAGAATATTTCTTCCAATCGCTTCGCTATACCTATAATTGACACTTTACCTCTGAGGTTTAACGCATCAATAGACTTTAAAGCAGCATTCAATTGTCCTTTTCCTCCATCAATAATAATTAATTGCGGTAAAGATTGCTCTTCTTCCAACAATCTTTTGTATCTTCTATATACAATTTCTTCCATTGATGCAAAGTCATTAGGTCCTTCCACGCTTTTTACATTAAAATGTCTATAATCTTTCTTACTTGGCTTAGCATCTTTGAATACTACACAAGCCGCAACAGGATTTGTACCTTGAATATTGGAATTATCAAAACACTCAATATGTTTTGGAAGCGAAGGGAGGTGTAAATCTCGTTGCATTTGGGTAAGAAGTCGGTTTGTGTGCCTTTCAGGGTCTGTTATTTTTGTTTGTTTGAACTTTTCTTGTCTATAAGTTTGTGCATTTCTTTCAGAAAGATGTAACAATTGGAATTTTTCTCCTTGTTTTGGTATAGTTAATTGTAAATTTTGGTCAATAGTAATAGGAAAAGGGACAATTATTTCTTTAGAATTGGAATTAAATCGTTCTCTAAGCTCTAAAACTCCCCATTCGAGCAACTCTTTATCTGTTTCGTCTAATTTTTTCTTAAATTCAATGGTATGCGCTCGAGTTATAGCCCCTTTATATACTTGCAAGAAGTTAATATACCCTGAATCTTCATCAGAAACGATAGAAAAAACATCTACATTACTAATTTTTGTACTTACGATGGTAGATTTTGCTTGATAATTCTCTAAACTTTGCAGTTTTAATTTTATTTCTTGGGCTTCTTCAAACCGAAGTTCGGAAGCGTATAGATGCATTTCTTCTTTAAATCGTTGAATGACTTCTTTTAAGTTTCCTTTTAGTATTTCTTTTATTTCTTGTATATTTTTGTTATAATCTTCTTCGGTTTGTAATGCTTCACAAGGTGCTTTGCAGTTTTTTAAGTGATATTCTAAGCAAACTTTGTATTTTTTCTTCTCAATATTCTCTTTGGAAAGGTCGTAAGTACAATTTCTTAACGGATAAAGTTCTTTTATAAGGTCTAAGAGGGTTCTTACTACCTTTAAATTGGTATATGGACCAAAGTAAGTAGAGCCATCTTTTACAATATTTCGCGTTTGAAAGACACGAGGGAATCTTTCATTCTTGATGCATATCCACGGATAACTTTTTCCGTCTTTTAACAGAATATTATACCGAGGTTGGTATTTTTTTATGAGATTATTTTCTAATAAAAGGGCATCATTTTCTGTTTCAACGACAATGTGTTTTATACTAACTATTTTTGAAACAAGCATTTTGGTTTTTGGAGAGTCGTGTTCTTTATTAAAATAGGAAGAAACGCGTTTTTTTAAATTTTTAGCCTTTCCTACATATATAATTTTATCTGTTTTATCATAAAATTGATAAACACCAGGAGTTTCGGGGAGAGTTTGTATATCAAGGGATAATTTTTTTTCCATATATTAATAATTTAAGGAATAAAAATGTATTTTTTCGAATAAATTTTATAAAAAAAATAGTTTTGATAAGAGTAAAAGACAAAAAAAGCATTGGAATTACCAATGCTTTTGTGTTGCGTATCTCAAAAAACTATATCAATTAGTTCACAGCGTCTGAAAGTTCTGCACCTGCTTTGAATTTTACTACTTTTTTAGCAGCAATTTGAATAGTTTTACCTGTTTGAGGGTTTCTTCCTTCTCTTGCAGCTTTCTCAGAAACTGACCAAGACCCGAAACCAACTAACGATACTTTACCGCCTTCTTTTAGAGTTTTTTCAACGTTTCCTAAGAAAGCCTCTAATGCTTTTTTTGCATCTACTTTTGATAAACCTGCTTCTGCAGCAATTGCATCAATGAGTTCTGTTTTGTTCATAAAATGTTAATTTTAAATTTCTTGAATTAATCAGGGACAAATATAGAATATTTATAGGATATATCAAGCAAAAAAATATAAAAAAATACAAGAATAGTAAAAGTTTATATTTTTATTAATAAAAATTAACAAATATAAACACTTAAAAGAAGAAATCATCGGAATTAAAGGTAAATCCGTTAAGGAGTTCTTTTGCGGTCATACGTTTTTTAGATGGTAATTGTAATTCATTTATCTGAATAAATCCGCCTGAAACGGCGACTTTTATGGTTTTATTTTCTATAATTATTTGTCCTATTTTATAAGAATGATTTTCTAAAAGAGGAGTTTCGGAGAAAATTTTAACCGATAAAGTTTCGCTATTATGTGATAAATTTGTCCAAGCAGTAGGGTAGGGGCTAAGCCCTCTGATGAAGTTGTCCAATTCACTAATAGGTTTTTGCCAATTAATAAGGCAGGTTTCTTTATGGATTTTTGGAGCTTCTTTGAGGCTTTGCGTGGGCTGAATGGTGGTTTGTACCTTGTCTTCGGATATTAATTTAATAGTATTGAAGACGAGTTCTGCGCCTTGTTTCATTAATTTATCGTGGAGAGTTTCGGCTGTTTCGTTAGGGGAGATAGCTGTTTTACTTTGTAAAATCATAGCGCCTGTATCTATTTTTTCATCAAGGAAAAAAGTAGTTACTCCTGTTTCTGTTTCTCCGTTTATAATTGCCCAATTGATGGGAGCCGCTCCACGATAATCAGGCAATAAAGAAGCGTGCAAGTTGAAAGTTCCTTTATTTGGCATAGCCCAAACCACTTTTGGCAGCATTCTGAAAGCTACAACTATTTGCAAATCAGCATTATAATTTTTTAATTCTTTTAAAAAATCTTCATTTTTTAAGTTGGTAGGTTGTAAAATAGGAATATTTTTTTCTATGGCATATTTTTTTACGGAACACTCTTGGAGCTTTTGTCCTCGTCCTGCGGGCTTGTCGGCTGTGGTTACAACTGCTACTATATTTAATTGATTTTCAACTAAATACCTTAAAGTTTCGGTGGCAAAATCGGGAGTTCCCATAAAGATAATTCGTAAATTTTTCATTCTAAATAATATTGATTGGAAATGTTAATATTAATTTTATTTTCTTCAAATAATTCTTGTAAAGATTTTAAAATATCATTTAATAAAAATTCAGATTTTAGGAAAATTTCCTGTGAATCCATAGGTTTTTCTTGAAGTAAATGTATGATAAAATCTTTAACAGGTTGTAAATTTTTAGGTTTATTTTTGTTATTTTTTTCTAAACAATAAGAGCAAATACCGCAATCGTGTTCTGTTTTTTCATCAAAATAAGCTAATAAATATTTTTGATTGCAACATTTGTTATTTTCAATAAAATTTAAAACAGATTTTGCTTGTTCAATTTTATGATCGTTGAACCATTTTATTTGAGGTTTGATGAAATTAATAGTTCTATCATCATCGCGTGGCACTAAAAAAGTAATTTCGGCATCGGAATTTTCATATTTAAAGTCAATAATTCCGTTATTTTTTAATTTTTCAAGTTGTTTTAATAATTTTTCGGTACTAATTTTTAGTTTTACAGCAGTTTTTTCTATTAAAATAGGAATATTTTGTGTATAAATTCCCGAATAAGTACGAATAAGATGATAAATTAGTTCTTTTTCAGAAGAATTTTGCTGTACGTACTCTAAAATATCATTATTATTTACTAAAATTTGTAACGTTGCTTTTCGTGAAAACGTTTGATTGAGAGAAATAATACTATTTCTGTCCAAAACTTCCATTGCACGATAAACTCTAATAGTCTCTAAACCAAATCGTTGGCAAAAAGTTCCTAAATGGAATCCACAAGTAACTCCAACGCCTTCGCCGTATGCAATTTGGCAAAAACTACAAAGTTTTTTATAAATATCTTTTAGATACTCTAAGGAAATAAGACTTTGGTTGGTGTTGATTTTCAGTTTGTTACAATCGTTTTCGTTGTAAAGTAAAATAGCATAGGCTTTATTTCCGTCTCGTCCTGCTCGTCCTGCTTCTTGAAAATAATCTTCTAAGGAAGGAGGCAAATCCCAATGGATAACCGTGCGGACATCGGGCTTGTCAATTCCCATTCCGAAGGCATTGGTGGCAACCATTATTTGTATATCGTCTAATTTCCAGATACTTAGCCGAGTATTTTTTTCTTCCACAGATAATCCGCCGTGATAACTTGTTGCTGTAAAACCCTGTTGTACAAGGAATTGAGAAAGTTCATTAGTTAATTGTCGATTTCGGACATAAACAATGGCACTTTCTTTATTTTTCCGAAGAATACGAATGAGAAAATTCTTTTTATCATCAGAAAAATATTTCATATAAGCTAAATTGTTTCTGCCTAAGGAAGATTTGATAATCGTCGCTTTCGAGATTTGTAAATTATCAATAATATCTTTTTGAACTTGTTCGGTAGCTGTTGCGGTAAGGGCAATAATAGGCGTTTGTGGATGCCAATTTTTTAGTTTTTTACAATTTAAATAAGCAGGGCGAAAATCTTTCCCCCAATGGGAAATACAATGTGCTTCATCAATAACTATAAGATTGATATTCATAGCTTTAATTCGCTCTTGTACCAGATTATTTTGTAATCTTTCGGGGGCGATGTATAAGAATTTGTATGCCTCGCAAGCGGCATTGGTAAGAATACGATCTAATTCATTATACGGAATATTTCCTGTGAGGCAAACCGCTTTTATACCAAAGGAAATGAGGTTATTCACTTGGTCTTCCATCAAAGAAATTAAGGGAGAAATGACCAAACAAATTCCGTCTTGGGCTAAGGCTGGCACTTGGAAACAGATAGACTTTCCGCCACCTGTGGGCAACATAGCAAGAGTATCTTTTCCGCTCATAATTGCCTCAACGATAGGCTTTTGCGCAGGACGAAAATCAGAATATCCCCAATATTTTTGTAATATGTCTTTTAAAAGTTGTTCCATAAGATAAAAACTTTTGCAAAAATAAAAAAAATAAAATAGTTTCCCAATAATTTATTTCTTTTTGTATCTTTGCGCCTCAAAAATATAATTTTTAATGATAAAAAAAAGAATAAAAAAAATGGTTTATACCTTAATTATTATTGTTGGCGTAATAGCTGTTGGAGCTACTTGGTTTTTGAATACTGCGCCTTTCGGCAAATTGCCTTCGAGAGAAAGATTGTTACGAATTGAGAAATCTCCTAATTATAAAAATGGTAAGTTTGTAAATTTAGAAAATACACCACAACTAACATCAGATAAATCTTTTTTTAGAAATATTTATGAATTTCTTTTCGTTGATGGGAAAGATACTTCCCCAATGGAGAAAATGCCAGCAGAACAGACCAATTTGGAAACAATTCCTGATAATACAATGGTTTGGTTTGGGCATTCTTCTTATTTTATGAAGATAGATAACAAAAAAATTCTGATTGACCCTGTGTTTTATTCGGCTTCGCCATTTCCTTTTATGATAAAGCCTTTTGATATGGAATATAATTATAGCCCTGCGGATATTCCTGAAATAGACTTGCTCATTATCACTCACGACCATTGGGATCATTTGGATTATAAAACGATGCAAGAGTTAAAACCTCGTATTAAGAAAATCCTTTGTACGCTTGGCGTTGGAGAGCATTTTGAGCATTGGGGATTTCGTGCTGAGCAAATTACAGAGTTAGACTGGAATGAACAGGCAACTATTGATGGAATGCATTTTACGTGCTTACCAACACGGCATTTTTCAGGGCGAGGGCTTAATGGAGCAAAAACACTTTGGGGTTCGTATATGCTTGAAAGTCAAGATAAAACAATTTATATAGGTGGAGATAGTGGCTATGGGAAACATTTTGCCGAAATAGGAAAACAATTCCAAAATATAGATTTAGCTATATTGGAAAACGGGCAATATAATCAAGATTGGAGGCATATCCATACCTTGCCAGAAGAATTGCAAAAAGTAATGAAAGACCTCCGTGCTAAGCAATATTTTACAGGGCATAACTCTAAATTTAAATTGGCAAAACACTCTTGGTATGCGCCAATAGAAACGATAAAAAAAATAGTAGAAGACGACAAAACGTTAAAAATTATTCTTCCTAAAATAGGAAAAATAGAACATTTTTAGGAGAAATCTAAAAAAAATAAAAAATTAACATTTATAATTTTTATTTGTATTAAATATTTTCTAATTTTGCAACTCTAAAAAGCAAAAAAAGAACCTAATGAATACTCTGCATACTCTATCTACTTCGGATTTTCCTTTGTTTTTTAAGGGAAAAGATAGAGGTGTGGAGTATATTTTTTATATAAAAAACTTGCATAATTCATTGATTTTTAGTAAATTTGTAAGCAGAAAGCACAGCACAGCACAGCACAGCA
>JAUMUT010000063.1 GCA_030530525.1 Capnocytophaga sp. | reverse complement strand
AATAAATTTAAAATAAATTTAATAGTTAATAATTTATATTTATCTCAGAGTGAATAGTATTTTTTTTTTATATATATTTTTCAGATACTTCTTTTGCTACTTTTTCTAAAACAGTAGTAATTTCATCATTAATTTTACCCGCTTTAAGCTCTAATAAAGTAGCTTCGTGAGCTGTACGAAGAGTTTCTAAATAATCTTTTTCAAACTCACGAACACGCTCTACTGGTATTTGGCGAAGTAAGTTTTTAGACCCTACATAAATGATAGCCACTTGGTCTTCTACTTTGTAAGGGTCATTTTGAGATTGTTTAAGAATTTCTACGTTACGTTTTCCTTTTTCAATAACATTGCTGGTTGCGGCATCGAGGTCAGAGCCAAATTTAGCAAACGCAGCCAATTCACGGAACTGAGCTTGGTCTAATTTTAGCGTACCTGCCACTTTTTTCATTGATTTTATCTGTGCTGACCCACCCACACGAGATACCGAAATACCTACGTTAATCGCAGGGCGAACCCCAGAGTTGAAAAGGTCTGACTCTAAGAAAATCTGTCCATCTGTAATAGAAATCACGTTGGTAGGAATATATGCCGAAACGTCTCCTGCTTGGGTTTCAATAATTGGCAATGCCGTAAGCGAACCTCCACCTTTCACTAATGGTTTTAAGGCTTCAGGAAGGTCGTTCATATTACGAGCTACGCTATCATCTTTGATAATTTTAGCAGCACGCTCCAAAAGGCGAGAGTGCAAATAGAAAACGTCTCCTGGGTAGGCTTCACGTCCTGGTGGGCGACGAAGCAAAAGAGAAACCTCACGATATGCCATCGCTTGTTTAGAAAGGTCATCATACACAATAAGAGCAGGACGACCTGTGTCTCGGAAAAATTCGCCTATAGCTACACCTGCAAAAGGCGCATATACTTGCATTGGTGCAGGGTCAGAGGCATTAGCCGCTACAATAGTTGTATAAGCGAGAGCTCCTGCTTCTTCCAATGTTTTTGCAATACCTGCAACAGTAGAGGCTTTTTGCCCAATTGCTACATAAATACAATATACAGGATTACCTGCGTCATAAAATTCTTTTTGATTGAGAATGGTATCAATACAAACGGTGGTTTTTCCTGTTTGTCGGTCTCCGATAACCAATTCTCGTTGCCCACGACCGATAGGAATCATAGCGTCAATCGCTTTAATACCTGTTTGCAAAGGTTCATTTACAGGCTGGCGGAAAATAACCCCTGGTGCTTTACGCTCAAAAGGCATTTCATAAAGTTGCCCTAAAATAGGTCCTTTGCCATCGATAGGCTCGCCCAATGTATTGATAACACGACCAACAATGCCCTCTCCTACTTTGATAGAGGCAATAGTTTTGGTACGTTTTACAGTATCTCCTTCTTTAATTTGAGTAGAAGCTCCTAACAATACTACCCCTACGTGGTCTTCTTCGAGGTTAAGTACTAATCCTTCTTGTCCTGATTCAAAATGAACCAACTCACCATTTTCTACCTTAGAAAGCCCAAAAACACGAGCTATCCCGTCTCCTACTTCAAGTACTGTTCCTACTTCTTCTAAGGATACAGACTCATCAAAATTTCCTAATTGTTTTTTAAGAATCGCTGATACCTCAGCTGCCTTTATTTGTGCCATTTTTATATTCTTTTAAAGATAATTATATCTGGGTATGAATATCTTTCGTTATTACTTTTTAAATAAATATATTCTCTTGGAAGTTACTTCTAATAGTATTTAATTTATTAGAAATACTTGCATTATATTGTAAATCACCAATACGTAAAATAAAGCCTCCTATAATATTTTCATCTACTTTATTTTTCAAAGAAATATTTGTTTTCCCTGTAAGTTGTTGTATTTTTGCTAAAAATTTATCTTGCAACACTTGGGAAATAGGTTGCGCTGTGGTTACTACTGCAGTTTCTTTATCTTTGTATATATTATATTGTAAGATAAATTCTTTTGCAATAGCATAAGTGGAAGACATACGTTTATTCTGTGTTAATATCAGGAAAAATCGTTCTAAAACTTCTGATTTTTCTGGAAAAATATCATTGAGGATATTTTTCTTAATTTCTGACTTAACCACAGGCGAACGCAATAGCGAACGTAGTTCTGTATTTTCGTGAATTACATTTACCAAAGATTGAATTTCGTCAAAGAGAATATCTGCTTGGTGTTTCTCAATGGCAAAACTTAACAATGCTTTGGCATATCTTTTAGGTACTTTTACAGACTGCATACGATTAGTTTAGTTGAATGTCGTTTAATAAATTACCTATCAATTCTTCTTGTTTGGCCTGGGAAGAAAGTTCTTTTGAAATTACTTTCTGAGCTATTTCTAAGGAAATATTTGCCACTTGCCCTTTTAGTTCTGCCAAGGCTGTTTTCTTTTCATTTTCAATAGACGCTTTTGCTTGTGCTATTATTTTCTGCCCTTCGGCTTGTGCTTCTTCTTTGGCTTGATTAACGATTTTATCTTTCAGCTCACGAGCTTCTTTGAGCATAGCATCGCGCTCTGCTCTTGCTTGTGCCAATAATTTTTCATTATCTGCTTTTAGGCTTGCCATTTCTTTTTTCGCTTCTTCGGCAGATGCCAAAGCATCGTTAATAGATTTTTCGCGCTCTTTTACAGCTTTAAGAATAGGCTTCCACGCATATTTTGTTAATAAAAATAATAAAATAATAAAAACAATAATGGTCCAAAAACTAAGACCTTCGGGTTTTAAAATATCCATTTTTTATACTTTTTATTCTGTTTTTCGTTTTTAAAAATCCATTCTGCAACCAACCGTTACAGAACGGATTTGTTTTTTAGCTTGATTATTTTACTAAGGCAACTACCACCGCAAAAAGTGCAACCCCCTCAATAAGAGCAGCTGCAATAATCATAGCTCCTTGAATTTTTGAACCCGCTTCTGGCTGACGAGCGATACCTTCCACAGCGGAAGCACCAATTTTACCAATACCAAAACCTGCGGCCAATGCTGCAATTCCAGCTCCAATTCCTGCTAAACTCATAATTAAAAATTATTTATAAAATTAATACTAAATTTACTTGATTAATGATGTTCTTCTGCCACTGCTCCGCCAATAAACAAGGCTGAAAGCAAGGTAAATACATACGCTTGGATAAATGCCACCAACAACTCCAACACATTGATAAACAATGCCATTGGCACTGACACAAGAGATATATATACCGATTTAAATATAAAAATAAGCCCAATTAAACTCATTATGATAATATGCCCCGCCGTGATGTTGGCAAACAAACGTATCATCAAAGAGAAAGGCTTGGTAAACATTCCTATTAATTCCACTGGAATCATAATAGGCATAAGCCACGCTGGCACACCTGGGGTAGCGAAAATGTGTTTCCAATAATGTTTATTTCCGCTAAAAGTAGTAATTAGGAAAGTGGCAAGAGCCAAAGTTCCTGTAAAAATAATATCATTGGTAAGTGTTCCTGAAATAATAGGCACTAAGCCCAATAAATTCCCTGTCAGAATAAGAAAAAATACAGTAAGCAAGTACGGCATATATTTCTCATATTTATGAGAGCCTATATTAGGAATAGCTATATCATCACGAACGAATAAAACTAATGATTCCATTAGGTTTGCAAAGCCTTTTGGTGCTTGTATTTTCTCGCTTTTTTTGTACGAACGAGCTACACATACAAATATTAAAAATATAAGAGTTGCGGTAAGCATTAATACTACCACATTTTTAGTAATAGAAAAATCTAATGGTCTTGTATTCTGTATTTTATGAGCATCATCATAATGTATTCCGCCATTGGCATAATAAATTTGTCCGTGAATTTTTGCAAATTCCTGATTTCCTTTCTTAAGGATAACTTTTCCCTCATCATCGTGATGAAATTCGCTGGACATAAAAGTTACCAACCCTTCATTTGTCCATAAAATAATAGGAAGCGGAATAGAAACATTGCCCCATAGGTGATAATCGTGTGCATCGGCAATGTGATGCATTATAAACTCGGTAATATTCTCGTCCTCTTTGGCTTCTTCGGGGCTTGCCCAAGTTGGAAAAGTAAAGAGTAAAGCACTCAGTAACAAAAATTTACTAATGATTTTTCGTATCATCTTAGTGAATTATTTAATATTTTAAAATATATAATTTTCGCAGTTGCAAAAATACATTTTTAATTTTATTTACATAATTATTTTTTACTTTTTTTAAATAAAAATATTTTAAAATTTATA
>JAUMUT010000062.1:3699-4312 GCA_030530525.1 Capnocytophaga sp. | reverse complement strand
AAAAAAATTTGTAGTAATTGGAAATAATTTTTTAATAAAAAAACAAATAATATGAACTTAGCAGGATATCAAAATTCACAATTAGGATTTAGTGCTTTTTCTAAATGGGGAGAGAGAAAAAAACAAGAAGCCATAGAAAAAGCACGACAAAAAGAACTAAGAAAACGTGAAGAAGAAGCAAAACGAGAAGCCGAAGCAAAGAAAGACAAATTTCATACCAATCTTTTATCAACGGCACAAGAACTTATTAAACCTATCACAGGTGGGCATATGTTAAAGCCTAAAATAGTAGGAGAAAGAACAATAGAAATTCTTAATAAAAAAACACTTGAACAAGAACATTTAGAACAATTAGAACGAGAAAGACCTCAATTTCCTACGTATTTTAAAGATGTTAAAACAATACAAGAAATTATAGATAGATTTTACGCATTAGAAAAAAGCGACAATATTCAGCATTTAGATAGTGGCATTGCGATGTTAGTGGGCGCAACTTCGGAAGGTTCTTTATTTCAAAAAGAATTAAAACCAGCCTTAAAAGAATTGCGAGAACGTCTTTTAGAAAGAAGAAAAAAAATACTAAACCCAACACCCGCGCCTGCGCCAACGCCTG
>JAUMUT010000062.1:0-3689 GCA_030530525.1 Capnocytophaga sp. | reverse complement strand
GTGCAAAAACCAACACCAGACCCAGCAAAAACAGAGGGCGAAAAATCTTTTACAGAAAAATATCTTACTACGCAAAATATGATTATCGGGGGCGTGGTATTAGGAATTATTTATTTAGCTACAAAAAAATAAAAGATGACAGCATTAGAACAATTTAACGCACTGAACGGCACACGAGCCTCCCGCTCTGAGTTAGAAAATATTTTGCAAATAGCAAAGCAAGAAAATAATACCAACCTTATTTATCGTATTAGCAAAACCCTAAACGATCACCCAAGTGTGAGCCGTTTTGATATTGAAATTATTTCATATCCTGACGCTCCGCAAGGGCTATCAGGCGCGCAACACACGGGCGATTACCGCGAAGCCTTAGACGATTGCGGACGCTTACGAAAAGGCTGGAAGTTCGTCAAAGGAAACGTGGTAAAAGTAGAAAAAAAGGAAAAGCCCAAAAAGGAAGCTAAACCCAAAAAAGAAACAAAAACTACAACAAAAACAAAGAAAGTAGAAAAAAAAGAAACACCAAAAATTGAACCTAAAACAGAAGAAAAAGAAGAGCCAAAAACTCCTACTTCAAAGCGTTTGGAAATTTTAGAAAAATCTTTGGAAGAGAAAAAAGAAAAATACAAGTTTATTGTGTTTATTGGTGCATTTGGCAGAATATCAGGAATATATTCGTTTCAAGTTCTTACAATAAATGGGTATTACTTTGGCAAAACTTTTGACGACGGAATAAGAATATATAAACCCATAACTCCTTTTGATAAAGTAGAAGAGGCAAAACGTATCCTTAATGAACAATACTCTGAGGGAAAAGATTTTATTATCATAAAATTTGAAGCAGAAAAACGAGAAGAATATTACTCAATTTTAGAAAAACCAAAACCAGCACCAGAGCCAAAACCCGTAGTAAAAACACAAAACAAAGAATTACCACGTGATTTTAGTGAAGATTTGGACTTTGAAACGCTTAGAAACTCTCATTATTGGCGATCTTTTGACCCAGAAAGGAGGGCAAAAAGTGAAAAAAGAGACTATAACAAATGGATTAATGGATTATATAACAGCTATTTAGACCAAGCCAAAGAAAACAACAAAGTAGAAGAATATAACCAAACCTTTGAGCGTCTCTATGCTAAAATTTTGAAAAAATACCAAGAAATGGTCAAAGTACGTACAGGAACTTTTTCCACAGCCGTAACAGGTGGATCAGGGATTACAGGTAACCAAATGAACAAAAATTTATCAAAACAAGAGTATGAAAGAAAATTACAACTTGAAATATATGCAGATATTGAAAAAGCAGAAAAAAAATTAGACGATATTAGCCGTTTAGATGATAAATATTATAAAGATAAAGCAATAAAAAGCACTGACAAACACGCTATTGACAAGCTAAAACAAAAGCTAAAAGTATTAGAAGATAAAAAAGACTTCATTAAACGAAGCGAAAAAGCGTGGAAAGAATACCAAAAAACAAAAGATTTTTCTGTATTTGAAAAGAATAATATCCCTAAAAAAGAAGCAGAAGAATATTTGGATCAAATAGAAAGATACGGCTTCCCGCTTATAACAGGCGCACTTACGATTAACGCTAAAATCCGTGAAGTTAAGGAAAGAATAGAGGCCTTAGAGAAAAACACGCAAAAAGAAGAGCAAGAAATACTCTTTGAAGGCGGAAAAGTATTTTTCAATTACCCTGAACAGCGTTTGCAAATCTTTTTTGACGCTATCCCTGACGAAGCCACAAGAACAGCCCTAAAAAAGAAAGCGTTCAAGTGGTCGCCTAAAAATAAAGCGTGGCAACGCACATTGACCGCAAACGCAAACGACGCTATAAAAGATTTATTTGAAAAGAAAATTTTAATACATCGTGAGCTAAAAAAAACAGAAGAAGAAGAAGAAAAACAGCAACAAAAGGCTAAGAAAAAAGAAGAATATTTAGACAAACTATATAACATAGGTCTTAAAATATATGATAAAATCAATAACGAAAGTAAAAGGGGAGACATTTATGTTTTAATAAGCATATATAACAGCTATACTGATACAATAAAATCCTATATTAAAATTATAGAAAGGGCTACAAATAAAGAAGAGCCTCATATAAAAGGGACTAAAACTAAACTAAAAAATACAGAAGAAAAACTAAATGATGTAAAAGTAAAATTATTAAATGTCCTTAATATTTCAGAAGAAGAAGTCGTTTTCTTGTGCCAATTTACTAAAAATAATAATGATTATAATTTAAATAGATTATTAGAATTTATTAAAAAAAAAAAGTAGAAACTAAACCCAATCCAGAAGAGAAAGAAAAAACCGCGTTTTCTATTAAGCAAAAACCTACAAAGGTAAAATTAGAATTTTGGGACAAAAGCGAACAAGAATTTTATAACGAAAACGCAGACGCTGACGGATACGTCGGGGTAGATTTTATTAAAGAAAATTTAAGCTATATAACGAAAAGAACGGATTTACAAGAAAACAAAGGATTTATTAACACAGAAGACTTTAAAATAAATAGCTCTATCCCGAAAATAAAAGGTATTGACAGCCTTAAAGATATTGTTTCTAAAAAAGACGATTTGCACCCTGTTTTGTCAGGTGCGTTGATTGAAGAAAATGCCTATGTCGCTACTGATGCCTATAAAGTTGTAGTCTTAAATCGTCCTAAAAATGACGGATTAGAAACAGGCAAAATATACAATCCTAATTTTAAATGTACCAACATAAGAGGGTGCAAAAAAGAAGAATATTATGTGGATACTGACCAAAAATTCCCTGAATATAAAAAAGTATTCCCAACTTTTTCCTACGTGTCCGAATGGTTACCCATTGAGCCTATTTTTACCCACCTAAACAGCGGGTATCTCATTGTTAAAAAACTAAATGAAATAGGATATCAAAAATATAATGCATTTGAAATTTCCACCAATGTGGGGAAGGTAATAGCAAATATTAAATACTTAGTAGAAACTTTCCAAGTATTCAGGGCAAACGGCGATAAAGAATTTAGATTAAAATTTTCCGAAAGCATAGAAAACAAAGGATTTCTTTTAGAAACCAAATCAGGAAATTATGCCTTAGGAATGCCCATTATGCCTGAACCTCTAAGAATGCAAATAGCACCTTTGGAAGTTTCTGTTACAAAAATAAACAAAGAAAAAAATAAACCAGAAGAAACCCAAAAAAAAGAAAGTAAAAAAATAGAGATTATCCCGCCTTATCCTTCTTTGACGGAATTTAACGAAGAAAACCCCGATTATGAAAGCCTTGAAAAAGAATTAGGCAACATTATGGGAAAAAAGTTTGAAGATTGGAAAAAAGAAGTTATCAGCAAAAATAGAGAGGAAAAATTTGCCATCTATTCCAAAGAGATAAAGGACAAAATAGAAGCCCAAAAAGGCGAAAAAGAAGGCGTGTATATTTCGGATTATGAACCTGAAAAAAAAGGATTTGAATATGTAATCAAACAAACAGGCAAAAGCAAATATAATGTAAATTTATCGCTCCATCAATACGGATATTTCTCGGCTTACCCTACCGCAATCCAAGATTTTAAATCCTTAAAAGAGTGTGGTGATTTTATTATTAAAACACTAAAAGAAAGCAAAAGATTTTATTACACAAATATGTTAGGGCTTTCTCAATTGCAAAACAAAATAAATGAGATAAAAGGCTATCAATAT
>JAUMUT010000061.1 GCA_030530525.1 Capnocytophaga sp. | reverse complement strand
AGAAAAAACACTACCTTTACCGAATTAATAAAAGATAACCTGAAAGTCGCCAAATAGGAGAATATGCAGGTTATCAAGCAAGAAAAAAAGCCGTAACCACAAAAACATTTTTTTAGTGATAATAAAGAACAAATGATAGCAATAGGAAGTTGTAAAATATAACTCAAAACAAAAAAAGTTCAGTTTTTATACTGAACTTTTTTGTAAAAGATGCCATAATTTGTCTTTCAATTCCGTAAGCCCCTTTTGCGCCACCGAAGAAATAAACAAATAAGGAATGCCAATATTCGCCTCTTGTACTTCTTTCTCTATGGCTTTTTGTAGTTCTTCATCTAACATATCCGATTTGGAAACAGCCATAATTCTCTCTTTATCAAGTAATTGCGGATTGTATTTTTTTAATTCATTTAATAAAATATGATATTCCTCAGCAATATTTTTACTATCGGCAGGAATTAAAAATAAAAGAATAGAATTTCTTTCAATATGCCTTAAAAAATAATGCCCCAAGCCTTTTCCTTCCGAAGCTCCTTCAATAATTCCTGGAATATCTGCAATTACAAAAGACTGAAAATCACGATATTGCACAATTCCTAAATTAGGTTTCAAAGTCGTAAATGGGTAATCTCCTATTTTTGGCTTAGCCGAAGTAATAGCCGATAAAAGTGTAGATTTTCCAGCATTTGGGAAACCAACAAGCCCCACATCTGCCAATACTTTAAGTTCCAACAAAAGTTCTTTCTCTTCGCCCGAAATGCCAGGTTGCGCATATCGAGGGGTTTGGTTCGTAGCCGACCTAAAATGCCAATTGCCAAGCCCACCTTTTCCGCCTTTTAGGATAATAACTTCTTCTTTATCAAATGTAATTTCGCTTAAAACTTCATCGGTAATAGCATCTTTGATGATAGTCCCCAGCGGAACGTCCAAATACACATCTTGCCCGTCCGCTCCTGTGCTTCGGCTACTTCCGCCATCGCCTCCGTGCCCAGCCCGAAAATGCTTTTGAAATTTGAAATGAATGAGCGTCCAAAGATTTTTATTTCCACGAATGATGATATGCCCTCCACGTCCGCCATCGCCTCCGTCAGGACCTCCTTTTGCCACAAATTTTTCTTTATGTAAGTGTGCCGAGCCTTTGCCTCCATTGCCCGAAGTAACAAAAACTTTCACATAATCAGTAAAATTTCCTTCTGTCATTTTTTATTTTTATTAAGTTCTTTTTTTAAAAATTTTGCCGTGTGGCTATTTTTATTTTTACAGATTTCTTCTGGCGTTCCGTAACCAATAACTTTTCCGCCTCCTTTTCCGCCTTCATAGCCAATATCAATAATATAATCTACGGCTTTTATTACATCAAGGTTATGTTCTATGATAAGGACGGTATTTCCTTTGTTAGTCAGTTGATTAAGAACGTCCATTAATATTTTTATATCTTCAAAATGAAGCCCTGTTGTAGGTTCATCAAGGATATAAAAAGTGTTTCCTGTATCGCGTTTGGAGAGTTCGGTGGCGAGTTTTATCCGTTGCGCTTCTCCTCCCGAAAGGGTTGTGGAAGGTTGCCCCAAGGTGATGTAACCTAAGCCAACATCTTGTATTGTTTTTAGTTTTTTATAAATTTTAGGAATAGGCTCAAAAAAGCTAACTGCCTCATCAATAGTCATTTCCAAAACATCAGAAATAGATTTTCCTTTATAACGAATTTCCAATGTTTCTCTATTAAAACGCTTGCCGTGGCAGGTTTCGCACTCTACAAAAACATCGGGCAAGAAATTCATTTCTATAACTTTCATTCCGCCTCCTTCGCAAGTTTCACATCTTCCACCTTTTACGTTAAAACTAAATCTTCCAGGTTTGTAGCCACGTATCATAGCCTCTGGCGTACGAGCGAAAAGGTCGCGGATTTCGCTAAAAACTCCTGTGTAAGTAGCTGGGTTAGAGCGGGGTATCCTTCCGATAGGTGATTGGTCAATATCAATTACTTTATCAATATTTTCTAATCCTGAAATGCTTTTATAAGGCATCGGTTTTTTTAATGCATTATAAAAATGAGCATTCAATATAGGATAAAGAGTTTCGTTTATCAAAGTAGATTTCCCGCTACCCGAAACTCCTGTAACGCCAATCATTAGCCCTAACGGGAAAGTTACATCTACATTTTTTAAGTTATTTCCTGTACAACCTTTTAGTTCTATAAACTTTCCGTTTCCTTCTCTTCGTTTAGGAATTTCGATACTTTTTTTTCCGCTAATGTATTGAGCTGTAAGAGTTTCGGTTTGCATCATTTCTTTGGGTGTTCCTTCAAAAATGATATTTCCTCCGTTTTTGCCAGCTTTGGGACCAATGTCAATTACATAATCTGCGTGCAAAATCATATCTGCATCGTGTTCCACAACCAAAACGGAATTGCCTACGTCTCGCAATGATTTTAAAGAATTTATAAGTCGCTCATTATCACGCTGATGCAATCCAATACTAGGCTCATCTAAGGTATAAAGTACGTTGGTAAGTTTAGAGCCTATTTGGGTTGCTAAACGTATTCGTTGCGCTTCGCCACCCGAAAGAGACTTGGAGCCTCTATGCAACGATAAATAATCCAAGCCAACATCTAATAAAAATCCAAGCCGAGCCAAAATTTCTTTAAGAATTTCTGTTGCTATTTTCTGTTGTTTATTAGATAATTTTTCAGGCAAATTTTGAAACCATTTGGTAAGGTCGGCAATATCCATATGCGATAATTCTGCAATATTTTTATCAGCTATTTTAAAATAAAGAGCCTCTTTTCTTAGCCGCGAACCATTGCAAACAGGACAATCTTTTTCGTCCATAAAATCTTTTGCCCAACGCTGTACCGAAGTACTTTCCGTATCTTCATATTGATTTTGTATAAAATTTACAATCCCTTCAAAATCAATAGAATAATCGCGAGTTACCCCAAGTGTTTCCGATTTTTGAGAATATTTTTCTTTTCCTCCGTAAAGGATAATTTGTAATGCTTCTTCTGATATTTCAGAAATTGGGTCAGTCATTTTATGCCCAAATTTCTGTAAAATAATTTCTAATTGCTTGAAAATCCACGTTTTACTTTCTTCTCCAATAGGTGCAATTGCTCCCTTCCGAATAGAAAGCGTTTTATCAGGAATAAGTTTGTCAATATTCACTTCCTCAATTACGCCCAAACCTTTACAATGCGGGCACATTCCCTTTGGAGAGTTAAAAGAAAACATATTTGGTTCAGGCAACGGATACGAAATTCCCGTACTTGGGCACATTAAATTTCTACTAAAATATCGTGCTTGCGTTTCATTTTGCTCCAAAATCATCAATATTCCATCGCCGTAATGCATAGCGGTTTGTATGCTTTCGGCTAAGCGTTTTTTAGTATTTTCGTCCGAAGAAATTTTTAACCTATCTATCACAATTTCAATATCGTGCGTTTTATATCGGTCAAGTTTTATTCCGTATTCAATATCCCGAATTTCACCATCTGTCCGAACTTTCAAAAATCCCTGTTTCCCGATTTGCTCAAAAAGCTCTCTATAATGTCCTTTTCTGGATTGTATAACAGGAGCTAAAATATTGATATTCTTGTCTTTATATTCTTTTAAAATTAATTCTTGTATTTGCGCATCGCTATAACTGACCATTTTTTCGCCCGTTTCATAACTATACGCATCGGCTGCACGCGAGTAAAGCAAACGCAAAAAATCGTAAATCTCCGTGATAGTCCCAACCGTAGAGCGTGGCGACTTGGAAGTCGTTTTCTGCTCAATAGCAATCACAGGCGAAAGCCCATCTATTTTATCCACATCAGGACGCTCCAGCCCACCTAAAAACTGTCGCGCATACGCCGAAAAAGTTTCAATATATCGGCGTTGTCCTTCGGCATAAATAGTGTCAAAAACTAAGGAAGACTTCCCGCTACCCGATAGCCCCGTTACTACAACTAATTGATTGCGAGGTATTTTAACATCTATATTTTTTAAATTATGTACTCTCGCTCCTTGTATATCAATGACTTGTTCTTTTTTCATTAGAAAAATAATAGGGGGCAAAAATACGATTTTAATATGAAAAATCCATTTTATTTTAGATAAAACTCTGTGTAAATTTTATTTTATCCAAAAAATATAATTTTTTTAGTTGTAAATATAAAAATAATTTGTATTTTTGCAATTATAAAAATATAAATATACATAATTATAATAAAAATATATTTTTTTAGAAATAAAAAATAAAAATCAATAAAAAAAATATAAATAGTAAAGATAAAAAATGAAGAATAATCTATAAAAAATATCTTTGTAAAAGGATAAAATAGAAATGTAAAAGTAAAAAATGAAATATAAATAGGTAAAATAGGAA
>JAUMUT010000060.1 GCA_030530525.1 Capnocytophaga sp. | reverse complement strand
AATAACCAAATTAATAAAATAGAAAATAAAATCACAGAATTAGAAAAAGAAATTGCTGATATGGACACACAACTAACAGAAAATTTTTCTATTAATAACGATTTTTTAGAGAATTATCAATTAAAAAAACAAGAATTAGATGCTCTTATGGAAGAATGGGAAAATCTTTCTTTAAAACTAAATGAATAATTTTTATTATTTTTTTTTTAATTATTAACAATAATCATTGTTTTATAGCGTTTATTTTTTGTAATTTTGCATATCTTTAACAAAAACCATCAAACTATTTTTTTATGGAAAAACAACAGCAAAGCAATATAGAAAATGCTGCTGAACTTTTTGCCCAAATAAGTACTTTATTGATTTCCAGCGGGGCTAATACTCGTAGAACAACCCGCAATGTAGAACGATTTGCTAACGCTTTGGGGTATCATTGTGAAATGTTTTTTTCATTTTCTGCCACTATACTAACTGTTTATAGTCAAAATGATAAACAAAATCATACGATTGTAAAAAAAATACCGCATCACGGTGTAAATTTTAATGCAATATCTGATATTAGTATTCTATCTTGGGAAGTAGCCGAAAAAAAACTCCCGATAGAAGAAATTCAAAAAGAAATAGATATTATAGCCAAAAAACCTCATTATAATATGTATTTGGTTTGGCTTTTTGTAGCAATTGCAGGTGGTTCATTAGCGTATATTTTTGGTGGAAAACACGGAAGTTATATAGAATTTGGTGTTTCTTTTTTAGCTACTTTCTTAGGTGCAGCAGGAAGACGAATTCTTCAATTAAGAAAATTTAACTTATTTATTTGTTGGGGCTGGGCAGCTTTTGTATCTGTTTCTGTGGTTAATATTTTTAGATTTATTGGAATAGAACCTCTTTCTAATGCATTGGCTGCCTGTGTATTATGGCTTATACCTGGTGTTCCTCTCATCAATGGATTTATTGATTTATTAACTGGGCATATTGTCTCTGGCGGAGCTAAGTTATTGTATGCTATGGTTTTAGTCTTTATGATTGCTGTTGGTTTTTATATTTCACTTTTTGCTTTTGGATATGAATTACTTTGATACTTTTTTAGAACTTTCTGAACGAATTTTTTGGTCAATGTGGGTTTCTATTGGCTTTGCTATGCTATTTAATACCCCACGAAGAGCCCTTTGGATAACAGGTATTTTAGGCGGAATTGGTTGGGGCATCAAAACAATTTTATTAGCTACTGCAATGCCTGAACAAATTGTACTTTGCTCATTTTTAGGAGCTTGCGCTGTCGGCTTTTTAGGAGTTTATTTTGCTCATAGGGTACATACGCCACCTATTGTCTTCACCGTTCCTGCCGTTATTAATATGATTCCAGGTAAGTATGGCTATGAATTTATGATGGGACTTATAAAAATTGTTACCCTCAAACACGATAGTAATCAACAACTTGCCGAAATTATTTCTGAAAATATGAGGCTTGGATTACAAACTTGCTTCATCACTCTTGGTCTTGCTTTTGGAGTTATTGCGCCTATCCTTCTTTTTAACACTTATTCTGTTAAAGGGACAGACCTTAACAAATTCATAAAGAGAAAGTTACACAGAAGAAAAAGTAATACTTAACTTCTTCTTTTTCATTAATTTTTGTTTTTAAATTTTTAAGGAAATATCATTTTTGGTATTTCCTTTTTTTATTTTATTCTATGATAAAAGCTCCTTTTTCTTGTGTATAATGAAATGAAATTTTATATTTTTCAGCTGTTTTTTGCCATCTTTTTACCATTGAAGGAATATTACTACCATCAATAATTAACATTTTTGTAGAATTTTTTTCTAAAAATTTTTCTAAATTAATCTTAGGAGAATTACGGAGTAAAACATAATCCGCATTTATATTTTCAGGATAAATAGCTTCATCAATTATTAAAATATACTTTTTATTAATAGCCAATACATTTTTAATAGGTTCATAATCAGCACTTTTAATATGTTTATTTATTAAAAAATTATTCGTTTGTGCATTTGGCAATTTCAAAGAATCCGAATGAAAAAAGGTAAGCAAACCTTTATCTTGTTTAGCTAAAAGTGTAGATCTATATTGCTGAAAAACAACTATTTGACTAATATTTCCTTCTTTATATTTATCGTAAATTAAATATATCTGAAAAAAAATGACACTTATTAACGTTAAATATAAAAACTTTATTTTCCGAAGGTATAAATAAAATACAAGAAAAATCAAAATTACAAAACTAATAAAAAGCATCATTTTATCAAAATATACTTCATTGATAATCATTGTTTTATAAGAAGATACTTTTTCTATTACCCAATTCATCAGAAAAATTAAAAAATCATAAATTTTAACTATCCAAAGTGGTAAAATGTTAAAATACGACAATAAAACTACGAAAATTCCTACTCCTAAAATAATTCCCATAAAAGGTAAAATTATAATATTAGTAACTAAAAATAATCCTGCAAATTGATGAAAATAATAAAACGAGATAGGAATAATACCTATTTGAGCTGCAATACTTACCTTTATTGTACTTGATATGGAGTTCAAAATCAAGTTTTTATATATAAAATATTGATTATACAAAGGTAAAAAAATCAATATAGAAAGCACTGCCATATAGCTCAACTGGAAGCCTACGTCAAATAAAAAAACAGGCTTAAAAAGGAGTAAAATAAAAACTGAAAAAATAAGGCTATCATACCTAGCACGCTTATTTTCAAGTAGTTCCGCTGCACTATATCCGCCAAACATCACCACAGCACGAAGCACAGAAGCAGATAAGCCCGCCACAAAAGCATACGTTAATAAAATACTAAAAATAATCGCTACTTTTGCTGTTTTCCTTTTCCTCGATAAAAATAAATCTACAATTTTTGTAATTAAAATAGTAATTATTCCAATATGCAAGCCAGAAATCGCCAAAATATGTACTGCACCAGCATCAATATATTCTTGATAGGTTTCCGAATCAATATCTGAGCGAATACCAAGCACCAAAGCCTTTATAATCCCTCTACTTTCTTTGGAAAACGGATACTTATCTAATGAAGAAGCTAATTTATTTTGTATTTTTTTAGCCCAAAGAACAACAGAAAAAGAAAATTTATCTTGTATTTGATAATCTATCGCATAGCTTTGCCAATAGATAGATTGTCTTTGCATATACTTTTGAAAATCAAATTGATACGGATTTTTAGGAGGGGTTATCTCGTTTAGCTTTGCTGTAAAAAGGATAGATTTTCCTATTTCTTCTACGGAAATAGTATCTTTTATTCGTAAAGAAATTTTACCTGTAACTTCTTTATTATCAGCATAATGCAGTTTTACAAAAAGTGTAGAATTTTTTACTTCTTCAATAATTCCTTGTAAAATATATTCTTTATTTTGAGTGAGAATTTTTGTATAATTATTTTTTGTATTTGGCTCATAATGAACAGAATACAAAAACATTCCAAAACAAAATGAAAATATAAAGGTTGTTATTTTAGCATATCTACTAAAAACAAAAAAAGAAATAAATACTAAAAATAAAGTTAAAAAACAAGATAATATATTATAAAATATTGGAAACAAGAAATTATCTTGAAAAATTATTCCAAAAATAAAGCCTAAAACAATAAGAAGCAACGGAAAATTTAAAGGTGTCCTTTTCATTGTTTTAGGCTTTTAATAAAAATTATCAATTAAGAATTACGGCATTCTGCCTCGTCTGGCAATCTTCCACAGAAACTACAAGGCTCACCTGTGGTATTCAAATGAGGGTTTTGGCTTGCACAAGTTCCTGCAAATTTACCATTTTTTTTACCCCATATTTTTACAGCCATACCCAAAACGCATATAGCCAAAATAAGGATTACTATTATTGCTAATTTCATATCTTAATTATGTTAAAAAATCAAAATAATATTTGATTTTTGTAAAATTTATTCTTTTATACGCTCTACGTATGTTCCTTTTTCTGTTTCAATTTTAATTTTATCTCCTTCATTGATAAACAGAGGAACATTTACGATAGCTCCTGTTTCCACAGTTGCAGGTTTAGTAGCATTGGTAGCGGTATTTCCTTTTACTCCTGGCTCTACGTGAGTAACTGTAAGTATCACGTTTGCAGGCATTTCCACAGAAAGAGGTGTTTCATCTTCTGCATTAAAAATAATCATAACAACTTCTCCTTCTTTCAATAATTCAGGATAATCTAACATATCTTTACGAATATTTACCTGATGAAAATCTTCTGTATTCATAAATACAAAATCACTTCCTTCTTCATATAAATATTGGAAAGAACGAGTTTCAACACGTACATCGTCTATTTTATGTCCCGCAGAAAAAGTATTATCTATTGTTTTACCTGTGGTTACACTTTTTAATTTGGTACGAACAAAAGCTGGCCCTTTACCAGGTTTTACGTGTAGAAATTCTATTATTTTGTAAATGTCGTGATTGAATCGAATGCACAATCCTTTTTTAATGTCTGCGGTTGTTGCCATTTATTTTATTTTA
>JAUMUT010000059.1 GCA_030530525.1 Capnocytophaga sp. | reverse complement strand
GCAACAACGAAAGTGAAAGGCTTTAAGCAACGACTGAAATATAAACGATTTGAAGGAGTAGAGATGAACGTCTCTACTTTTTTAAAGCAAATGAGTTCCTTAGAAAAAAGTTGTCAAGAAGACGATTCGCAAGTAGAAGTTGCGATCATTTTAAAAGATACAAATCAACCTAAAGATGATTTTCTTTATAAATCTGAAGCGTTTGTAGTCGGAAAAGGAAATGGACGCTTAGTAATCAATACAATTGAAAAAGAATTATTAGAGTTATTTCCGGATAAAGAAATTGAAGTAGGACAACTTATTAATCAGTTGATAGATGAAGCTACAAAAAAAGTGTCAGTAGAAGAAAAATCAGAACAAGTTCACTTGAAAAGTGATCATGTTCTTAAGAAAAAAAGTGTAGCATCAGTTGAATCTAGTCTGGTTACTCAAAAGAACGTTGAAACTGAAGAATTAAAAGAAATTAAGAATGGACAAAAAAAGAAGAACCTTTCTAAGAAAAAAGTACTAGGGTCACTATCAATAGCGGTTGTAATTGGCGTTGGAATAATAGCTGGTTTTATGTATGTTCCAATATTATTAAAACCTCAATACGACACATTAATTCAAAACCAAGAATATGTAAAAGCAGTTGCGGAATATCCTGAAAAAAAGGATAAAGTTGAATCACTATTATTCGAGAAGGGGAAAGAGGGAGTAGGGCAACTTGAAGAATATGTTGCAAAGACTAATTCATCTTCTTCTCGATATGACCTAGCTTATTTAAAACAGGATTTTCAAAAGGTTGTGGATATGAAAGAAGAAGCAACTACACCAATACGAAAAACGGCTTTAGCGGTCAGTTACGTGAAATTAGGAATGATTGATGAAGCCTATGAATTGAATCAGGAATTAGGAAGTAATCGTCTAAAACAATTAATTGTAGAAGCCTATGAAGTAAAAGCTATCGAAGCGTTAAAGGCATTGGATTTAAAGACTGCTGAAAGGATTCAAGATAAAATCCATCAATTGACCTTACAAACGAAAATTGAACATGTAACAACAGCGTTAAACGAGGAAAACAATCTGAAGAACAAACTAAAGGATAGTTCCCTTTCAGATGAGCAAAAGGAAGATTCCAACAAACAATTAAAACAAATTCAAGAAAAAATTGAAAAAATTAAAAAAGGAGTGTTTTAACTATGGAACAACAAAACAAAAAGAAAAATTTTAAAGTTATTGGTGCTAGTGCTTTATTATTACTATCACTAGGAGCTTGTGCTATTTTTACGTCATCTCAACAAAGTAATCAAAATACGCAAGTTGCGGTAGAGGAAACAACGACAACATCAGTTGTAGTACAAGTAGAAAATAAACCTACTAAAGAAACACCACATACCGTTCTAAAGGAAGAAGTAGTCGACAAATTAGTAGAAATAGGTTCACAATCTGTAGCTGAAGAAACCGTCAATACAATTATTGCAGTTGCTGAAGCTAAAATAACTCAACCTGAAGAACTGGATAAAGTTGTTACATTAATTGAAAAACCAACTACCGAACTGGATAAAGTTGTTGGTTTAGTAGAGCAAGATAGTAAGAAACAAGATGACGTTGCTATTCTTCCAACACCAACAAAACCAACAGAAGAAAAACCAACTGTTCCATCAGATGAAAATAATAAACCAACAAAACCAACAGATGAACCAACGAATCCAGTAACACCAGTACAACCAACTGAACCTATAGCACCTATCTTACCAACAGAACCAACAACACCTGTAGCTCCAACGAATCCAGTAACACCAGTACAACCTTCAGAAGAATTATCTGAAGATGAAAAACAATTGGATATTAAAACAAAAGTAGTAGATGGAGAAGAAGTGAAGTACGCTACAGGAGAAGCGACAACAACAGACGCTTTACCTGAATTAGATATCTCAAAATTAACGAATGATGATAACACAACTACAACAAATGACACACCTTCAACAGATATTAAGACACCTGAAAAATCATAATGAAAAGAAAAGTAGAAATTGACAACCAATTTCTACTTTTTGCCATTTTGGTAAAAAGTGAAGTTAGAAAAATTATTTTTCAAAAAACAAACCTTTTGCCAAAATGGCAAAAAGTTTATTAAGGAGGAACAACATGAAAATATATGCAACGATAGAGGAATTAAATTATCCATTTATTACATTACTTACGGAATTTGGAGAGAAAGAGTTAGAAATTACTCACCTTCCTGAAACATCTACATTTTGGAATATTTTAACAGTTGCATTTGAAGAAGAAAATACCGTCTTTTTTGATACAGAGAGTGAAGAGATATTATTACTTGATGATACAAATGAACTGTTCAATCCGGAAATTGAAGAAGAACTTATTGTTGAAGAAGGAACAGATTTAAAACAATTAGTGAATACTATGCAAGAAGATGAAATATACGTGGTGGAATTAAATTTTCTGAAGGGAGTAACGTTCGATGGCAAATGAAGAAATGACAGATTTGAAAATCGTTAAAATCAAATTAGTAGACGATTATCAGTTAAGTATTGGGGAGAAAATTAATAGTTCAAAAACGGCTTCAAAAGTTGCAATTAAGACGATTGCGAAAGAGGTTGGTTCATTTGATCGAGAAGTTCTTTTCTCGTTAAATCTAACAACAAAAAATGAAGTGATAAATGCTTCGATGATCCATATGGGGTCAATAAATAGTTCAGTAGCTCACCCTAGAGAAATCTTTAAAGCAAGTATTTTATCGAATGCTGCAAAAGTTATCTTATTTCATAACCACCCTTCAGGGGATCTGACACCATCTCAAGCGGATATTGACTTCACAAAACGAATTATCGCTACAGGAGATGTGCTTGGAATCGAGGTGTTAGATCACCTAGTTGTTAATCAATTGGGAGACTATTTAAGCATTATTAGTGAGTACGATATGACTTTAGATAAGAGTTTGGTTTTAGAAACTGCTACAAGTTGGACTGGCATTAAAGAGGAAATGGCAGAACTTGAAATCCCCTCAATTACTAAATCTGAACAAGTACTAACAGGAGAAACAGTACAAGAATCCACTACTTATAAAGGAAAAACAAAAGAAGAAAAGAAACAAGAATTAGAAGCACTATCAAAAGTAGTGCAAGACAAAGTGGATTCCTTTATTCGAAATCCTGAATTAGTTAAAGATTTTCTGTTGTTCAAACGCCAGTTCCCTAACTATTCTGCAAAAAATACAATGCTAATTTATTCTCAAAAGCCAACTGCTTTAGGAGTTGGGGCGTATGGGTTTTGGAAGAAAAAAGGATACCCTGTAAAACGTGGAGAAAAAGGAATTCGAATCTATTCGCCAATGACTTCTGAAATGTTATTGGATTCTAACGGGAAGATTGTTACAACGTTAGAAAAGGCAACAGAAGAAGAAAAAAATCTATTAAAGATTGGGCGTTATACCAAAAGAACGATCGTTAGCGGATATCAACCAAAGGCTGTATTTGACATTTCTCAAACCACAGCACCTTTAGAAAGCTATCCTAAACTTGTTCGTACAGGTTATGAATTAGAAAATATAACAAATTATCAGATTCAAAATATTGCATTAAATAGTTTGATGAAAGAACAGAATATACAATTTGTGGACTATGATAAAGGACGTGTTGGATTAAACACATACGGCTATTATATTCCAGCTTCTGATGAAATTTTCTTACAGCCGGATTTAACTTCTGTTGCACGATTCAAAACATTATCACATGAGCTAGCACATGGAATGTTGCATAAAACAAGTAAATTATCAAAAGAAGCGGAAGAATTTCAAGCACAAATGGTGTCTGTCATTGTATCAGATACGCTTCAAATTCCAGTGAAAGATGAAGATTATGGATACATTAAAGATTATTCTGAAAAACTATCAGAAGTAGAGAGAAGAGAATTAACAGAAGAAGTATTAGAGGTTGCTAATCAAATTTTAGAACAATTTGAAAATACACTTCAAAAAGTTCAATCGCAAGAATTTACTAAAGAAGAACAACAGGAATTGGAACGACTAGGATTGTCGGAACGGTCAACTTTATCCTTTACAGATAAATTGGAAGTACTTCAATATCCTGCAAATGATAATCAAAAAATGACACTGGCGAAAAAGATAATTGATGACAGTATTTCAAAACTTCCAAAAGAAGATCAAGAAGTAAAACGAAACGAGGAAGAAGCATTTCTAAGAAATAAAGTGAAAGAAAAACATCCTTATTACCGTATCGGATTGTTAGAAGAAGCGGTTATTAAACAAACAGATTCGCAACAAATTGAAGTAACAATGATTTCAATAAATGGAAAAGAAACAAAACAAGTATTTGATGAAGAAGAACAAGTAATTGAATTACTTCAAAAGAAAGAAGCCTATCCAGCTCCTGATACAGCAATGACGTATGTAAAAACGTCAATTGAGATGAAACACACGCAAGAAAGACACCTTCATCAAAATCAACAAAAAGAACAAGAACGTCAACTATAACCTTTTGCCATTTTGGCAAAAGGTT
>JAUMUT010000006.1:74538-96676 GCA_030530525.1 Capnocytophaga sp. | reverse complement strand
ACTACTTAAATAGACTATTGTACTACTTTTATTAATACTGCAACAACTTAAATAAGCAATTGCACTACTTAAATAGGTGTTGCTATATTTTTAATAAAATAACATTTAATTTATTTTTATCGTCTTATAAATAAAATACGTTATTTATAAGCACAAAAAAACCTACTTAGAAATTAAGTAGGTTTTCTTTTTTATTAAATAACTACTGCGGTTCCGCTTGCAGTTACCATAAGCATTCCGCCATTTGATCCAAGTGTTTCGTAGTCTAAATCTACTCCTACGATAGCATTCGCACCAAGTTTAACAGCTCGTTCTTCTAATTCTTTAAGAGCAGTTGCTTTTGCTTCAATCAATACTTTTTCATAAGTAGTAGAACGACCTCCGAAAAAGTCTGTCAAACCTGCCATAAAATCTTTTATAGCATTTGCTCCAATAATAGTTTCACCTGTTACAATACCTAAATATTGTCGGATAGGCTTCCCTTCAAGTGTTGGGGTAGTTGTAATAATCATTTTTATTAAAAAATTTAATTAATATACATATCAAAAAAATATTATACATCGTTTAGAAACTAATCACCGTAATAAATATGTGTTACCAAAGAATCTTTCATAGAAAATACAATACACAAATCATCAGAAACACCAAATGTATTATTTTTATAGTAATACAAAAACAAATATTGAGGTTCGTTATTCATTATATAGATAGGTTTATTCCTCATTACACTATCTACTTGTTTTAAATGCATATTGTATTGTATTTTATAAATATCTTCCTTATTTTGTTGTGTTTCTAAGTCTGTACAACTATTCAGTAACAAAATAAATATAAAAAATATGTTATTGCAAAAAGAAAAAATACCATTATTTTTCATTTATAATAATATTAATAACATATCGTATAAAAAAATAAGAAGAATAAGAAATAAAAAATTATCCTAAGGTTCGGTTAATATCAAAACTTTCTTCCGATAAGCCATATTCTGCAACAATACCACACCAAGGGCAAGAATTGGAGTCTTCCCCAGCGATACAATGTATTCCTCCGCACGAGCAAGTAGCTAATGCATAGCTATTACCACAACACGGACAAGAGGGATTGCCCATCAATTCATCAGCAGATACTTTTAAACTATAATCGGTTTCATTAGATAGTTCTTTATATGAATTTTCATCTATTTTATATGCTCCTTCCAGCATATACATACGGGTTTTCATTCCGTATAAACCAGATTCACGAAAGTTTTTTTGGTATTTTATAAGATATTGTTTGTTTGTTTTGGAACATTTTCCGCGTATTACTACAAAATTTTCATCAGGAATTTGATGTTTTACGCTAAGATCAATATTCTCTATAAGCTCCGGATTCGTTTTAACGAGTTTTATAGCTTCTGCATTGTCTATATTAATCCGTTCGCTGGTAGTTTTAATAGATGCTGTAATCCATTTAAAAAATTCTTTATAAGAAGCAGCATTGGTGTTGTTAAATTTTAATACTTGATTGGAAAGTCTTCCCATAAGGTCGTAATTGGTATTTTCGCCTAAGGAAATGATAACCAAGTTAGATGCGTTTTTGTAATTGGCATTCCAACGCTCAATGGCAGCATCTGTATTATCGGTAGGCACACCATCGGTAAATAAAAAAATGAGAGGCTTCCAGTCGCCTTTTTTCTCAAAAGTAGTTTTTACAACATCTCGGGAAATGGCGTTCATTAATTCATTCAACCCGTTAGAAAGAGAAGTACCCCCCCCGATAGGTATTTTGGGAGGATAAAAGGAGATAATATCTTGCAAAGGTGTGATTATCTTGCTTTTACCTGCAAACCCAATGATAGAAATCCATACCGTTTCTAAGGCAAAAGGGTCTGTTTTTAGTTCTTTAATAATCGTTCCGATACCTTCTTGTACTTGCTCAATAGGCTCTCCTATCATTGATTCGGATACATCAATGAGAAAATAAATTGGCAATCGTCTCATAATTGTTTTGTTTTTAGTTTAACAATATTTTTATATAGAATAACCTATTTTATCTGATAGTAAAATAGGCTTTTGTAAAGAAATATTATGTTTTTTATACGATTAAATTCAGTTCCGAAGGAGGAGGTGGCAGGGTTATGGCCTCACCTGTCCCTTGTGATTTGCTTCCCATCTCAATAGAAGAGCTAACCCATTTGAAGAAAGTCGTAAGCATATTGGCATCGGTAGTGTCCAATTTTACTACATCGTGGGTAAGTTCTTGTAAATAAGTAACTTCTGCTTTTGGACCGGCAGCACAACCTACAATAACGCCAAAGTCTAAGGCTTTAATTTTGGGGATAAACTCTCTATATTTTTGAAGATCAGAGGGTTTTCCGTCAGTAAAAATGAATAAAAGAGGCTTCCAATCGCCTTTCTGGTCAGCAGAACCTCGTATTAATTCTTTTTGAACTAAATTGCAAACCATTTCCAGAGCTTCTCCTGTATGTGTTGGACCACTTTCCGGACATTTAATTTCTACTGGTTGGAAAGAAGCCAAGTCAATAAGCGGAATAAGGTTCTTTACTTCTCTATCAAAAGTTATAACACTGATAAAGAGAGAATCCATCGCTTGTGGGTCTGTCCTAAGCATACTAATAAGCCCATAAAAGCCATTATTCAACGCTTGTATAGGCTCGCCATTCATAGAACCCGAAGTATCCAATAAAAAATACGCTAAGAGTCTTCTATTCATAAGTTTAAGAAACGATTATTAATTCCGAAGGAGGAGGTGGCAATTGGTCTTTTTTGGTCAAATCAATTCCAGATTCTTCTACTTTTGTAGAAGTTGTAGCAATAGAAGCGGTAACCCATTGGAAGAATTTGCCAATACTATCGGCATCTGTATTATTCAAACGAACTACGGAGTCAGCAATTTGTTGTAAAATACGATCGTCTGCATCTTGCCCAGCAGCACAACCTACAATTATTCCTTTATTAGATGATTTCAAAGCGTTGAAGCCTGCTTGCCAATCATCTGTCGGGATACCATCTGTCATTATGAAAATCATTGGTTTCCAGTCGCCTTTTTGTTCTAAGGTGGTCTTAGTTACTTCGGTATTTAGTTTATCAGCCAAAAGGCGAAGCGCATCGCCAAGAGCGGTAGTTCCGGAGGCTTTTATTTCTACCATTTGGAAAGAAGCGAGGTCTGTTAAAGGAACAACTTGCTTGGCTGTACTATCAAAAGTTATAATACTAACATACGCAGTTTCAATAGCTTGCGGATTTTGTCGTAGAGAATGCAACATCATTTGTACGCCATTTTTTACCGCTTCAATAGGCTCGCCAGACATTGACCCCGAAGTGTCTAATAATAAATAAACAGGTAATCTTCTCATATAAATATTATTTAAATAAAAAGACAATGTCTATCCGTTAAAGCTAAAAGACGAATAAACATTGCCTTAGTTCATTTGATTTATAAATAATTTTGTGCTATACGTTGAATTGTTTGCCCAAGGAAAGAATCATCCACAGGGTCTCCGATGGCATCAAATTTCCATTCGCCGTTTTTCTTATACAATTTTGCTAATATCAAAGCTCTTTTGCCAGCATAAGCAGGCTCCGCAGATACGTTATAAGATGCAAAAACAGAATTTACGCGCTGAGGAGTACCTTCAAACATACGAATTTTTGCATATGGTATTTGAGAGAAGTCTTCTTTCCCAACATTATTAAGGAAAAAGAATATTTTAGATACTTTTGCATCCACTCTGTTCAAATCCACAGTGATAATTTCGTTATCCAAACCATCGTCTCCACCTTTATCTCCTTGCAAATCGTCGCCTGTGTGGCGCATAGCTCCGTCATTTGTGGTCAATTTTCCGTTAGGAAGTCCAAATTGTTGCAACACTTGCGGATTGTAAAGCGGTGAATATATATGATCGCAAATAGTATTGTTGTCATCAATAAGAACACAACTAAGGTCTAAATCCACATCTTGCTTATTTTTCATAAGCCCAAAAAGAGCTTTGGTTTCTATTGCGCCCCAATTTACTCCAATACAAAAATTTTGTAATTTTTCACCAGATTCTTTTCTTAGGTCAATTTTCTGACCTTTTTGTAAATTAATTGCCATATTTTTTTAATTTTAATTATATTTATTTAGATAATCTTCCAAGCCACCTTTCATTCCTACACCTACGGCTTCAAATTTCCATTCGCCATTACGTTTGTAAATACGCCCAAATTCTACCGCTGTTTCTATGGAGAAATCTTCTTCCAGCTCGTATTTTAAAAGTTCTTCTTTGGTGTTAGAATCAAAAATACGAATGAAAGAATTACGAACTTGTCCAAAATTTTGCCCTCGTTGCGCTGCTTCGTGGATAGTAACCACAATACATATTTCTGCAACTTCATTTCCTATTTTTGATAAATCTACCAAAATTTGCTCATCATCGCCATCGCCATCGCCTGTACGATTGTCGCCTGTATGCACCACCGCTTCATTGGGCGATTTTAAGTTGTTATAGAAAACAAAATGGCTGTCCGATACCAATTTTTTATTTTCACCAAGAATAAAAACAGAGGCATCAAGGTCAAACTCGCTTCCCGTAGAGGAGCTATTGGTATCCCAGCCTAAGCCAACTGTAAATTTCGGAGCATTGATGCTCTCTCTTTGTCCTTTTTGTAAATTAATTGCCATAAAAATCTTTTTTTTATTTTTTATTAATATTTAAATCTAACATAGAATGAAGAATATTTTTTTCCTCATCAATATTTAATTTTTCTTCTGTAAGGTTGTTATTTTCAATTGTTTGTTTATATTTTTTTAGCAAATCTTTAACGTCTTCTGGAAATGAATTTCGGATTTCATTCTGTTTTTCTTTCAAAGAAATAATCTTTTTTTCTAATTCATTCCATAAAGAATTGGATTTGCTAACATTTTTCTGACGATTTAACTGATGTTTAAATCCTTCTTTTAAAAGATAAAAGCTATTGGTTTGCAAATTCCAAATAAATTCGTCTTCTGAACCTAAAATCCGAAATAATTCAAATACCTGATTATCCACATCATAACCACAAACAAACCGAACTTTAAAATTTTTCCCAGCCAAACGAGATAAAAGTAATCGTTCTATTTTAATATTTTCAAGAACATAAAATTTTGTATCTGCAACCGCCAACAAATGCGTAATATCGTCTTCCTCACGGAAATATTCTTCTGCATATAAATTAGGAAAACTTCGTATAGAATTGATATTGAATGGCTTATAAACTCCTGTAAGTGTGTTATATACCGCATCTAACACTTGTGAAACTTCCGCATTATGATATTTTCGGTTTAAATCAAAATCATCTTGCTGCTTTTTATCCAAATTTTTCGCTATATAAGCCTCACTTGCATTAATTTCTGTTTCCAAATTTAGGATAGAGGTTTCTTTTTGTTTTTTTATTTTTCTTAACAAATCTGATAAGCTATCCGTATATTGCAAATGGAATAATTCCAACTGATTAAGGTCTAAATTTTCCTTATTTTTTTCAAAAAAAGAATGAATAATTTCCGTCCTTACCACGATACTTAGAAGGTCTGCTTGTTTGAAAAAATTTTCAAATATTTTGAGTTTTTGTATCCTTCTTTTGCTATCATTCAGTATTTTAACTTCTGTTTCCAAGTGGTTTTATTATCTGTTTTGTATTTGATTTTTAAGTGTTGTTTCCAAGTTTTGCAATTCGTTATCAAGCAATCTTCGGCTTTGTTCGCCTTGTTGCTGAATTTGTTTTACTTCATTTAAAGTATTTATAAGCGAAGTAGTAGTTTCTCGCAAGGTATCCATAGAAACAATAGTCTGCTCATTGGCACGCGCTACATCAATAGAATTTTGTTGTAGTCGTTGGGCATTTTTTCTTAATATTTCTTCGGTGGTTGAAGATACTCTTTGCTGAATTTCAATATGTTGCTGTTGTCTGTGAAGCGCAACGGCAAGTGTAAGTTGGTTTTTCCAAATAGGCAAAGTAGTAGTCAAAATAGTTTGAGCTTTTTCGGCTATGGAAACGTTATTATTTTGTATCAATCGGATTTGTGGTAACGATTGTAACATAATGAAACGCACTACTTTAAGGTCAGCCAAGCGACGATCTAACCTACTTGCAAAATCTCGTTTGTCTGATATTTGATAATCCTGAAACGCATCGGGGTTGGCTTCCATTGTAGCTAATTCTTGCTTTGTTTTTTCATAACGCAAAGAGCCAGCTACTATATAATCTTCCATCTTCTTAATAGCCTCCACATTACTACCAAAAATAGTTTGCAAAACCGCATTATCTTTGGTCGAATTAATAATTCCTGCATTTACTTTGTTAGAAATTTCAGAAATATTGTTAATTATTTTATCATATTTAACAAAAACATTTTCTACGGAAGTAACAAAACTCTTTAAAATAGGCACTTTTTTCAAGAATTTTTTAAAAGAACTTTCTTCCAACTCATCTACATTGACATAATTTAATTCTACCAACAATTTATTAATTAAATCTCCTACTTCGCCAGAGTTAGAACGCCTTACGTTATTCAAAAAACTATCACTTTGTGAGGCAAGCGTATTTTGCAATTCTGCTCCAAAATTAATCACCGAATTGGGGCTACTTTCTTCAATAGAATTTGCAATAGTCTCATATTTAGCTGTTTGCGAAGGAGAAATTTTAGAAAGATTTACATTTCCATTCTTATCAATTATTTGCCCGTTAGCATCAAGCACTTGTATTTCCAAATTTTGTTCCATAATTTTTTTATACTTTCTTCTTAATGAAGAATATTTTCAGGACAAAGATATAAAAAAAAATTTATTTTAAAATGATTTTTTCAATTATTTTTTATTTTATTTTAGAAAAATACAATAAATACAGAACAACAACGATTTATACATTATTTATCTATTATTTTTATTATTCCTTTTTATATTTATACAAATTAATAGATATTATATATACATTTTTAAAATAAAATCACTAAATAATCTATTAAATAGTGATATTTTAATCTAAATAATAGAGTTTAATATATTATATTATTAGTTTTAAAATAAAATATCACTTTCTAATAGGTTAAACAATAAGATTTTAATTGAATTCAAACTTTTTACTATATAAAATAGTTTTATTTTAATTAAAAATATACAAATAAACACATTTATTAATTACACTAAAATAAAAAAGGTAAAGAATATGCTATATATTCTTTACCTTTATAATTTAAAACGTATTATTGTTATTTAAAAATAAGTAATTTCAGATTTTATTACTTCGGTGGTGATATTTTTTTGTATTTCTATTCTCGTTAGCCAATTATTTTCTTTATCATAAGTATATTTATAATCTATAATATTACTCAAATTGCCGTTAATATATATGGTTTGTTTTATAAAGTTACCTTTATCGTCGTACTCAAATAAGGTTTTGTATTCTTTATCTTCGGTTTTGGTAATTTCTTCTATGATTTCATTATTTTTATTATATTTGTAATACACTTCTGTATCGAAAAAAGATTTAAATATAATTCTTCCTTGTGTATCATACTCATAATCATTTTGAAAATCACTAATTTCAATGTCATTTATCTCCTCAATGATACGATTTCCTTCGTCATAATTGGTGATAACCGTATTTAACTTGCTATTCTTTGCTTCTCGCTGTGAAAGTTTCCCTTTTTCATTATAAGAATAGGAATAAATGGTTTCATTAGTCTCTTTATTGGTATGATTGAACTCTTTTACCTTTTCAAAAAGCCCGTTTTTATGAAAAACATATAAAATATTAAGTCCATCTTCTTTAATTCGTTTTCCATCGGGGTAATATGCTATTCTTCGGAGAGTTTTTACATTTCCTTTTAGGTGTAATGCCTGCCAATCATCTTTAATTAAAGCGGAAGCTCTTACTGCAAGGTCATAATTTTCCTCTTCATTAGTAGATTGGGCTGTATTTTTGTCTTCTTTACTTTGTTTTTCTTCTTTTCCGTATGTTATTTTTCGTTCTATGATATAATTTGGCTTATTATTTTGGTATTCTATACGTGAAATCCAATTTTTTTCATCGTCAAAAGTATAAACATAGGTTCTGGTATGTACTAATCCGCTCAAATTATAGAATTTTTCTTCTATAATATTATCATTTTTATCATAATTATAATTATATTTGGCTACAAGAGTATTATTTTCGTCAAAACGCTGTTCGCTAATACAATTATTGTCTTTATTATAAGAAAAAATTACTCGTTTAAGCAATAATCCTTTATCATTATAAACACTTTGCTCTTTAAGATTGTTATTATCATCAAATTTTCGTTTTTCTTGGGTGTAAAGTAGCCCTTTATCGGTGTATTCGTTAATTTCAGTACGGTTTCCTTTGTCATCATACTTATATTGATAGTATAAATTAAGGTTTCCTTCTACTTTATGATAATCTACGCGTGTGCGTTGCTTCTTATCATTGTATGTATAAGTATATTTTCGGGCTAAATCATTATTTTTTTGATAAAAAATCTTCTCTTTTTGGTTGCCATCGGGGTTATATATCACAAGAGAGTTCTCTCGTTCTTGTGCTACTTCTCCTTTTTGTATTTTTCCGTTATTTTCTATTGGTTTATAAGGTATCATACGGATAGAACTAATATCTCCGTGTAGATTTTGCTTCTCTAAATCGGTTTTTTCGTTAGAATTTTTACAAGAAAACAATAAAAAAGACAAAAAAGATAATAAAAAAAAGTGTTTCATAGTAATTTTTTTAATAAATAACAATAAATGAATTAAAATATAAGTATTTTAGAGATAAAAAACATATATTTCTATAAAAAGCATAAAGAATAAAGTAAAAAATGGATTATTTTTTACGGAAATCGCCATAACGAATAAGTCCAATCGTATAATAAGAAAGCGAACCATTGTAAAAACGTTGTTGTTTTGTCCAATTTTGTTGTTTATCGTATTCGTATTGGAGAGTATTGGTATTAGTTAAATCTTCTGTTGTGTAATTATAGTATTTTTCTTGGATTGGATTTCCGTTTTTATCGTATTCATAACGTACAACAACCTGATTTTGTACGTTTTCTTCTATTTTTAAGCCTTTTTTATCATAAACATAGGTAACTTTATACGGATTATCACGAGAAATACCTAAATCTTCATCAAAATATTCCATTTTCACGACATTTCCTGCCGTATCATAATAAAAAATACGCTGAAAAGTGAGTTTATCTCCGTCAAACATCTCTATATGAGTCTTTTGTCCTTTATGATTATAAGTAGCTCGGATAGATCGTTCCCAACCTTTGGATACATTAAGGTAATTTCCTTTTATAATTCGGTTATGATGGTCATATTCATACCGATAAACGGCAATATGTTCTCCAAAATTATCCGATTGAAGTGTAATAAATCCGTTTTCATCAAAAACAAGGGTTTGTTGAACCGAATTTAACTTTGTTTTATCTACAAGACTATCTGGGAGAGCCTGTCTGTAAATGTAAGTAACCTCTGAAGGGCTATTTTTTAAGTTCCAAAGTTCCCAATCTGTCTTTTGTTGAGCAAAAAGGGTATGAAAATAGAAAAAAGAAAGTAGAATAAGTAAATTTTTCATATGAATATAATTAAAATTAAACTAATAAATTAGGTATAAAAATAGGATTTATTTTTTGTTCCGATTGACAAGTTTTACGATAGACATAATAAGAATGCCCATCAGTATAAAGAAGATGAATGCCCAATACCAATGCCTTACAAAACTATATTTTAAGGTAACTGCAAATACAACTACAAATAAAATAATGGTTGCTACCTCGTTCATCATTCGGAGTTTCACAGAAGTGAGGGTTATTTGTTCGTTTTTTAGTCGTTTTATCATTTTCCAACACCAGAAATGGTAGTAAAATAATAGAAAAAGGAAAAATAATTTTATGTGAAACCACCCCATTTGTAACAATGCCCATTCGCCGAGGTAAATCATTAAAAAACCAGTGATAATCATAATAATAAAGGCAGGAACTGTGATGATATTCCAAAGCCTTTCTTCCATAAAGGCAAATTGTTGATGTAAAATAGAGCGTTTTGGTTCGGATTCTTCTAAGGCTTCGGTATGATAGATAAATAACCGAACGATATAGAAAATTCCTGCAAAATAACTAACTACAAAAATAATATGTAGTGCCTTTATAATACTATAAGATAACATTTTTATAAAAAATTATGGTTGTTGTAAAGGTAAAAGAAGTTGTTTTTATTGGTGATTTTTGTTTTTTATTCTTTTATTTGTCTTAAAGAATATCTTTCAAAAAAAGAAATTGTAGGGCAAAAGTACGAAAAAAAATGTTTTTTTACTAATAAAAATAAAAAAAAGCAAGTAAAATTACTTACTTGCCTTTTGAATTATATGTTTAACACTTTAAAAAAAAGATTATTTATCAATAGAGCCTAAAACACGCTTCATAAAAAGATTGAGGGCTTCTTTTTTGTCTGTGCCTTCTTTTACCATTTTATGAACTTCCAGTGCGCCATACATATTGGAGATAAGCTCGGCGATAACGTCAATTTCTTCATCTTTTAAAGAAGAAAGTTCGGTTAAATTTTCAAGAACTTCAATAGTTTCTACGATATAGTCTTCGTCATTTTCTTCAATAAATTGAGAAATATGCTTAATTATTGGTAATTTCATTAATTAATTCGTTTAAAACTTCTTGTTTATTGGTTTGTACTTCACCTACTAAGTTTCCATCAACAAAAGTAGCAAAAGTAGGAAGATTGCTTACGTTTGCTAATTTTCTAGATTCTGGAAATTTTTCCGCATCTACTATTACAAAAGTAATATCTTCTTTTTCCGTAGAAAGTTTTTTGAATTTTGGTTTCATAATTCGGCAGTTTCCGCACCAAGAGGCAGAGAATTGTACTGCAACTTTTTTATTTTGTTTTACAACATCTTGTAGAGTGTCAGAGTCTAATTCTATCAACATAGTTTTATTTTTTAGGAAATAATATTGGAATTTATTGGTGATTTAAGTTTTTAGTGTTTAGAAAGATAATCGGCAGTGCTTTTTCTGTCGGCAGACATAGCATCTTTACCTTCTTCCCAGTTTGCAGGGCATACTTCGCCGTGTGTTTGTACGTGAGTGTAAGCATCAATAAGGCGAATGTACTCTTTTACATTTCTGCCAAGAGGCATATCATTTACACTTTCGTGGAATATTTTTCCGCTTTCATCAACAAGATAAGTAGCTCTGTATGTGCAATTTGAACCTTCTATAAGAGAATATTCTAATTCTTCATTATACACATATTCTGCTTCTAAAATACCCAAAGCATTGGCAAGATTGCGAGTAGTATCTGCAAGAATTGGATACGTAACGCCTTCTATTCCGCCGTTATCTTTTGGAGTGTTTAGCCAAGCGAAATGTACTTCATTTGTATCACAAGATGCGCCTATTACGATAGTATTTCGTTTTTCAAACTCGGCTAATGCTTCTTGGAAAGCGTGCAATTCGGTTGGGCAAACAAAAGTAAAATCTTTTGGATACCAGAATAATAAAACTTTTTTCTTGTTTTTTGTAGCTTCTTCTAAAATATTGATTCTAAGATTATCACCCATTTCTGAAATGGCATCAACAGTAATGTTTGGGAATTTTTTTCCTACTAATGACATAATTTCTATTTTTAATTTCTGGTGCAAAAGTACAATCTTTTGAAAAAACAAAATCGGTTTTTGTATTGTAATAATCTATTGTAGTATAGTTTTTATAAATAGAAAGATTCAGGTAGAACGTATTTTCTGTAAATTAATACCAAAAAACTCTTGCAATTTCTAAAAAAATGAGTATTTTTGCCAAAATAATTATCAGAACGATATGGCGATTAATTTACAAAAAGGACAAAGAATAGACCTTGGGCTAAGTAAAATGACCATTGGCTTGGGCTGGGACCCCAATGAAGGCACAGGGTTTGATTTTGATTTGGACGCATCGGCGTTTATGATTGATGATAACAAACTTATCCCAGCAGAAGAATTTTTTATATTTTATGGGAATACCGATTCTCCTGACGGGGCTTTGCATCATACGGGCGATGACCCAACGGGCGGAAATAGTGCCACTGGCGATGATGAAAGCATTCAGGTGGATTTGTCCAAAGTAGATGCTCGAATAAGTGAAATTCTTTTCGTAGTAACCATTCACGAGGCGGAAAACAGAAAGCAAAACTTCGGGCAGGTACGAAATTCTTACATCCGAATTGTAGATGATACCAACGGTGAAGAAGTTGCCAAATACGAGCTAGGCGAAGATTTTTCCATAGAAACTGGTGTAGAATTTGGCAGATTGTACAAAAGAAATGGACAATGGAAGTTTGAAGCCTCAGGAATTGGTTATCGGAAAGATTTGGCTTTCTTTTTATCTAAATATTATAAAGGACAGATTATCAGTTAAATACATAATTCCAAGTACCGAAATTACTTGGAATTTTCTTTTCTTATGAAAAAACTAAATATACAAAATTATACGCATTTTTCTTTTGATTTGTGGCTAACGCTCCTTCAATCTCATAAAGAATATAAGCCCAAAAGAGACCAACTTTTTAAGACTTTTTTTGATTTAAAAAATGCACAAGAAGAAGTAAGCCAAGCCATTCGGTATTACGATGTTGCTTCTACAAAAATAAGTGAAATAACAGGAAAACATATTGAACGAAGTGAAATTTACTTACTGATTCTTAGCCATTTAGGTGTAGATATTTCCACTATAAATATTAATATTTTAGAAGATTTTTTTTCCCTTACCGAACGGCTTTTTTTAGAGTATCCGCCAAAACTTATGTATCCTAATATTTTAGAATTATTTAACAAAATACAATCCGAAGGAAAAACGATAAACATACTAAGTAATACCGCTTTTATTTTAGGAAAATCTTTACATAAAGTACTGAATAACTATCATTTAACTCCTTATTTATCTTTTGAAATTTATTCTGATGAAGTAGGAATAGCAAAACCAAATCCTGATATTTTTGAAATTCTTTACCAAAAAGCAAATGAAATTCGCCCCATTAGTAAAAAACAAATTATACACATAGGCGATAACCAAAATGCCGATTATAATGGAGCAAAAAAGACTGGATTACAGGCATTTTGGATAGAAAAATAGAATAAAATATCGTTGCTTAAAACATTGAATACCTTAAAAAAACATATAAAATGATGAAAGAATCCCTCCTTACCGCCATTAGAAACCACGATTTTACCGCCATACGTACTATTTGCTTTGCACTCTCAGAAGAAGAACGACAAGAATTAAAATTTTATTTTGCTCATAAGAACTTTAATTTTATCTTTCGTGATATTCTTGAAAAAGAACACAGATACCATTTCACCAATGAGGAAATGACTCTCATCTCATATACAATTATGTGTCTGTGTAGCACTTTAGAAGAAGTCAGAAAGATAGAAGTTTTTCAAAATATTGAACCTTATAAAAAAGGGGGGTATTACTTTTTTCTGGAATCTACAGAAGATGAAATTTTCTTAGACTTTATTCAAACTCCTCAAGGTAACTATATGATGAATGCTATAGCTGAAATGTATCGAGATAACCCTATGGATATGTCGTTTCAAATGCTTTGGTCAGTCTATAAGGCAGGTTATATAGGGATTAATGAAAATATATTTATACAAAAGATGTACGACATCAATTGGTTAGATGGCGATAAAATTCTTATGGAATACCTATTGAAACATCCTGAGGTAAACGCTCTTTTCCCTTCTATACCTAATTATATTCAAGATACCATATACACAGCAGATAAATGGAAAGAGATTTTTTTCTCTCTAAATGAAAAAGGATACTTCATCAATAAGAAAGATATGATTAGTGCTTTCATTGGAGCACTTTTCAATCCTTGGAAGAAAACAGTCTTAGATATGTACTGCCGTTGGACGGAAGCCCTTTCACCTTCTGCTGAAGAACTCCTCGCCAATCAGCATACCCTTTTTGCTCTGCTCAGTAGCGACAAGACTTCGGTGGTGAACTTCGCTGTTAAGCTCATCAAAGAGATAGCAGGTGAAAAAGCCTTTGACCACTCTGCCTTTGCGGATAACTTTGCCCTGTGCTTTGCCACCCCAAAGCTCGCCAAATCGCAACTTATAGGGGTAGGTATCTTAGAAAAGCACTACAAGCAACACCCACCTACCAACCCTGACTACCGCGAACAACTCGCCGTACTCTTCACCATTCCCGATGTCAAGCTTCAAGAAAAAGTAGCGCACTTGCTCACTACTTATTTCAGTGGGGACGGCTTAGTGGAAGTGGTAGCACCGTATCAGGATTACCTAAAAATTCCTCTCCCCGTTCCCCTCTCCAAAGGAGAGGGGGCAAACCCACAAGAAACACGAGGAGTTGCGACCGAAAGTGCCTCTGAAACTTATCAGCCAAATGAAACTTTTACTCCTACTTTACACACACTACCTCCCCTCCCCGAAGGGGAGGGGTCGGGGGAGAGGAACTGGGACGACCTTCTCTTTCTCATTGGCGACTGTATCCGTGAGCGTTCCCCGCTAACGCTCGACCTTTTCTTTGAGGGCTTAGTACAGCTACAAGACCAAATCCCTACCGATTTCGCCCAGCAGATAAGCCCCTATCAGGCACAACTCAGCAAGCAACTTTTTGAATTTACCACCTATAAAAAATGTTTCCGCTGGGTGCTCGATGTTTGGGAGGGCAAGGCTTCCCTCTCCGATGATGTCTTCGGTGGCAAGCTCTATAATCCCGTACCTTTCCTCCGTGAGAAAACCAAACGCCTTTTGCTCAAGCTCAAGCAAGGCAACAAATTGCCGTTTATCAGTACGCCTACCCATAGCCCTTTTTATATAGACCCACAAGTGTTCTTAGAACGTATTGCCCAATATGAGAAAGCCGAGAAAAAACCAATGTTGGAAGATGTCATCGTAGGGCTTAACCGCTTGCTCCCCACCGAAATAACAAAGGCGCACAAGCAATTGGCAGGCACTCTTACAGGCGAATATGCTCCTGCTTTACAATACTACTTTGAGATAAACAACACCATAGCAGTAACCGACCCCACACGGGTACTCTGGGCACAGGTATTGCGGTTAAAAGACGTTAATGGGCTGTTCCCCGAATTGGAAATCCCACAGAAAGCCAACTTACAGGGCTTGGTACGTCCGTTTTACTTGCAATACGAGGTGAAACCGACAAAAATAAATGGTGTAGAGCGGAATAAAATCATTCTGGAAGACCATTGGGATAAAAAATATAGTACGCATTCGTACTACAACGACCTCGGAGCCAATTATTACAACGTATCCCCGATGAGTAAAGCAACAGACGAGGATATAGACTACCAGCTCAGCCTGAATCCCCGCTATATTGACGGTTGGCTATGCAAATACTTGCTCACCTATGCCCAAGGCACCGAGGGGGAACGCATCAGTGAAGCAACCCGCGTGATGAACCTGCTTTTACAATACCATTTGCGCATTTATCACGGGGGTTGGTTGTTTGTCGCTACCTGCCTCTTAGCTGAAAAAAAGCCTTTGCGCGACCTCGCTACCGAGTATATTCTCTTGGCACTGCAACAAGGTGAAACACTCACCTACCTCAGCGAAGCCATAGGCACGTTCTTAGCCCATAAGTACGCCCCTATTGCCCGCTTTGTGGAGTTCTTAGACCTCCCCACCCGCGATGCCAAGATAAAGGCTTTTCAAAAAAACGTAGTAGAAACCTATTTGCCTTTGGCAGAAAAGCAAGAGAAGAAACCAACGAACCATAAGAAAATGAGTCAATTTGCCAATGTGCCAATGTGCTAATTGACAAATCAGTAAATTATCTATTCAAATAAAATAATTATCTTTGTCCCCTAATTAATACATTTCCTTTTTATGGCAAAGAAAAACACCCGCACTCTCTCTTTTGAGGCATTAGATAAAGAATTACAAACCTTACTATACAGTAGGGATTCCTCTAAGCTGATTTCAGTACTCAAAGAGGGAAAAAATCCGCTGTTCTTAGAACAACTTGCCCAATTAGAGGTAAAGAGTTGTAAGCATTTAGGCTTTCCTGCACTTTGGGCATTATATGAAAACAATTTTATTCCTTTTGAAGAAGATTTTTTGATAGAAAAGTTTGGCGATGCTATGTTTCTGTGGAATAAACACAAGGAAATAGAGACTTTTATTCTTAACAGACCGCGTATCGCTGAGGAGCTTTGCGTGCTTTTACCTTTTCATCTTACGGGTGGTTTTTCAACTAACACATTCTTGTATGACAATCTGATATCTTTAGCCAAAAAAGGTTATTTCAAAGGAACCAAAGTATTGAGCAATTTTTTGGAAACCTTGCTTAGTCCGATGAAAACCTATACAGCCAACACCTATTGTCGCCTCATTGAGGGCTTCAAACCTACTACCGAAGAACTCCTCGCTAATCAGTATACCCTTTTTGCGCTCTTGAGTAATGACAAAACATCGGTTGTCAATTTTGCTATAAAGCTCATCAAAGAGATAGCAGGTGAAAAAGCCTTTGATTTCCCTGCCTTTGCAGATAACTTTGCCCTGTGCTTTACAATGCCCAAGATAGCTAAATCACAACTCATTGGGGTAGATATCTTAGAAAAGCACTACAAGCAACACCCACCTACCAACCCCGACTACCGCGAACAACTCGCTGTACTCTTCACCGTTCCCGATGTCAAGCTCCAAGAAAAAGTAGCACACTTGCTCACTACTTATTTTAACAGCGAGGGCTTGGGTGAAGTTGTAGCTCCTTACAGCGATTACCTAAAAGGTAAAGCTCAAGAGTTAATAAGTATTTCAAACCTCCCCCCTGCCCCCCTCAATGAGGGGGAGGTTGTACCCATACATTCCCCTTTCGGAGGAGGACAGGGGGAGGTTATAGCTATTCCCACCACTTGGGACTCCCTCCTCTTCCTCCTTGGCGACTGTATCCGTGAGCGTACTGCTACCACTATTGACCTTTTCTTTGAGGGACTCATACAGCTGCAAGACCAACTGCCTGAAAACTTTAAGGAGCAACTTGCCCCTTATATCGCGCAAGTCAATGGTATGTATTATACCAATGTACAGTTGGCTGCCTTGCAACTGCTTTTTGCCACTTGGTTAGAGGGCAGACCTTTGGAAGCTGAAGAAAATTGGAGACGTAATTATAATAAAATAAATAAGTTGAGAGAAAAAGAAGACGAGGAAAGTTACAAACAAGCTAATGTCTTACACAATGTTTGGCAACTTCGTGATGAAATCCCATATCTTCTAAGCAAGATAAGAACGACTATTGACAAGCTCCAAACAGGCGACAAGCTCCCTTTCCTTTCCACTCCTACACACGCACCCTTCTATATAGATGCCGATACATTGGCTGACCGCCTGCTCACATACCAAACCGCTGGTAAAGAACCTGAGTTAGACGACCTTGTGGTCGCTTGCAATCGCTTGTGGCTCCCTTCTATTACCCCCGAAGTGCAAAAAAAGATACACACCCTTACAGGTAAATACGCCTCTGCTATCTCCTATCTGTTTGACCTTACCGATACCATTACAGTTGAAGGAGGCCTCTTGCCCTTATGGACGCAAATCACCCGACTGAAACACCCCGATAAAGTATTTACCGAATTTGAAACTACAACTGCTAAGGACTATCTTTCAGCCGTCAAACCGTTTTTTCTGTCCTACGAAATAGACCCTGAGATGAAGCATTTCCACTTAGAAAAGGTATATGTTGATGATTATTACAACTATGGCTTTGCAAGTCCTTTTGATAGCAGTGTATTTGACCGGTTACCCTATAACTTCTACAATGCAGGAGCGTACAACAGGTGGGACACCGATACTTTGCGTTATGTTATTTCGCTCAATCCGCAATATATAGATGTACTTTTGGGCAAATATACCCCTCAGTTGGTGGGCTATAGCGATGCCGACACCTATCGCAACCTGCGAGAACCTCTGCAAATGCTCTTGGAATACGACCTGCCCATACGCCACGGTGGTTGGATTTTTATCGGAATGGCACTCTTGCACGACAAAAAAGAAACCCGCGACCTCGCCTCCGAATATATACTGCGAGCCATTAGTCGGGACGAGCCACTACAATACCTCCAACATTTCCTTGCCGACATTCTCGCTCAAAAGCTCACCCCTATCAACCGCTTTGTGGAGTTTTTGGATATGCCCACCCGCGATGCCAAGATAAAAGCGTTCCAAAAAGCAGTCGTAACAGAATACCTACGCCTAACAGAAAATATAGAAAAGAAACCAACGAACCATAAGAAATTAGCCAATTGGCAAATATGCTAACTGACAAATTAACAAGCTATGGAAGAAATATCACACGGAGAATTAATTCTCTACCAAACTGAAAATGGCAATACCAAAATAGAGGTACGCCTTGAAAATGAAAATGTTTGGCTTACACAAGCGCAATTGGTAACCCTTTACCAGTCGAGCAAAGCCAATGTAAGTGAGCATATCAAGCATATTTTTGAAGAAGGGGAATTAGAAGAAAATTCAGTTGTTCGGAAATTCCGAACAACTGCTGCTGATGGTAAAAACTACAATACTGCTTATTACAATCTTGATTTGATCATCTCTTTGGGATACCGTATCAAGAGCCATATTGCTACAAAGTTTAGGATATGGGCTACTCAGCGACTCAAAGAGTATATCATCAAAGGCTTTGTCATAGACGATAACCGCTTGAAACAGAATGCAGGAGGCAATTATTGGTATGAACTTCTAAATCGTATTCGCGATATTCGTTCTTCTGAAAAAGTGTTGTATAGGCAAGTGCTTGATTTGTACGCTACCAGTGTAGATTACGACCCTCACACATCTGAATCTATCGCATTTTTTAAAATAGTACAGAACAAGCTACATTATGCCGCACACGGACATACAGCAGCTGAGGTAATCTATGAACGTGCCGATAGTGATAAGCCTTTTATGGGGCTTACCGTTTTTGCTGGCGATCACCCTTCGCTAAAAGAAGTGGTAATTGCTAAAAATTACCTAACAGAAGAAGAATTAAAGGTACTTAACAATTTAGTTTCAGGGTATTTTGACTTTGCCGAAATACAGGCAGTGAAGCGAAAACCAATGTATATGGCTGATTATATCAAGCAATTAGACAATATCCTTTCAGCTACTGGTGAAAAAGTATTGCAAAATGCAGGGCGTGTAAGTCATCAAGAAGCTATTGAAAAAGCAACTATCGAATTTAAAAAATACCAAGTAAAAACTTTATCAACCGTAGAAGAAGATTATCTAAAAACCCTAAAAGACTTAGAGAAAAAGCTACCTAACAAATAACAAATTTATTTCATTATGTTTGAACAATTAAAAAAACTAATTACCAATCACAATTTAGACACACTCTTTGACTTCTGTAATAATGTAACAGAAAGCGAACGCCTTGCCCTATTAGACCAGCTCCAACATTCGCCTTGGGGGATTAAAGATCACAAACATTATGATAAAGTATTAGTAACCCCCGATGGGGCACGCTATGAATATCTTTTGGCGGTATTTCTCCTTACACGAAGTCTTCAAGAATATGAGAAACAGCCTATAAGTACCTTTATAAAGAAGATGTATTATCCTACTGCTGGAGAGCTTTTTTCAAATTCAAAAGCTTCCTATGTCCTCCCGAAACTCCTCCAAGAGGAAAAATATCGCTTTATCTTGGATTTGTATCACTCCCTAAAACCTGAAGACAAAGAGTTTATCTCCTTTGAAACCTATTGGGTGCTCTACAAGGCGGGAGAAATTCCGTTTGATGAGGCGCTTTTTACCAAAAATATCACCGCCACCTATCTCTATGATGATAAAGTAGCCCGCTATACCGACTTGGTTTTACACGACCAAGAGTTCCACGACAAGATATTCCGCCGTTTGCACCTCTACGAAAACCAAATGTTCCACGATGCCAAGCCGTGGGAGGCGTTCTTTGTACATCTGCAAAGGCAGGGCTATGTATTTGACCGAAAGTATATCCCCGAACTCTTAGATACCCTGCTCAACCCTTGGAAGAAACCTCACCTCAATTGGCATTGCCGTTGGATAGAGTTTTTAGAGCCTACTACTGCCGAGCTTTTGGACAACCAGCACACCCTCTTTGCCTTGCTTGGTATAGGTAACACAAATCTTATCAATTTCGCTATCAAGCATATTAGCACGATTGCTAAGGAAAAAACTTTTGACTTCCCTGCCTTTACCGATAGTTTTGCCCTGTGCTTTACTGCCCCTAAGGTTGCCAAATCACAACTCATTGGGCTAAACATTTTGGAACAACACTACAAAAAGCAAGCCCCTGCTGACCTCTCCTACCGCGAGCTCCTCGCTACCCTCTTTACAGAGCCTGACAACAAGCTGCAAGAGGCAGTGGCAAAGCTCCTTGTTGGCTATTTCGCCGATGAGCACCTTGCGGAAGTTGTAGCACCCTATACCGATTATATAAAGCCTGCTGCCGAGAAGGTACTCAGCCAGGTGATGACAAATACAGCACAGGAAACAACTCAGGAACAGCCCTCCGAAGCCTTAGCAGGTAATTCCTCTTCGGAATGCTATCCTCAGAAATCTCTTTTAACGCCTATTTCGTTACCCAAAACGTGGGACGAATTGCTTTTCCTCCTTGGTGATTGCCTGCGCGAGCGTTCTCCCCAAACGATAGATGTCTTTTTCGAGGGCTTTAATCTCCTGCGAGGTAGCTTCCCTGCCGACTTTAAGCAGCAATTGGCTCCCTATCTCAAACAAATGGACAAACATTGGGGTGGTACGGCAGCGATGCCCATCTTGCATCAGTTTTTACTACGTTGGTTTGGGGAGGAAAGTCCTTATAACAAGAAAGATAATGCTTTCTTAACTGACACTCTTCCGTATTTGGTAGCCAAAGCCGATAGCCTGCTCAAAAACAGGAATAAAGCACCGCTCCCCTTCCTCTCTACCCCTACGCACGCTCCTTTTTATATAGAGGCAGAGGTACTGATGGATAGGCTTCTACAATACGAGGCACAGGGAGAAAACCCCGACCTCCACGACCTTGTGGTTGCCTGCAATCGCTTGCTCTTAGGGGATATTTCGGCTACTGCCAAAGCAAAAGCCCAGCAACTCAAAGGAGCCTATGCCTCTGCTATACTGTACGCCTTTGACCTTACCGACACCCTCACCCCTACCGAAGAGCTCTTGCCACTATGGACGCAACTGGCACGTATCAAGCACCTCAATGGTGTATTTCCTGAGTTTGAAAAAACCACTGCCAAAGACATTCCCTGCGTGGTTGCCCCTTTTACAGCACCTTTCGGTGTGCTTACTCGCAAGCAAAGTACCGTTACCTTCCACTACCTGAGTATCCACGACAATTGGAACAACAATTTTGATGCCCGCAAAAAGGCTACCGAATACCCACATTTGTTCTATAATGCAGGAACGTGTAAAGAGGGCTGGGATACCGACATTCTATATCAGTGTAGCCTGAACCCACACTACATAGAAGCGCAAATTCTCCGTTATGTAGCCTCGTATGCTAAGGGTAACGAGTCGTGGAATATAGAGCGTATGCAAGTGCCTATGCAAATACTGTTAGACAATCACCTGCCTGTGTATCACGGAGGCTGGTTGTTTGTAGCCGTTGCCTTGCTTTTTGAAAAGAAACCCACCCGCGATATGGCGGCTGCCTATATAATAGAACGCCTTAGCACGGGGGCAGACCTTCGTTTGTTAGCCGAGATTATCGGAAAGCTCCTTGCCGAGAGCTTTGCTCCTATCGCCCGCTTTATAGAGTTCTTAGACCTCCCTACCCGCGATACCAAAGTGAAGGCATTCCAGCGCAGTTGTGTGGAAGCCTATTTGCCTTTGGCTGAAAAGTTAGAAAAGAAACCAACGAACCACAAGAAGATGGTGGAGTGGTCTAAGTAATTAATGTACAATATGTAATTTCTATTTTCAGAGGAGATAGATGGAGGTAATTCTTAGTAATTCCAACTCTTTCAGCTCTCAGTAATAGGTCAGTCTTACAGATTCCCCCTTCGGAGGGGGATAGGGAGAGGTAATTCTTAGTAATTCCAACTCTTTCAGCTCTCAGGAATAGGTCATTCCTACAGATTCCCCCTTTGGAGGGGGATAGGAGG
>JAUMUT010000006.1:0-74438 GCA_030530525.1 Capnocytophaga sp. | reverse complement strand
AGGTAATTCTTAGTAATTCCAACTCTTTCAGCTCTCAGGAATAGGTCAGTCCTACAGATTCCCCCTTCGGAGGGGGATAGGGGGAGGTAATTCTTAGTAATTCCAACTCTTTCAGCTCTCAGGAATAGGTCAGTCCTACGGATTCCCCCTTTGGAGGTGGCAAGGGGGAGGTTACTTTAATAGCCTATATTAAAAATAATAAAGAAGGCTTTAATAAGAAAATTTCTCAGATATCTCTTAAGGGGAATATAAGATTAGCAATAGAAACTATATTTTACTAAAATATGATAAAATGAACAGTAATATAATTCCATACAATCAAAAGTTAAGAGAATACGCTAAGTATCTCAGAAATAATAGTACTTTATCTGAAATTTTATTATGGAAACAGATAAAAAGTAAAGCATTAGGCGTAGAATTCAAACGACAAGTGCCAATGTTAGAATATATAGTTGATTTCTACTGTCAAGAAATAAGATTAGCTATTGAAGTAGATGGAAATATTCACGATTTTAGATACTTAGAAGATGCTCAACGCCAACAAGAAATAGAAAAATATGGAGTTTCCTTTATTCGATTCTCTAATGATGAGATACAAAATAATATGTTTAGTGTAATATTGTCCTTAGAAAATAAGATAAAAGAACTTCAAAAAGAAAAAGAGTTAAAAAAAACTAACATATCCTAAAACTTTATAATAAAAAAGCTCATAATAAAACCTCCCCCCTACCACCCTCCAAAGGGGGAAGTATAGAACAATAACACATAATTTTAATTCAAATACCCCTTATGTCCCCAAACCTTATCTCTGCTATACGCGCACAAGACTGGCAGGCGATACGTCAGGTGGCTTTTGCCCTGCCCGAAGATGAGAAAGCCCATATCCGTGAGCAGTTCTCCTACCACGATGTACAACAAATATACCCTGAGACCCCAAAAACACACCGCTATGGCGTGGAAAAGGAGTATGCCGTTACCTATGCGATGATGTGTGTGTGCTCCAACCTCCAAGAGCTCGCTAAGGCAGAGAACCGCTTGGATTTCGGCTTCTATGGGCGAAGGCATCACCAGCAGCAGCATCTGTTTTTGTTCCTCATCTCTCAGCACGACCAAGCCCTGATAGATTTTATCCACACCCCGCAAGGTGCGTATATGATAGACGGCGCACAGCAGATGTATGCCGAGTACCCTAACCTCATCTCCTTTAATATGTTGCTGGCGTTGCATCACCAGAAGCATATCCCCTTCAACGAGGAGGTGTTCGTCAGGCAGATGTACGCCCTCCGCTACCATCGCACCCAAGAGGCAGAGGCTACTGATTTGCTCCTGCAATACCCCTACCTCGCAACCGAAGTATTCCCGCATACCACCAAGTATATCGATGCTTCCCTTAGTGGCAATTTGGAGTGGCAAAAGGTCTTTGCTTTGCTCTGCGAGAAGGACTATTTCCCCGATAGGAGCTTTGTAGCCTCTTTCATTGAGGTGCTCCTCAACCCTTGGAAGAAGAACGTGTTGGATATGTACTGCCGTTGGGTAGAGGGGCTTTCCCCTACGCCAACGGAAATCCTCACCTCTCAGCATACCCTTTTTGCTTTGCTCACCTTGGACAAGCCCTCGCTTATCAACTTTGCGATGAAGCTCATCGACAAGGTGCAGCAAGACCCTTCTTTTGATTTCCAAGCCTTTACCGATAGCTTTGCCCTCTGCTTTACCAATGCCAAAGTTGCCAAATCGCAAGCCATAGGGCTCTCTATCTTGGCGCAACATTACCAGAGGGAAGCCCCTAAGAGCCCCGCCTATCGCGAGATGCTCGCCTCGCTCTTCACCCAACCCGATGCCAAAGTGCAAGAAGCCTTAGCCGACCTCCTGCTCACCTATTTCAATACAAGCGGACTGGCGGAAATCATCGCACCCTACGAGGCTTATATCAAGGAAAGCACACAGCAGAAGCTCAAAATAATAACCAACAGCGACAACCTCCCCCCTACCCCCCTCAGTGAGGGGGATTTAGGGTCGCAACATTCCCCCTTCGGAGGGGGTCAGGGGGAGGTCAGTTCCAACAATTCCCCCATTCTCAATAGTAAAGAAGAGCTCAGCGAAAACCTCCCCCCTACCCCCCTCAGTGAGGGGGACTCAGCGTCACAACATTCCCCCTTTGGAGGGGGTCAGGGGGAGGTTCAACCCACACATTCCCCCGCTCTCAATAGTAAAGGAGAGCTCAGCAACAACCTCCCCCCTACCCCCCTCAGTGAAGGGGAGGTCAGTTCCAACAATTCCCCCTTTGGAGGGGGCGAGGGGGAGGTTCAACCCAATCATTCCCCTAATCTCAATAGTAAAGAAGAGCTCAGCGAAAACCTCCCCCCTACCCCCCTCAGTGAGGGGGACTCAGCGTCGCAACATTCCCCCTTCGGAGGGGGCGAGGGGGAGGTTCAACCCACACATTCCCCCTTTCTCAGCAGTCTGGGCGAGGTTACTATCCCCACCACTTGGGACGCTCTCCTCTTCCTTATTGGCGACTGCCTCCGCGAGCCCACTGCCGCACATATCGACGCGCTCTTGGAGGGCTTGATACAACAGCACGACAACCTCCCTGCCGACTTTGTAAAGCAGGTAGCCCCTTACGTAAAGCAACTCACCAAGCGCACGGGCAACGATAGCCCCGCCGATAGCATCCTCCTTGCCCTGCTCATCGCCCTGAGCCAACGGCAACCCCTCGCACTCGACCCCAAATGTACCTATACGTGGGAGGAGGTGAACGCCAAGCGAAAGAGCTTAGAGCCAAAGGCATTCGATGCGTATATGGTCTATTACTACCTGCACAATATGTCGCAGGCACTGCCCTTCCTCTTCCGCAAGGCACAGATAACAGTGGAGCGCATCCTTCGGGGCAACCCGCTTCCGCTACTCTCCACCCCTACGCACCTGCCGTTTTATATCAGTGCCGATACCCTAATGGATAAGCTCCTCCTCTATGAAGCGCAGGGCGAAGCACCCGACCTTGATGACCTTATTGTCGCCTGCAACCGCCTCTATATAGCCGATATTTCGGCAACTGCCAAAACAAAGGCACAAACCCTACAAGGCGACTATGCCCCAGCCCTGCAATACTACTTAGGGGTGAGCCAGGTGGTAGCCCCTACCGAAGCCCTTTTGCCCCTATGGGCGCAGGTTACCCGCATCAAGTGTCCTGATAAGGTATTTGCTGAGTTTGGCAACACTATTTCCGAAAAGATGATAGGGGTCGTTAGTCCGTATCGCATTGCCTATGGTTGGGCGCAAGACCCCAGAACGGACGACCCTGACAAACAGAAGTTCGTATATGAGCTTCCTCCGCGCCGAGCCGTCGTTCATAAGAAAAAAACGGACACGCTATACCGCTACTACAACCACAACGGGGGCGTGGTTACCGCTTATCCGCAATACGAGTACTACCTAAGCCTCAACCCGCACTACCTCAATGCGCTGTTGTGCCAATACGCCGCAGAGGCGTGGGACACAGGCAACGAAGTACGTGAAGTCGCACAGATGACCCAACCCCTCGAAGGGCTTTTGCGCCACGACCTGCCCGTGCGCCATAGCGGTTGGCAGTACATTGGGGCGTGTTTGCTATTCGAGAAACGACCTGCCCGCGACTTGGCGTACGAATATCTCTGCCGTGCGTTGGCTCGCAGTGAAGAGGTGGGCGAACTTACCCGCTATCTTGCTACCGTATTAGCCTCTGGCTATTTGCCCATTACGCGATTTATAGAATTGCTCGACCGACCTCGTAATCCTTTGGTGAAAACATTCACCCAAGAGGTGCTAAGGCAATATCTCGACCTCGTGCCAGCAGATAAGTTACCCCGAAATCATAAAAAACTACTCACCTATATAGCTAAATAAAACCAAAAGCTGTTTTCACGAGGTCGTGCCAATGGCTAAAAAATAATAAAGTAGTGAGTGCGACCTCGTGCCGAGAGCTAAAAATAAAAATAGCTATCGGAATAAAAAAGTAAAAATAATTTGCGTATATAAAAAATAATGATTACCTTTGCCGAGTATTACATAAATAACTAAAATGCACTAACGATGAACTACAAAGTAGATATTTCGTTGCCCAATGCAGGCAAACTCAACAACGACGAGTACGCTCAGTTTATGAAAGGCGTGGTGAAGCTCGTGAATGCTACCACTGCCGAAAAATTAGGGTTGAAGCCCGAACTCATTACCGCTATTGAAACCAATGTAGAGCTCCTTACCGAGGCATCGCGCCAGAGCCGTTCGAGCAAGGAGTCGGCTAACATTATGCAGTTGGACAAACAGCGCAATGAGTTGCTCTCCTACCTGCTTTCTTCGTTTAGGCTGGGGAAGAAAAGTTCCTTAGCTACGCAAAAGGAAGCCGCCACTATACTTTCCTTGGAGTTCAAAAGCTACAAAAGTGTATCGGCTTTGCCTACTCGGCAGAAGTCGCAAGCTATCGATGCCCTTGTTAAGGACTTGGAGAAGCCCGCTATCAACGCCCATTTGCAGACCTTAGGGCTTACCCACGCCGTTGCCCCGCTGAAAGAAGCCAACCGCAAATACCAAGAACTGGTAGATGTACGCGCCGAAAGCCAGCTCAATAGCAAAGTAATTAAGGTGAAACAGGTACGCAAAGCCACCAACGACCTGTTTAAGGACTTGGCGCGCACTACTTTTGCCTACCATATCGTAAGCCCGTCGCAAGAAACGACCACTTTCACCAATTTGCTGAACAAACTTATTGACGATACTATCACCGCCAATAAGCAACGGTTGGCACAAGCCTTAGCCAACAAGAAAGCGCCTGCAAAGCCCACCGATAGCAAGCAGGAAGCGCAACCATAGTCCAACAGCCACAAGGCTTAGCAGGCTACCCAAAGCATAGTATAACCCTTATATAAAATAATTTAGTATGAAAAAAGTATTTTCAATGGCACTTCTTGCCACCGCTATGTTCCTTTCCTCTTGCGGAAAAGACGACGACAACACCAGCAACACCTCCCTCACGGGCGATTGGTACGGATATGTTCTTTACGCCGATGAAAATAATAAAGGAATGCGATGGAGTGTTCCTAATACTTGCTCTGAGCAAAGCTATTGGTCAATAGCTGATAAAAAAATAAAGCTGGAATCGTATTTGTTAGATAATAACAATAACTGCCAATATAACCCTATCTATTATGATTATACCTCCTCCAACGGTACTTTTCATATGACCATTTCCAACGATTCTCCAACTGGAAAAAAAGGGAATACCTCTTCTGTTAAATACGAGATGAAAGATAAAGAACTGATTCTTCGTTATTATGACGGGACAAATAATATAATAACTGTTCGCCACAAAAAAGGTGTAGATTACAGCCACCTCGACCCTTTTATAGGTCGTTGGATAATGACGAAATATGTAGTGGGGCAACAAGAAGTTCTTGTAAAGGACGGCGAATGCTTATACGGCGAAATAGTAGCCCACTCTTTGGGAGCTACCCTATACCTTAATTATCCCGAAAATGGGCAATGTAATAAAACCATAAACACCTACCAGTGGGTAAAGGAGGGTGGCACGTACTACAACACGAGCGACCCCAATAATAAAGAGCAGTGGGACGTCAGTTTCTCCAACAACAACCGTTCTATGACCTTTGGCGTAAATACCACCAATGGCTATGTAGTAATGCACTTTACCAAACTCCTATAACAATGGAAGATTTTCAGTACGCCTACCCCTTTGCCTCGGTAATGGAGGAGGGCTCGGCACACCAAAAGAGCTTTATCTTTTCGCATTGCTCCGAGCTCAAAGAAGACAATGCCGTGCCGTGCTTCTTCTGGGGGAACATACAACAGCCTTTTGTGGTAGCCAAGTGCCTCGCCACGCTTGCCAAAACGGTAGCCTCTCAGTTTGCCATAGCCCCAGGGGTGCTGGCGAAGTTGCGCGACCCTATCATCTCGGTAGGCAATCAGCAACTGCTCTTCGAGGCTTTTTCCTCTTGCAACAGCGTATATGCGCGGGTGTCTCTACGCAATGAAGTGTTAGACGGTGAGTTCCTCAAAAGCGGTTGTACCAATATCGACTTCAACGACCATACCGTGCGCGCTTTCAACGCTGTAACCGCTTCCGAGCGAATGGTGCTGGGGGTAGGGCAAAAGCATACGCACTTCATCACCACTAAGCATAAAACGGTGGAAAAGAAGGTGAGCCTGCCCAATCGCTGGATTAAGGGCTTGGGCAACGTGCAGGTGTACCTCTCGGAAATGGACTTGGCACACCGACTGAGCAAAGCCGAAGCCATTCAGCTGTTCCGCTCCCTGCCCAAGCAACCCGTAAAGACGGATTACTACTTAGTAAAGCGCGGGGTGTCGTACGCCTTTGCTCCTACGCCTTCGGCAAATGCTATCAAGGTAGGAGGCGTGCACAGGCTGAACCTCCTGCAAGGGTTGCTGCTGCTTGCCGATAGCCTGTACATCTACCGCAACGCCTCCGAGCAGAGTGTCGCCTTTGTGCTGAACTTCAAAGGGGTGGAGATGCTCTTTCTCCTCTCGGAGAATGTGTATCGCGGTTTTTCAGGGGAGGGCAAATACTTGGAGAATATGACCCAAGAGGTGCCTATGGAGTGGCTCGTCGGGATTAACAACTTCTTCAAGACCAATGAGGTTTTCTCGCCCACAATGGTATCTATTGAGAATGATATTAGCTTAGGAACAATGGCTACGCTACAAGCCTCGCTATCGAGCATCGGCTTATTGGGGTACAATCTGTTAGAGGGGAATTACTTCTACCGCCGCTTGCCCTTCAAGCCCGACCGCTTAGCGAGCCTAAACCCGCGCTTGCAGAACGCCAAGAAGCTCACCGCCAACAACGAGGTGCAGATCGTAGAGCAGCACGGCACCTACGTAAAAGCCAACGTCAAGGGCACAGCAGGGGTTACCCACACGGTTATCCTCGACGGCGACCACGCCCAATGCACCTGCAACTGGTACACCAACCACCAAACCAACCGCGGGCTATGCAAGCACATTCTGGCAACGAAGATGATGAGTCAATAAGTTGATTTAAGGGTAAAAGTTGAATTTTAAAGTTTCTTTAAAAATTCTAAGAAGCTCCCTGTAACTTTACGCCATTTCCACTGACCAGCACCGTGAGGGGCTTTGTAAACGGGAGCATCGTTGCCATCGCTTTTGGAGAGGTCGAGGATATAAGGGTCGGCATCTTTGTCGGCAATCACGAGCCAATGAGGTTGCCAATCGGGGAAAAGTTCATCATCAGGACTGTCAAAAGCATAACCGCATTGGTGTTCAAAGAGGGTATTTGCCCCATAGAGATTGATACCTTTGAGGAATATTTCGTTTTTAGGCGAAAAGCGTTCTAAGAAAGTAAGATAGGTAGTAGGCAGTTGCCAACGCCCTTTAATAGCTTCAATTATTTGCTTTTCAGGCTTTTCTAATATAGCACGGTTGTACTCATAAGAGTTTACTTTCCAAAAACTCCTGTCTTTCTCCAAACGCTTTTCTATCTTAGCTATTACTTTTTCCAAGTCGGTTTGTGGGTTTTGCACCAAGAACGAATAGCCGGTTTGAGGTTGTGCTTGTGGGTAGCCTTCTGCTTGCCATTGTAACACCTTATCAATAGGCAATGATTGCCAATAGGCAGGGTCGTTAGGCAAATCGTAGTTAAACGGCTGACCGCAGTGCTCAGCTAAGGAGAGAATGACTTTGCCTGTGGTTTCTTTATTAGTTTCCTTTTGGATATATTCCACTAAAAACGGATAGGCTTCAGCACCTGCTACTTTCAGCAGTCCGCTAAAAGCCCAATAAGGCAAGCCTTTTGCTATCATTTCGTAGAAAAAAGGTGCAAGTTCAGTGTCGCTTTCGGTGGCGAGTTCCGAGATACGGGCAATTACAAAGTCGCGTGCGTGGGTAATTTTGCTTTCTTTTACTGCCTGCACTAAGGTTTGCAAGGTGTCTTTATGCATTTTCTCGCCAAACTTCTTTACTATCTTGCGCACCAACTCGTGGTACTCACTGCCGTTGGTGGTCGTGAGGAGTTTCTCACTGAGTGCTACAAAGTCTTTTTCTTGTTTATTCATTGGTTTCTTCTTCAAAAGTTACTGTTACGTTGGGGAATTTTTTCAGTACTTCAATACGCTCTTTAAAAGCTCCTAAAATATACTCTTCCCAAGGAATGCCGTATTGGTCGTTGTAGTACAATTCCATTTTTTTACTGTACTCTAATCGGTCGGTTACAGCTTTGTTTTGTCGCCAGTTCAGAGCTTTAATGGCATCGTATATTGTATCGTTCTTAGCAGGAATAGGACTCACGCGTACTACAAGATTGCCTTTGATATATCTGTTAGGTGTGGAAACTGTATATTTCCATTACTTTTCTGTATCCGGCATAGGTGTTCTTCATTCTTTAATGGGTTGATTTGTTTTCTTCTTGTAAATATTTAATCCAACTTGCTAGCTATTGATTATTTTAAATAACTGTAATTCAAAAATATACATTGTAATCTTTATTAAAAAAAACTTTTAAAGTAACAGAATGTATTGTTCTAGAAAACATCTTTTTAATATCGCTTATAGCTGCTTCTATACGCTTTCTCAACATACTTTTCTACGAATATCTTCAGAATGATTAATTTCTTAAAAAATATCATCGATAATACAAAAAATAGTTGTAATTTTGTCTTTACAAAGCAGTTGAATTAAATATAAAATTCTTTTAAAACTCTAATTTATTGAGTAATGCTTCATTAGCAATAGTTTTATTTTCTTTTATTTGTTGTTCTGATTTTTTTATTTTTTCAATATCCTCACCAGATAATTCATAGTAAAAATCAATATAGTTAGGTTTTTCTACTTCTATTCCTAATATTTTCTAAATTTTCAAGGGAAAAACCTTGCTCAGGATTTTGTTTAAAATTTTCATATCTTCTCCTAAGCTCTGTTTCTAAATCTTTTGTTATAGAAGTCTCTATATCTTTAAAAACATCGGTATTGGATATTGTCTTTCCTAATATAGATTGTTTTTTTGCTATCGCTAAGGCTTCTAATACCTCTTGTGGAAAATAATCAAAGGTATCTTCATATTTTTTTTCTAACATTTTAATTCTCTTTTTTTATTATTAAAAATTATTTAAATACAACAATAATATTTATATAAATCTTCATAAAAAGATTTTATTTGGCAAATATACAAAATCTTTTTACTTTTATATGCATTTTATTATTTTTTTGTACTAAATTTGCTTTTGTTAAAAGCAATCTAAAAGATACCAATGCAAAAATAAAATAGCGTTTCAAAAATATAAATTACAATGGAGTGAAGAAAAGGGTGAAAAACTAAGTAATAATGATACTTTTCTACTTTTATTGCAAAATGTTAAACAACAATTGCAAGCTATGAATGCCTATTTTTCTATAACAAAAGACAACCCATTTATTCAAAATTTTTCTAAAACAAAAAGAAATACTAAAGAAGCCTGTAAATATTCTTTATGTGACTAAGATAGTGATATTTTGTCAATTACCAATTTATCCTTATCTTTGTAGCCCAATTATTTACCTTTTAAAACTATGGAAATTACACATATCAGTCAGTTAGACCCAACGGGCACTTACACTTATGCCGACTATCTATTGTGGAAGTTCAAGGAGAAGGTACAGCTTTTCTGGGGGAAAATCTTTGCCATAAGTCCTGCCCCCACAAGATTTCATCAAGATATTTCTACTAACCTCAACGAGTTACTTATCCCTTTCTTCAAAGGGCAAAAGTGCAAGATTTATTCCGCCCCTTTTGATGTGTTTTTCAAGAGTGCCGATGGCAAGGAATCGGTAGTGCAACCCGATATTTGTGTGGTGTGCGACCGCCAGAAACTTACCAAACAAGGGTGTAAAGGGTCTCCTAATCTTATTATAGAAATTCTTTCACAAGGTAACCAATACAATGATACCAAACTGAAGTTTGACCTCTACCAAGAGCAAGGCGTACCCGAATATTGGGTAGTAGATCCTTACTACAAAACAGTGCAAATCTACCTATACCGTGAGGGTAACTATATTGCGCTTTCGCCTATTTTAGAAAACGATGAAGTGCAATCGGTAACCTATCCCACTTTGCGCTTTCCTGCAAATAAAATTTTTGAAGAATAACATCTAAAACATAATATATTTTTTAACTTTAACCATTATCATAATGAAATTGTCAATTCTACTATCTTTGATTTGTTGGAGTGTTTTTGGTCAAGGAGAAAACTACAATACTACACAAGTGGGTATTGACCAAGAAATACAAGGAACACTTCTATCACCTAAAGAAAAAAACAATACGCCTTTGGCTATACTTATTGCAGGTTCAGGTCCAACCGACCGTGATGGTAATCAAGCTCAGCTAAAAAACAACTCCTTGAAGTATCTCGCCGAAGGATTAGTAGAAAAAGGTATCGCTGTGTTTCGTTACGATAAGCGTATCATAGCACAAATAAGCAAAGGTAATGTACAAGAAGATAAACTCACCTTTGAAGACGAAGTAAATGACGCCCTTTTGGTAGTAAATTACTTTAAGGGAAAGTATAAGAATATCACAATTATTGGACACTCTGAAGGTGCCCTGATAGGACTCATAGTGGCTCAAAAAACGCCTATTTCTAAATTAGTCTCTCTTTCAGGAGCTGGCAACAATAGTGCGACACTTATTGAAGAACAAATAGGAAAGAATGCTCCTCAACTTTTGGAAGAAAGCCAAAATATTCTCAATCAGTTGAAAAAAGGAATACAAGTAGAAAATGTATCACCTTATTTAGCCCCTGTATTTAGAAAAAGCGTCCAACCTTACCTTATTTCTTGGTTCCAATACGACCCTGCTAAAGAAATTGCCAAATTGCAAATCCCTATCCTTATCCTACAAGGAACTAATGATTTACAAGTAGAAACTAAAGAAGCGCAACTTCTTAAAGAAGCACAACCCAAAGCACAACTCCTTTTGATAGAAGGAATGAATCACATCCTGAAAGAAGTAAAAACAGTGCAGGAAAACCAACAATCTTACCTCAATCCTGATATACCTGTTTCATCTAAATTGATTGAGGCAATTACTCAGTTTATCTATCAGTCTAACCCCTAACCCCTACTCAAAATGAACACCCTAAGAAAAGAATTACGTCCCGATTTTGCAACCGCTGAAAGGTTGTACCCTTTGATTTTAGACCGCTTGATTAAGTACGAAGCCTTTTGGGATGCCCAACCCAATGGCACCCCCAAAGAAGTATTTGATAAAGAATACAAGGCAATGGAAACCTACCTCAGTGAGCTCACCGGCAAAGACCTTTCCGATACGTGGCTCTGGGAGTGGTGGGAAGGCAATGGTATAGAAGTCTTTGCCTTTGATTTGGCTATGCCCGACCCTGTAAAGCACACAGACCTTACCCGTGAGGACATTGCTGCTTTTGTGCGTATCATCATCAACAATGAATTTGAGTGTGAAAACGACTTCCAGCGCGAGTTTATGCCTTATATGTTCTACGCTCATAACTACTTCTATCAGTTCTTAGCATTGAACTGCCCTCGCCTTAGACCTGCCTATATATTCAACACTATCAGAGATAAAGACGGCAACTATCACCAGCCTACTGTTGAGTTGGTAATGGAAAAGATTTATCGTTAGTTGTTAGTAATTAGTTGTTAGATTAGTGCTTATTACGCTTGTTATTGGGTCAATGCCCTTAAAATCTCTTCCTGATAAACTCTCCCAATAGGTATCTCTGTCTCCCCTATGCAGATAAACTGATGTGTGTAGGAAGTGATATGCGCTACATTCACCACATAGCTTTTGTTTACGCGTAGGAAAACCGAAGCAGGCAATTGGCTGTGTATGTTTTTGAGGTTAATCCAAGTGATATACCGCTCCGTTGGGGTGTGGATAATCACGTAGTCTTTCAGGGCTTCAATGTAAAGAATATCGGTGTGGGCAATGCGGTAGTTGCGCCGGTTGGCACGAATGCTGATGCATTGCGTATCGCTGACTTCAAAATCCGTTTTCTGCTGATGAAGCAATTGGTAGTAATTCTCGGCTTTGGCTACCGCTCTTTTGAAGCGCTCAGGGGTGATAGGCTTTACCAAATAGTCAATAGCATCTACCTCGTAGCTCTCCAAAGCGTATTCGCTGTAAGCCGTAGTGAATATTACCAAAGTATCCTTTGGTAATGTTCTAGCAAACGCTACCCCATTGACACCTGGCATTTCTATATCCAAAAAGAGCAAATGTACTTCGTTGTCTTTGAGGAAATCGGCAATGCCTACGGTGTTTCTGAACGTACCCAACAGTTGCAAACTACTATATTGCCTGATGAGGCGTTCCATACCGATACGCGCCAAAGGTTCATCATCTACAAGCAAACAATTCATAAGGGAAATTTTAAGGTTACTACATATTCGCTATCCGATGGCTCACTTAGCAAAAGGAAGTTATTGCCATAAAGCAACTCCAATCGGCGTTGTATATTGGGCAAGCCTATACCACTTTGCTTTCGGCTGTTAGCGGGTTGCAAAGGTACTGAATTGCGTACAGAAAAATACAAAAAGTCTTCTTTTATTTCACAATCCATATAGATATAGGTAGGTGCAAGAGCATCGGCACTGTGTTTTACAGCATTTTCGGCTAAGATGAGCAAAATATTAGGAGGAATTTGTATGCCTTGTATGTTCTTTTCGCTATAAATGAGCTTGTAGGTGAAATCATCGCGGCGCATAGCTTCCAAAGAGAGATAATCGTTTAAAAAACGCAGTTCCGAACTGAGAAAAACCTGTTCTTCGTGCGTTTGATAGAGCAAATGTCGCAAGAAATCGGATAGTTTTGTGATGGTATAAGAGGCTTTTTCAGGGTCGATATACAACAAAGTATTGATACTGTTGAGCATATTGAACAAAAAGTGCGGTTGTATTTGGCTTCTTAGGGCTTGCAGTTCACTTTCGGTGGCTTGTCGCTCCAATTCCTGCATCCTCTCGTTATCTTTTACCCATACTTGAAAGATTTTGATAAGCGTAGAAGTCATTATAAAGGGTACTATATATACCATACTAGAAAAAATTGCTACAGAAACAGGAATTTTTGATGCTATTTTGATTTCTTTCCCAATCATATAGTCTTTCCATAGTACAAAATTGAGATAATAGGTAGAGCCCAACATAAAAAGTACCCATAGCGTAAGGAGGATGATATAGGTAGCGAGCTTCCCTTTGAAGAAAAAACGTGGAATAAGCACGTACATATTCAAGTAAAAAGTAGCGGTAATCCCCAACCATTTCTCTATCCAATCCCAATAGTCTATCATTCCTTCGTAATCACCCCATTGTCTGCCCAGCATGAAAAATAGCAATAATGAGCTACAAGCCACAATATGCCGATAGATACGAAATCTATCGGCAATAAGGAACTGCAAGAAGAAATTATTCTTTAAAAATATGTATGGATTTTCATTCATTAACCATTAATCATTATTCATTAAAATCTGTATCCTACTCCTATAAGGATAGAGCGTGTGCGCAAATAGTCGCTACTGTGGCGAGGATCTTTGGTGAGGAGATTGGCTAATCCTAAATAGAAATTGGTTTCTATAAAGTACTTTTCATTGAAGTTATATTCCAAACCGAAGAGCGCCCCATAGTCAAATTTTTCAATATCCTTTCTGGTTAATGAACGGTATTTGTTTTCAAAAGAAGTAACCCCAGGGATATAACTCACATAGCCTCCTACTTTAGGACGTAACCCACTGATATCGTATTTGATAGCCAGAGGCACATCAATTCTGTGAAGCATCGTTCTTCCCTTTCCTATAGTGGAATAATTAGTGTACATTGCCCCAAGATCTAACAATAATTTCTCAGAAGCAGGGATTTCAACAAAGAAACCACCATAAGAAGAGGTGCTAAAAGGCTCTTTGTCCGTTTTGTTTTGTCCTTCATAGCGGTCGTCGTGAACATCTTTGCTCATCAATCCAATTCCAGCACCCGCATGGACGCCAAATTTTACTTGTGCTGTAGCCGTAGCGGTCATCGCTATCAAGGCTACAAAGGTAATAATTCTTTTCATTTTCTATATATGTTTATAATTATTGATAACAAATTATTCAACTTTACCGAAGGTCGTAGCTATTAATTACCAAAAAGAGTAATTCCCGCGGCAAAGTACAAAGCAGGGAGGAACACACTGGAACGCGTTTCGCCGTTTTCTCCCTTAGCTTCGGATTTGAACATATCTTTAAGAGTACGCTCCCTATAACGCCCAGAGCGGATAAAGCTACCACCAACAGTAATAGGGATTGTTAGGTGCTTTCCTATCTTGAACTCAGGTTGCAAGCCTGCAAAAAAAGTCTGCTGACTGAACATTTCCTTTTGTCCGTTGCGCCTTAGGTAAGCCGAATAACCTCCCACATTGGCAACTAATTTCAAGGTGAGGTTTTCGCGGTAATTATACCCCAGCGCCACCTTAGCCCCATCAATAGAAGCTGCCTCAATAGTGAATTTGTCTCCAAAGCCTCCTTTGTATTTCACATAAAGCGCAGGGAATACCATAGGGTAGCCAAAGGTATTGTTTAGTGCGACTCCTCCACCCACTTCAAGGTGGGCGTTGTAATGCCATACAAACACTAATGCACCATTAGCCAACACATTTTCACCTATATGAATAGACGAAAGTCGGTTTTCGGGGGTATAGCTTCCCACCCCAAGTGCCATTAGCATAGACCAACGTGTTTTCAAAGGGCGCAAATGAACCACACTCGCTCCGAGGTTCATCACCTGTGAGGGGTGTTCTTTTTCCACAGGGAAGTGGTGGTTATTCATCTGTACAAAAGTGCTGTTAAGCGCTACCCCCCATACCGTAGGACGCTGGTAAGGGTCTTCCTCATCAGGTGCTTGCATAGAGAGAGGTACCAAAGCCCCCACCGAATAAATCATCGCCGAGCCATCGCCTATGTTGCTATCGCTCACCGCATCGTAGAACTTGGAGTTGGTGATATATTCCGTTTTTACGCTAATCTGCGCAAAAGCCCCCACAGCAAAAAGCAGGGTTATAAAGGTAAGTGTCTTTTTCACAAAAGAATGATTTAAGTATTGTGGGGGCAAAGGTATAGAAAAAAAGAATTGTAAGAAGAATAAAAGAGGGTTTTCTATACCAAAAGCAGGAATTAGACTACAAAAACAGAAATAATAATTTAAATATTTTATCGTATTTCTCTTTTTAACTTACTGATTATCAATAAGAATATTAATTACAAATCATAATTTATCTTAATTACTCTTTTTTCTATACTCAAAAAGAAATAATCCATTTATTTATTGTAACTTTGCCCAAAATTCCTGAATTTTAGTGTTTTTTAATTCACTCTCTTTTAGGATTTTTTATTTATAAATTAACACAATAAAAGATTTTAATATTTTTTCATCAATTTATAATTAATTGAAAAACAATAAACTATGAAAATTATTTGTATCGGAAGAAACTATAAAGCACACGCCTTAGAATTGGGAAATGAGCCTCCAACAGAGCCTATTATTTTCATAAAGCCAGATACGGCGGTGCATAACTTGGAACAACCTTACTATATTCCTGATTTTTCTAATGAAATTCATTATGAAACCGAAATAATTATTAAAATTTCCAAACAAGGTAAATATATTTCTGAAAAATTTGCTAATAAATATTATGAAGAAATTGGCTTAGGAATAGATTTTACCGCTCGGGATATACAAACAAAGCTAAAAGAAAAAGGACTCCCTTGGGAAATGGCAAAAGCTTTTGATGGTTCTGCTGTCGTAGGAACTTTTTTTCAAAAGGAAATATTTGATAATGAGCAGAATATAAACTTTCATTTATCAAAAAATAATCAAATTATCCAAAAAGGGAATACCTCGCAAATGATATGGACTATTCCGTCGCTAATAGCTTACGTTTCTCAGTTTTTTACGCTTCGCAAAGGAGATTTACTATTTACAGGAACACCCGCTGGCACAGGTAAAATACTACCTAACAGCACATTAGAAGGCTTTATAGAAGATAAAAAGGCTTTTTCTTTATTCGTAAAATAACATTATAAATCATTATAAAAAAATAGTTTTCAACAAAAGAAAGAAAGCTATTTTTTTTTAGCCAAAAAAGATATATCTTTGACCCCATTTTAGCATAAAGCTAAGATTATGAATTATTTAACCAATATTCTAATAGAAAAATGATACAAATTCCAGAAATTATCAACGAAAAAGTTCCTATAACTTTTGATAATGGAATAGAGCTTTACATAAAAAGAGAAGACAAAACGCACCCAAAAGTCTCGGGGAATAAATTCCGAAAGCTCAAATACAATTTGCAAGAAGCGAAGGCAAAAGGTTACCCGAAAATCATCACCTTTGGTGGGGCATATTCCAATCATATTTCGGCAACTGCAGCGGCTGGGCAAATAGCTTCTATTCCTACTATTGGTGTAATACGTGGAGATGAATTAAGAAGTAAAATATCCGAAAATCCAACACTTCGCTATGCACAATCTTGCGGAATGGAATTTGATTTTGTTTCTCGAACAGATTTTCGGCAAAAACACACCAATGAATTTAAAGCCTATTTAAAGGAAAAGTTTGGAGACTTTTATTACGTTCCCGAAGGAGGTACAAACTCTTTTGCCGTGAAAGGTTGCGAGGAAATATTAATCCCTGAGGATAATATGTTTAATTTTATCACCACAGCGGTAGGAACGGGTGGAACAATTTCAGGATTAATAAATTCTTCCCAAGAAAATCAAAAAATTTTAGGTTTTCCTGCTCTTAATGGTCGTTTTTTAGAAGAAGAAATAAAAAAAATGACAACAAAACACAATTGGAAGCTTATTCATTCTTATAATTTGGGCGGATATGCTAAAATTAATGACGAATTTATTCATTTTTTAAATGATTTTTACGATAAAACCAATATTCCATTAGACCCTATTTATACTGGAAAAATGATTTTTGGTATTTTTAATCTTATTGAAAAACAATTTTTCCCGAAAAATTCTAAAATTTTAGCCATTCATACAGGTGGCTTGCAAGGAATTTTCGGAATAAACCAAAAATTAAAAAAACAAAATAAAGAAATTTTGCATTATGAAAATAAAATTGATTAGTTTATGTACTCTACTTCTATTGGTTGCCTCTTGTAGAACCAGTAAAAAGACCAATACAAGAAAAAAAGTAACCAATAGCCATTCCAACACAAAAAATAACCACTCTACCAATACGAACACAACAAAAACAACCACCACTTTTGAAGAAGCTGAAAAATTAGAAGCTACTTCGGCTCTTACCGTTACTCCTGCGCTTATTCGGGAGTATATTGATACTTACAAAACTATCGCAATGGTAGAGATGCAACGCTATAACATTCCTGCAAGTATTACGCTTGCTCAGGCTATTTTGGAAAGTGGTTCGGGACAAGGACGTTTGGCAAGATACGCACAAAACCACTTCGGGATAAAGTGCCACTTGGGCTGGGAAGGAGATTCTATCTCGCACGATGACGATGAAAAAGGAGAATGTTTCCGAAAATACAAACACGCCGAAGAATCTTTCGAAGATCATTCTTTGTTTTTAGTAAATAGAAAACGATATAATTTCTTATTTGACTATAAACCAGGAGATTATAAAAGTTGGGCTTATGGGTTAAAAAAAGCAGGATACGCCACAGACCCAAAATATCCTCAAAAATTATTGGCTCTAATTAGTAAATACGATTTACATAAATATGACGAACAAGTATTAGGACACGCTTTTGTTGAAGATTCAGGTACTTATATCCCTCCGAAAGGACAAGAAGTTTCACGAGAAAAAGACTCTATTCAAGTTAAAAATAACATAAAAAAGTTAAATTCATCTCAAAAAACTTACATTGTACAAAAAGGAGATACCCTTTACGGAATTTCTAAAAAAACAGGAACTTCGGTAGAAAATTTAATGTTATTTAATAAATTATCTAATCCTAACATTAATTTAGGACAAAAGTTAATCATTAGTCAGTAATACAAAAGGTTTTAACTAAAAATTAAGTATTTAGTTAAAACCTTGATATATTATAATAGAACAATCTTAGGACGTTTTTTCTTGCATTGCTTTAAAATAAGCTGCTCGGCTAAGAGGTTCATAATCATCTTGTTCGCCTAACAGAAATTGAGAATTACTCTCTGTTTTCCGGAAACTATAATGTGCCAAATTCCCTGTTCGGGTACAAACTGCGTGTACTTTGGTTACATATTCGGCAGTTGCCATCAGGTTGGGCATTGGCCCGAAAGGCTTGCCTAAAAAATCCATATCCAAGCCCGCTACAATAACCCGAACGCCATTATTAGCAAGATTATTACACACCTCAATAAGGTCTTCTTCAAAAAATTGTGCTTCATCAATTCCTACAACATCACAATTTTTTGCTAATTCCCAAATTGCCGAAGCCGAAGGAACAGGTGTAGAATGAATTTCATTCGCATTATGAGAAACTACATTTTCAGAATGGTAGCGAGTATCCAACTCCGGTTTGAAAATTTCTACTTTTTGTTTAGCAAACTGCGCACGGCGTAACCTTCGGATAAGTTCTTCCGTTTTGCCAGAAAACATTGAGCCACAGATTACTTCTATCCAACCAAACTGCTCTTTATGATTAACGGTATTTTCAAGAAACATATTTTTTTAAGTCTAAAAAATGGTTTGCAAAGATATTAACATATTCCATATAAAACAACTTTAATTTTAGTTTTATGAAAGAAAATTTAGAACAAGAAGTTATACAATTAGCCAAAAAAATAATAAATAATCCTTTATTTTTAAAACATTCTGGTTTATTATTACAAGAAATACGCAATATTTACGAAAAATTAACTATTCTCAATTTTTTAGAAAAAAATATTAAAGACCAAGAAAAGTTAAAAAATTTAAGTTCTGATATTGAAAAAATATATCCTCCAATAGAAAACAAATCCACTCAAAACATTGAAAAACAAGAAGATATACAAAAAGACGAAGAAAATATTCTTTCTGATAAAATAACAGAAAATTTTGAACCAGAAAGCACTCCAAAACACACCGAAGAAATAAAAAATACTCCTTTCTTGGAAGATATTTTGGCACAAGTAGCCCAAGATTTGGTCTTTGAACAAAAAACTTCTATCAATGAACAAATCAAAGAAGCTCCTAAAACACTGAATGACAAGATTATAGCTAATCAAAATATCCAAATAGGTTTAAATGACAAATTAGCTTTTATCAAGCATCTTTTTAATGGTGAAACAGAGGATTATACCAAGGCTTTATTGGTTTTAAATCAATACCCAACTGAAAAAGAATGTATTCAATTTATTCAACAAAAAATAAAGCCAAATTTTAACAATTGGCAAGGAAAAGAAGAATACGAAGAACGATTTATTTCCATTATTTCTAAAAAATTTAATTAATTTATGGCAAAACTTTATCTTGTACCTACCCCAATAGGAAATTTGGAAGATATTACACTACGAGCTTTGCAAGTACTTAAAAATGTGAATGTTATATTAGCAGAAGATACCCGAAATAGCGGAAAACTTCTCAAACATTTTCAAATAAATACACCTATGCAAAGCCATCATAAATTTAACGAACATCAAACGTTACATACTGTTATTCAGCAAATTAAAAACGGACAAGATATTGCTTTAATTACAGATGCGGGGACACCTGCCATCTCCGACCCAGGATTTTTATTGGTAAGAGAATGTATTCGTGAAAATATTGATGTAGAAAGCCTACCTGGCGCTACTGCCTTTGTCCCAGCCCTTATAAATAGCGGTTTGCCTAACGAACGCTTCGTTTTTGAAGGCTTTCTCCCTGATAAAAAAGGAAAACAAACCCGACTGAAAGCCCTTGAAAATGAGCCTCGTACAATGATTTTCTATGTTTCTCCTTACAAATTAACAAAAACTTTGCAAGATTTTATTACTTTTTTAGGAGAAGAACGACAAGCCTCTGTAAGCCGTGAGCTTACCAAAATTTATGAAGAAACCAAGCGTGGAAGCCTATCCGACTTGTATTCTTATTACCAAAGCAACCCTCCAAAAGGAGAAATTGTTCTTATCATAGAAGGAAAAAAATAATTCTTTGTCAGAATAATTTAATTTTTATAATCGTTAATTTAAATAAATTTTCTATTTTTGCAGTAAATTTTCAAAAATGAAATCAAGAGATATTCGTATAAAATTTTTAGAGTTTTTTGAATCTAAAAAACACCTTATTGTACCTTCTGCACCAATGGTTATCAAAAACGACCCAACGCTGATGTTTACCAATGCAGGAATGAACCAATTCAAAGACTATTTTTTAGGCAATGCCAAACCACAAAGTACGCGTATTGCCGATACTCAAAAATGCCTTCGTGTTTCAGGAAAACATAATGATTTAGAGGAAGTTGGGCACGATACTTACCATCATACTATGTTTGAAATGCTTGGCAATTGGTCCTTTGGAGATTATTTCAAAAAAGAAGCCATTGACTGGGCGTGGGAGCTACTTACCGAAGTATATGGAATATCCAAAGATATACTCTATGTTACTATTTTTGAGGGAGATACGCACGAAAATTTAGAACGTGATACAGAAGCGTTTGAGTTTTGGAAAAAACACCTACCAGAAGAACGTATTCTTAACGGAAATAAAAAAGATAATTTCTGGGAAATGGGCGACCAAGGTCCGTGTGGCCCTTGTACCGAAATTCACGTAGATTTGCGTTCTGAGGAAGAAAAAAAACTCATTCCTGGGCGAGATTTGGTAAATAACGACCATCCACAAGTGGTGGAAATCTGGAATTTGGTCTTTATGCAATTCAACCGAAAAGCCGACGGAAGTTTGGAGCGTTTGGCTTCTCATCACGTGGATACAGGTATGGGATTTGAGCGTCTTTGTATGGTTTTACAAGGAAAAAAATCAAATTACGATACCGATGTTTTCACTCCATTAATTGAACGTATAGAGGAAATTACAGGTAAAAAATATGGTGACGACCCTAAGGCAGATGTTGCTTTCCGTGTAATTGCCGACCATATTCGTGCCGTTTCGTTTTCTATCGCAGAGGGGCAACTTCCTAGCAATACCGAAGCAGGGTACGTAATTCGTCGTATCTTACGCCGCGCTATTCGTTATGGTTATACTTATCTTGACCAAAAAGAGCCTTTCATCTATAAAATAGTAAGTACTTTGGCTAACCAAATGGGCGAATTTTTCCCTGAATTGCCAAGCCAAATGTACATTATCCAAAACGTAATTAAAGAAGAAGAAAATTCTTTCCTTCGTACCATTGGGCAAGGGCTTATTCTTCTTGATGCTATGATGCATAGTGCAAAAGAAAAACATATTTCAGGAGCAAAAGCATTTGAATTATACGATACTTACGGTTTCCCTATTGATTTGACTTCGCTAATTCTTTCCGAAAATGGCTATACATTAGATAAAGAAGGATTTGAAGCCGAATTACAAAAACAAAAAGAGCGTTCCAGAGCTGCGGCACAAGTAAAAACAGATGATTGGGTTATCTTAAAAGAAGATGAAGAAGAGGAATTTGTTGGCTACGATACCTTAGAGGCTATGGTAAGAATTACCCGTTATCGTAAGGTAGAAAGCAATAAAGACGGCGTTTTATACCAATTAGTATTCAATATGACACCTTTCTATGCTGAGGGTGGCGGACAAGTAGGCGATGTTGGTATGTTAGAAGCTCCAAACGGAGAAATTACCTATATTATTGATACAAAGAAAGAAAATAATTTAATTATTCATCTTTCCGAAACTCTCCCCGAAAGTCCTGATTCGCCTTTCCGTGCCAAAGTCTCTAAAATATGGCGAGAAGCAATAAGCTCTCACCACTCTGCTACGCATTTATTGCACCAAGCTCTAAGAGAAATTTTAGGGAAACACGTAGAACAAAAAGGCTCAAGAGTAGATGCGTCTTCTCTTCGTTTTGATTTTTCGCATTTTGCTAAATTAACCGAAGAAGAACTAAAAGAAATTGAAATTTTCGTTAATAAGAAAATTTTAGACCGAATTGATTTACAAGAATTTAGAAGTATTCCTATACAAGAAGCAAAAGAAGCTGGGGCTATGGCGCTCTTTGGTGAAAAATACGGCGATAAAGTCCGTATGATTCAGTTTGGAGATAGCAAAGAGCTTTGCGGTGGTACGCACGTAAAAAACACTGGCGATATTTGGTTTTTCAAAATTCTTTCCGAAGGAGCAGTAGCCGCAGGAATACGCCGTATTGAAGCCATTACCAATTATAAAGTATTAGATTATTACAGAGAACAAGAAAAACTATTAATCGAAATAAAAAATTCTCTGAAAAACCCTAATAATCCTGTTAAATCTATCGTTAATCTCCAATTAGAAAATGCACAATTGCATAAAGAATTGGAAGAAATAAAAAAAGAACAAGCCAAACAAATAGCTATTGAACTGAAAACCAAAATGATTCTTCATAATGATATTCTTTTCTTGGCAGAAAAAACAACATTGGACGTAGGAAGTATGAAGAATTTAGCTTTTGAATTGGGCGAAAACGTTCCTAATGCTTTTATCGTTTTCGGGTCTGAAACCGCAGAAGGCAAAGCTATGCTCCTTTGTTATATTTCTAAAGATTTGGTAGCTAAAAAAGGCTTAGACGCAGGAAAAATAGTTCGTGAATTAGGAAAATATATACAAGGTAGCGGAGGCGGACAGCCATTTTTTGCGACAGCAGGCGGAAAAAATCCAGAAGGAATAGAAAAAGCCTTGAAAGAAGCACAACAATTTATCTAAAAAACGAATAAAATTTCTTATTTTTAAGGATAATTTAAAAATATTTATTTTTATAATTTACTGATTTTCAATGACTTAAAAAATATTTTATAAAAATAAGTATTTTTTTTCAAAGAAATACTTGCAGATTTAAAAAAAAGTTGTAATTTTGCACTCGCAATTCAGGATATATATTTTCTTTGAAATGGCCCGTTCGTCTATCGGTTAGGACGCCAGGTTTTCATCCTGGTAAGAAGGGTTCGATTCCCTTACGGGCTACGAAATAATTTTTTTCATTTGAAATAATATTTAAATTTGGTCCGTTCGTCTAGGGGTTAGGACGCCAGGTTTTCATCCTGGTAACAGGGGTTCGATTCCCCTACGGACTACAAAATTCAATAAATGACACGTGGCTATATGCCACATTTATAATTTAAAAAAATAATAAAATGGCAAACCATAAGTCAGCATTAAAAAGAATTAGAAGAAATGAGGTAGCTCGTTTAAGAAATCGTTACCAACATAAAACTACTCGTAACGCTATTAAGCGTTTGCGTAATACAGAAGATGTAGCTGTAGCAAAAGAACTTCTTCCTTCTGTAGTTTCTATGATTGATAAATTAGCTAAAAGAAACATTATCCACAAAAACAAAGCTGGAAACTTAAAAAGTGGATTAATGAAAAAAATCAATAAATTAGCAGCTTAATTATACAACATTTTGTATTTATATTAAATTATTAATTGGTTATAAAAAAAGATTATCTAAAAGATAATCTTTTTTGTTTTTTATATTTCTTCTTTAAAAGTGGAAATTAACTTGGATAACTCCTATTTTTGCTAATCTACTTTCTATCCAACTTTTATTTTTTTCGCTAAACGAACGTTCTTCCTTAGAAAAATTATACCTAAAAAACAAACCAGGCTCTGTACTTATAGAAAAATTCTCGGAAAGGTGATATTGTATCCCAAAAAATGGATTAAGTGTAATATTTGTCAAGCTCTGCTCTCTGTCAATATAGTACAAATATCGCCCACCGAAATCTATACCATAATAGAAAAACCATCTATTATTTTTACGAAATGTACGATCTATTCCTACTTTTACACCTATTTCATACAAACCATCAGAAGAAGTTTCTGTGCGGTAATCTCCTCCTAACCTGTACGCATTTTTTTCTTTATATAAGTATCTATATTCTAATAAAAAAGCATTATTATCTGATGGGAAAATGTTATTGAGAAATTTAGAAATTCCTATTCCTAACTGGTGTCTTTTATCTAAAACAAGATTGCCCTCTTGGGAGAGAGCAATCGTATTGGTTATCAATAATAAACAAAATAAGCAATGTTTAATCTTTATTTGCATCTAAGAATTTTTTGAAAATTTGTTCTATTTTTACATCAAAATCAGATATATATTTTTCTGCTTTTTCTTTTGTTCCATCAGAGAAAATAAGCTCTGGGGCAAAATTTCCATTGGCATCTTCTACATAATTAAGGTCTGCTAACTTTTCATTTCTTCCTTTAAATACTTCCATTTTTATGTAGGTATTAATTTGCTCTGACGAATATTTTTCATTTCCTTTTTTAGATTTAAAAAGCCCTTCTATATCTGCATTGGCTATGATATTCAAATCATTATGCCCAATGGTTAATTGTATCTTTTTTACATCTTTATCAAAAGCACTAAAACTATCAAAATTTGAATTTTGCAATGTAATTTCAGCATTTGCCGTAGTAGAACAACCTTGTGGAGAAGAAAAATTAAATGCAAAATCAAAAACAGTAGGCGTTTTTCTTTCTAAACGAATATTGGTAGTGAAGGGATTAGAAAATATGGTTACATTGGCTTTTATAGGCATCAATATATTAGAGGTTACCTCATAATCCACATTATTTACCTCCAAAGAGAAAACTTTTTCGTTATCCACAGAAGCAAACAAAGAAATAGTAATAGGCAATCGTACTTTCTCGTTTTGGAAAGTTATTTCTTTATCTGAATAATTTTCTATTACCAATTTAGCATTATTGGTTATTATTTTAGAATCTGCGGGGAAATAAAATTCTAATTTGGAAGAATTAGCCGTTTTTTCCCATCGGGAAGCATTTTTATTATAGGTATAAACTCCTTTTAGCTCTTGGAAATTAAAATATTGTTTATTTTTAATAAATTTTCCTATGTTTTCCTCGTATTTTTCTGCCAAAAAAGTCAGCCATTCTGTGGTTTCTTCTTTTTGAGCATATTGAGAAATATATTGTTGCTTTTCATTATCCCAATATCCACCAACATACACTTGTCTTGTTTTTCCTGTTTTTACCTGCTCAAAAGCTACATCATATAAAAACTTTGAAAAACTACCATCATTCAAATTTTTTAAACAATTGTAGAAACTATCCATTGTAGTTTCAATAGTTTTTTTAGCATCCGTAGGGGTTGCCTCTGTTGTACCATTGTTGTCTTTCGAGCAAGAAAACAACATAGTAAGCCCAATAAGGCTTGCAATAAATTGTTTTTTTAACGACATTTCTGTAATATTTAAAAATTATTAGCAAAAGTACAATTTAGCTTCTTCTTTTTGATTAATTATAAGTTAATTTTATAAGGTAATATCTTAATGAAATACTAAATATTCTGAGCTATAATATATCCCGCTGTCCAAGCATTTTGAAAATTAAAACCACCTGTAATTGCATCTATATCCAAAACCTCTCCCCCTAAATATAAATTAGGAAAGCGTTTGCTTTCAAAAGTTTTAAAATCTATTTCTTTTAAAGAAACTCCGCCTGCTGTTACAAATTCTTCTTTAAATGTAGATTTGCCATTAATTTCAAAAACCGAAGCCATTAACATTGATGATAAAGATCGTATTTGTGCCTTATTAAGCTCACTCCAAAGCTGATGAGGTAAAATACCTGAAAATTCTAAAATCCTAATCCACAATCGTTTAGAAAAAGAAAAAGGAATAAAATTTTGTATTTCTTTTTTGCTATTTTTTAATTTATTTTCTTGTAAAATAGAAATAATTTCTTCTTGGTTTAGCTTGTTTTCTTCAGATGAAAGCCAATTAATTTGTATCTTGAATTGATAATTTTCTTGTGCCAAAATCCTTGCACCAAATGCGGAAAGTTTTAAAATAGCTGGGCCACTAAATCCCCAGTGAGTAATAAGCAAAGATGCTACAAGCCCTCCGTTATCTACTCTTTTATTCTTGATTTTCAGAGGTTTATTATTTTTATCTAATAAAAAAATTTCTACTTTTTGAGAAATTCCTGCCAAGTCTTTAATAAAAGTAGAATCTGTATTGAACGTAAAAAGTGAAGGAACAGGAGTAACTATTGTATGTCCTAATTTTTGTAAAATATTCCAAATTTTCGGATTACTTCCCGTAGTAATAATTACTTTTTTTGAGCTAAAAGACTGATTTTGAGTAGTTATTTTCCAAATATCTTTTTCTTGTGAAATATCAGAAACATTTTGCTGATACAAGATATGTATATTATTTTTCTTAATTTCTTTAAGAAAACAATCTATTATAGTTTGGGAACTATTAGAGAGAGGAAATACTCTTCCGTCTGTTTCTGTTTTTAACTTAACTCCTTTATTTTCAAACCATTGAATAAGTTCTTTATTTGAAAATTGATAAAACGGACTTATAAGTTCTTTTTCTCCTCTTGGGTAATTTTTAACAAATTGTGAAATATTAGGTTCGGCATTGGTAACATTGCACCTGCCACCGCCAGAAATGCGGACTTTGGACAGCCCTTCTTTGCCTTTTTCTAAAATTAGAATTCGTTTATTTGGCGATTTTTCGGCAATATTTATAGCAGTAAAAAAGCCACAAGCTCCTCCACCTATAATAATAATATCTTGCATTTTTAGTTATTATTAACAAAAAACTGACTTTTAAAAGTCAGTTTTATCGTTTAGAAAATCGTTTCTATTTCTGAAAAATGATAGCTCTTTTGTTCGCCTGTTTGCATATTTTTGATTGCAAATACTGACTTAGAAAGCTCTTCTTCACCAATAATAATTACATTTTTCACCTTTCGTTTATCGGCATAATTTAGCTGTTTTTTTAGCTTTGTATTTTCTGGAAAAACCTCTGTTTTCAAGCCTTTTTTACGAAGTTTTCGAGCTAATTCAAAAGATTTTAACGCTTCCAAATCTCCTAAATTAGCAAAAAGAACATCTAAGGTTTGGCTTATTTCCGATGGGAAAAGCCCAAGTTCTTCCATTACCAAGAAAATTCTATCAAGCCCGAAAGAAATACCAACACCACTTATGTTATTAAGTCCGAAAATACTTGTTAAATTATCATAACGACCTCCACCTCCAATAGAGCCCAATTGCACTTCTTTTGGGGCAGCAACTTCAAAAATTGCTCCTGTATAATAATTTAAACCGCGAGCTAAGGTTACATCAAGCTCTAAATCAGCTGTTTGCAAACTTAGTGTATTTATTTTTTCATAAATAAATAATAAATCTTCAATTCCTTGTAAGCCTACCTCAGAAGTTGCTAAAATCTCTTTTAGAACGTTAATTTTTTGTAAAAAAGAACCTTTTAAGTTAAAAATAGGCTGAATTTTTTCTATGGCAGCGTCAGAAATTCCTTTGCTACGCATTTCTTCCTCTACTTTTTCTTGTCCTATTTTATCCAACTTATCTAAGGCAACTGTAAAATCAATTAATTTATCACTTTGTTCAATGATTTCAGCAAAACCACTGAGTATTTTTCTGTGATTGATTTTTATAGTTACTCCTTTGATATTCAGCGAAGTAAATACGCTATCATACAACTGAATAAGTTCTATTTCTTGCCAAAGACTATTTGCCCCGACAACATCGGCATCACATTGATAAAACTCACGAAAACGACCTTTTTGAGGTCTGTCTGCACGCCAAACAGGCTGAATTTGGTAACGTTTGAAAGGGAAAGTTATTTCGTTTTGATGCTGAACGACATAGCGCGCAAAAGGCACAGTAAGGTCATAACGGAGTGCTTTTCCTGCTATTTGTGGTGATAATTTGGCTATATTTTTATTTTCCCAGTCTTGTGGATTAGCTTCTTTGGAAAAATCTCCTACGTTAAGAATTTTGAAAATAAGTCGGTCGCCTTCTTCTCCATATTTTCCCATTAGGGTTTCATATTTTTCAAAACTTGGCGTTTCAATTGGTTGAAAACCAAAGGTTTCAAAGTTTTTTCTAATAGTTTGGAAAATATAATTTCGTTTAGAAAGTTCTTCGGGCGAGAAATCACGAGTTCCTTTCGGGATACTTGGTTTTGCCATATTTTTTTATTCTATATTTATTATATCTATTTGAAAATAAATTGGTTGCAAAGATAATATTTTTATTTTTTATTTGCTAATAATTTAATTTTATCAACAATTACTTGTGCCAATTTGGTTTTACTTTCCATTGTCCAGCCTGCAATATGCGGTGTCAGAATCACGTTTTCTGCATTGATAAGATACTCAAAAGGTTCTGGAAGTTTTTTGGTAAAGAAATTTTCAAAAGAAGACTCTTCGTACTCCAAAACATCTAAGCCTGCACCTTTTATTTTCCCTGTTTTAAGAGCTTCTACAAGGTCGGCTGTATTTACGGACTTGCCACGAGCGGTATTGATTAGCCAAAAATTTTTGGAAAATGAATGGATAAACTCTTTATTTATCATATTTTTTGTTAAAGGAGTTTCGGGAGTATGCAAACTAAGAATATCTACACTTTTTTGAAATTCTTCCAAAGAAACCTGCTTAGCATTGGCATCGCCTACATTTTCCTTAATATCATAACAAAGTACTAGACAATCAAATCCACGAAGTTTTTTAGCGAAAGATTTGCCCATATTTCCGTAACCAATTATACCTACGGTGAGGTAATCCAGCTCATAACCTCTATTTTCTTCTCTTAGCCAAATTCCTTTTTTTATCTCTTGGTCTGCTTTTTTAAAATGATTTAGCAACGCTAAAAGTAAGCCCAAAGTATGCTCACCAACGGCATTTCGGTTTCCTTCTGGAGAAGAAATTAACTGAATATTTTTACTTTCAGCATACTGACAATCAATGTTTTCCAACCCTGCTCCTACCCTTGCAATGAATTTTAAATTAGTTGCTTTGTCTATAAAATTTTTATCAATAGAAAAACGACTACGAATAACTATTCCGTCATAGTTTTGTATTTTTTTTTCTATTTCTTCTTTACTACTGGTATAGTCTATATCATTCTGAAAACCAGCTTCATTGAGCTGATTTAACATTAATTTATGATTACTATCAATATGTAATATTTTCATTTTTTATTTTTTTAACAAATAATTTTTCACTTTTTCCACTTCAACTCCTATATCTCCTGCACCAGCCATTACCAAAATTGGGGAAGGATTTTCTTTCAGCCACTCTAAAAGTAGGTCTTTATGGACTAAAAATTTGTTAGAATTTGTGATTTTTGACAATAACCAATCGGAAGTAATTCCTTGTATGGGAAGCTCTCGTGCGGGATAAATATCTAAAAGTAGCACTTTGTCAAACTTGGAAAGGCTTTCTGCAAAACCATCTGCAAAATCGCGCGTACGAGTGAATAAATGCGGTTGAAAAATGATGGTTATTTCCTGATTTGGATGCATTTCTCTCGCACCTTGATAGAGAGCATTCAACTCTGTTGGGTGATGCGCATAATCATCTATAAGCACTTGATTTTCAGTATTCAGCTGATAAGAAAAACGTCTTTTTACACCTTTGAAACTTTCCAAAGCACGTGCTAATTTTTCCAAATCAAACCCTGCCTGATGTGCCATTGCTACGGCAGCAAGTGCGTTAAGGAGATTATGCTTGCCAGGTTGTTGCAAAATACAATTTTTTATGATTTGCTCTTTATGATTTTCTTTATCAATATACTGAATATCAAAGCAATACGCTCCTTTTTCTACTTTAATATTTTTAATTTGATAATCAGAATTATCTTCTATCCCGTAAGTTATACCACGGAGAGGCAAGCCATTACGATAAATAAGTTTTCCGTTGGTTTTTATTTTTTTAGTGAAATCTAAAAATCCTTGTTGGAAATTTTCTTCATTACCATAAATATCCAAATGATCGCTATCCATAGCGGTAACACACGCAATATCAGGTGATAAGCGCAAAAAAGAGCGGTCAAATTCATCTGCCTCTACTACGGTTATTTCTTTCCCTTTGGTAATCCAATTGCTGTTAAAATTTTCTGAAATTGCTCCTAAAAAAGCACTTACAGGTGCGTTATTTTCTACTAAAATATGAGCCAAGATGCAACTTGTTGTAGATTTTCCGTGCGTTCCTGCCACTGCAAGGCAAAAACTCGCTCGGGTAATAAGCCCCAAAGCCTCTGAACGCTTCATTATGGCAAAATCATTTTTTAAGAAATAATTTAGTTCCAAATGCTCTTTCGGAATGGCGGGCGTATAAACGACCAAAGTATTTTCTTTATTTTTATATTCGCTTGAAATAAAGTCAATATTATCTTCAAAATGAACTTTTATCCCTTGTTTTTCAAGCATTTGCGTTACTTCCGAAGGGGTTCTGTCATAGCCTGAAACATTTTTCCCTATTTGAAGAAAATATTGTGCTAAGGCAGACATTCCTATCCCTCCTATTCCTATAAAATATATATTTTCAAATTCTTGTAATTCTTTATTTTTCATCGGTTTCGTTATGAATAATTTTTCGTATTTTTATATTAAATAAAGCAAAAATAAGCGTCATAAACGGGCTAATAATATTAAAAAACGCATAAGGCAAATAACTAAGCGTAGGTATGCCCAACACGCTACTATTGTATGCCGCACAAGTATTCCAAGGGACAAGCACAGAGGTTACTGTACCTGCATCTTCCAATGTACGGCTAAGATTTTCAGGGGCAAGCCCTTTTCTTCGGTAGGCTTCGGCAAACATTTTCCCTGGTACAACAAGAGATAAATATTGATCCGAAGTGGTAATATTTAGTGCCAAACAACTAGCCACCGTACTTGCAAAAAGCCCAAAAATAGAAGTAAATAAATGCAATAGAAAAGATGTTATTTTCTCTAACGCTCCTATAGCTTCCATTACTCCTCCGAAAGTCATCGCACAGATAATCAGCCAAATAGTGTTAAGCATTCCTGCCATTCCTGCGGAGGAGAAAAGAGTTGCCAAAACGGGAATATCTGTGGGAATATGAGTAGAAACGGTTATCGTATCCATAATTAATTGGTATAATTCTCTAAATTGATACGAATCTGAATTGGTAAGGGTTAAAAGCAAATCTCTCTGAAAAATAAGCGCAGTAAGTACTCCTAAAATTATTCCGCAAAACATTGATGCTAAGGGATTTACTTTTTTATAAATCATAAAAAGAACAATACAAGGCGCAAGGAAAACCAATGGAGTAATATGAAATTGAGATTTTATTCCTTCTTCTATAATATGTGTATCCGAAATGCCGTGTGTATCAATCGTAAAACCTATGATAAGAAAAATCAGTAAAGTAAGCAAAATACTTGGTAAAGTTGTAAAAATCATATATCGGATATGCGTAAAAATATCCGTCCCTGCCACCGCCGAAGTAAGGCTTGTAGTATCACTCATTGGCGACATTTTATCTCCAAAATATCCTCCTGAAATAATTGCTCCTCCTATTAGCCCTTGCGGAATGCCCAAGGCACTTCCTATCCCTACCAAGGCTATTCCTATCGTTGCCGATGTTGTCCAACTACTTCCAATAGCCAAAGACACCAACGCACAAATAACCACACTTGCAAACAAAAAAATGGACGGAGTTAAAATTTTCATTCCGTAATATATCATTGACGGAATTATCCCGCTCAAAAGCCAAGTACCAGAGAGCGCACCTACCATCAAAAGAATAAGAATAGCTCCACTTGTTGATTTTATATTATTATATATGGTATCCGCCATTAATTCTAACGAAACTTTTCTACGAATACCCACCATAGCGGCAATTGCTGCGCCAATTAAAAGCACAAATTGGTTAGACCCTCCCAAAGAATTATCTTTATACACATAAAAAACATTATATGCCAATAAAATAACCAACACCACAATAGGTAAAAAGGCTTCAAAAAGGCTAATATTAACTTTTTTTTCGGGGGAATTCATCTTTTTTATCTTATTTTTTTATATTGTTACCAACCTACAAAATTACGAATAATGTATTATCCTACAAAGAATTTTATATTTTTTTTGATTATTAGCCTTTTTATTTACATTATTTAAATTAATTTCAAAGAAATATTTATTCCTTTTTTAATATAAAATAAATAAGATAGTTGTTAAAAAAATTGTTTTTATTCAACAAAATAGATTATTTTTCAACAATTTGATTATTATTCCAAATTTATATTGTATATTTGCTCTCCAATTCAGGTTTTTATTCTGAATACTTTTTATACATTTGTTTTTTGATGAAAAATTCTTACTTTTGGATTTTAATTTATTAAAAATAGAAACCAACTAAATTTTGATTTGCTATGAAAAAAAATATTTTTTTATTACTTTTTATACTATTAGGACAAGGAATAAACGCACAAATCGTAATGTCTGAGCGTTTGCAATACTCACAAGCGGCAAGTCCTGACAATAAACAGCTGTTTTTTATTGATTATTGGGCTACTTGGTGCGCTCCGTGTATTAATGTAGCTAAATATTTGAATGTTTTACAAGAAAAATACGCCAAACAACTCTATATTGTTTCTCTTACCGAAGAAAATCCTGATGTTGTTCGCAAATTTTTACAAAAACACACCACAAAACTTGCCGTAAGCCTTGATTATGACGGACAGAATTTTAAAAACAACAAAGTAAAATCTCTCCCTTACGGAATGTTACTCAATGCCGATGGAAAAGTATTATGGAAAGGAAATCCTTCTGATTTGAAAGATTATCAAATAGATAAATTTTTGAAACAGAACACAAAATCCGTTCCTATTCAGTCATTTTTGCAATACAAATCTTATGAAATAGAAAATGTAGAAGAAATAAAAATTGATGGCGATTTTAAAATAACACCTATTACTTCTTCTTACGCACAAACTATTAATATAGAGCAAGTTAGTCCTGAATTAATTGGGCTTAGAGGAAGTTTAAAGCAAATTTTAGCTTTCTTAAAAAATGTTAATACTTCGCAAATTAATATTTCTGATAAGAAAAACGCTTCCTATCAACTTATTTTTAAACAAAATACCGATAGAGAAATCATTTTTTCTAATTTATTAAAAATGCTTTCTCTTAAACTTAGCGAATCTGAACGAAAAGGCGAAACCTTGCAAGTTACCCTTACCAGCTATGATAAATTATGGAATGACAAACAAATAGATTGGGGCTTCCCTAATTCAAAAATTATGATAGAAGCAGAGCAAATAACCGCCGACAATCTTTCTTTACGAGATATGCTTACACTCATTTCACAATTGAGAGATATTCCTATCTTATTGAAAAACAACCCAATGTATGTACGTACTCAGCCTTACGATTGGCAAATTCATTATATGTATGATGAATTGTTTTTAAACAATCTTAACGATTATGGTTTCCGTGCAGAAATACGAAATGACTATTACCCTGTTTATTCCTTTGATTAATTTTTGAAAAAATATTGAAGTAGTTCCATATTTTTATTTTAAAAAAAACATATCTTTGCACCTGAAATAATTTAGAATATTTTATAAATAAATTTTAGAATCATTTAAATAGTACACCAATGAAAAATGTATTAATCATCAATGGGCACGCAACCCCACAAATTTCTAACGCTAACAAAGTAATATTAGAAGAAGTAAAAAAACTTCTTCCAGAAGTACAAATTAGCAATCTTGCAGAATTATATCCTAATTACCAATTTGATATAGAAGCAGAACAAGAAAAACTTCTTAAAGCAGATGTTATCGTATGGCAATTCCCTGTGAATTGGTATTCTATCCCTGCGCTTCTTAAAAAATGGTTAGATGATGTTTTTGCGTATGGTTTCGCTTTTGGTCCAGCTCATCAATTGGAAGGAAAAAAACTTTTACTTTCTTTCACAACTGGTTCAGGTGAAGAAAACTATCAAAAAGGCGAAAAAAGCTATCCTTTTGCAGACTTTCTTTACCCACACAGACAGACTGCCAACTTCTCTCATTTGGAATTTGTAGAGCCTGTAATTACTTACGGAACACTTTATATTCCAGGAGTTATGCCAGAAGAAGTTTTGACAGCTGTACAACAAAAAGCCAAAGAACACGCAGAACGTTTAGTGGCAAAACTAAAAAGTTTATAATTTCTACAAAAATCCTTTTTTCTCTTTTGAAAAAGGGATTTTTTGTTTTTATTAGCATTATTTTATTCTATTTTTTTTTATCTTTGCATTTTATAAATTTCTATTATGAAAAAACTAAGCATTTTAACATTTTGTTCTTTACTATTTTTATCTTGTAATTCTAACAAAAACAAACCACAAATGAATGAAAATGAACCACTTATCGGCGGTCAAACGGATAAACACGGCTGTCTTATAAGCGCAGGACAAACTTGGAGCGAACTTTTGCAAAATTGCATTCAAGTTTTTAATGAAGGTACTCGCCTTAATCCTTTGGATGTGAAAGGAAATGACGCCGTTATCAGTGCGTTTGTTGTTTTTAATTCAGAAAAAAATAAAGCAGAACTTTTCTTGCCTTCTGATGAGGAAAACGTTATTTTAGAACAAACCGAAAGCCATATTTACCAAAAAGGGAAATACACCTATAACGATGTAGAAAAACAATTATACATTGACGGAAAAATAACGTATAAAGGCGAATAATTTTTTTATTTTAAAACTGTTTTTTCCTATTTTTTTTCGTAACTTTGACAAAAATTCAGCATTAATGAAAACAATAGACAATTTTAACTTTAAGGATAAAAAAGCTCTTATCCGTGTGGATTTTAATGTTCCTGTAAATGAAAACTTTGAAGTAACCGACGTTACTCGTATTGAAGCTGCAAAGCCTACTATTTTAAAGATTTTGAATGATGGCGGAAGTGCCATTTTGATGACGCATTTCGGTCGTCCAAAAGGAAAAGAAGACAAATATTCTCTTTCTCACATTGTAAAAAAAGTAGGTGAAGTATTGGGCGTTCCTGTACATTTTGCAGAAGATTGCATCGGTGAAGTTGCCGAAAAAGCAGCAAAAGAACTAAAAGCAGGCGAAGTTCTTTTACTTGAAAATGTTCGTTTCCATCCAGAAGAAGAAAAAGGAAATGAAGAATTTGCAAGTAAATTAGCAAAATTAGGAGATATTTACGTAAATGATGCCTTCGGAACGGCACACAGAGCACACGCTTCTACTACTATTTTGGCGAAATTCTTCCCAACTGCAAAATGTTTTGGTTATTTGCTTGCCAAAGAAATTGAAAGTATTGAAAAAGTAATGAAAACAGGCGAAAAACCTGTAACAGCTATCCTCGGAGGTTCCAAAGTTTCTTCAAAAATTACCATTATTGAAAATATTTTACCAAAAGTAAATAATTTAATCATTGGTGGAGGTATGGCTTATACTTTTATCAAAGCATTAGGAGGAAAAATAGGAAAATCTATTTGCGAAAATGACAAATTGGATTTGGCTCTTGAAATTTTAGAAAAAGCTAAAAATTTGGGCGTAAATGTATATCTTCCTATTGATGTTGTAGTTGGTAAAGATTTTGATAATAACACAGAAACTCAAATAGTTAAAGCTAATAATATTCCTGAGGATTGGGAAGGCTTGGATTCCGGTCCTGAAACTTTGGCTAACAATAAAGATATTTTATTAAAATCTAAAACTATTCTTTGGAATGGGCCTGTGGGTGTTTTTGAAATGCCTAACTTCGCAAAAGGAACAATTGCCATTGGCGAATTTGTTGCCGAAGCTACCAAAAACGGAGCGTTCTCTCTTGTAGGAGGTGGCGACTCGGTGGCTGCCGTAAAACAATTTGGTTTTGAAGACCGCGTAAGCTACGTTTCTACTGGTGGTGGCGCTATGTTAGAAAGTCTTGAAGGGAAAATACTTCCTGGTATTCAGGCTATTTACGAATAAAATTATATTTCCTGTCTTAGAGTATTTTAAGGCAGGATTTTTCTTTTAAATAATTCTTAAATCTTCATTATGAAAAAAATAGTTATTTTCGCCTCTGGTTCTGGGAGCAATGCACAACGTATTTACGAATATTTTTCAGGAAATCCTGATATAGAAATTTCCCTAATTCTGTCCAACAATCCTAAGGCGGGCGTATTGGACAGAGCCAAAAAAATGGAAATTCCTTATCTTGTTTTTGATAAAAAATGTTTTTACGACACCAATCATATTCGTAATATTTTGAAAATTATTCATCCTGATTTGATAGTTTTGGCAGGATTTTTATGGAAATTTCCAGAAGATATTATCCAAAATTTTCCAAGTAAAATTATTAACATTCACCCTTCTTTATTGCCAAAATACGGAGGAAAAGGAATGTACGGAATGAATGTGCATAAAGCTGTTATAGAAAACCAAGAAAAACAAAGCGGAATAACGATTCATTTTGCTAATGAACATTATGATGAAGGAAAAATTATTCTTCAAGAGAAAACAGAAATTTTGCCTACGGATACCCCCGAAAGCCTTGCCGAAAAAATTCATTCGTTAGAATATGAATATTTCCCGAAAGTAATTGAATATCTGCTATTTGCAAAATAAAAAATAAAAGGTTGCTACAAATAATTAGCAACCTTTTCCTTTATCCGATTATTTTGAGAATTTCATCTACAATTTGAGAAGTAGCATTGGGTTTTGCCAAAGATTTTATATTTTCAGAAAGTTGTTTTCTTTTTTCATCATTCTTTAAAATCTCTAAAAATGTTGTTTGAAATTTCTCTTCTAATTCATTTTCTTTTAGTAAAATAGCCGCATTTTTATCTGCGATAGCTTGCGCATTCTTAGTCTGATGGTCTTCGGCTACATTAGGTGAGGGAATAAAAATAACAGGCTTGCCCACCACACAAAGCTCACTTACAGAACTTGCTCCCGCACGCGAAATAATAACATCGGCAACGGCATAGGCTTCTTCCATATTTTCTATAAACGGACGTATTTGCACTTGTGCCGTTTGTTTATTTTTATACGCTTCGTAATAAAATTTCCCGCATTGCCATATTATTTGTATGTTATTTTCTTCAAAAAAAGATAAATTATTGTTTATCAATTCGTTAATACTTTTTGCTCCAAGACTTCCACCTAAAACAAGTAACGTAAAAATATTTTCTTTCAGAGAAAAAGCCTTCAAAGATGTTTTATTTTTATCTTGAATATTGGCTAATCCTGCCCGAATTGGGTTACCCGTGATAGAAATTTTTGTTTTTGGGAAAAATTTTTCCATATTTTGGTAAGCCACAAATATTTTATTGGCTTTTTTTCCTACCCATTGGTTGGTAATTCCTGCATAAGAGTTCTGTTCTTGAACAAAATAAGGCACTCCAAGCCATTGTGCGGCCTTCAAAGTGGGTGCAGAGGCATATCCGCCTGTTCCTATTACCGCATCTGGCTGAAATTCTTTAATAATTTGCCTTGCTTGATATAAACTTTTAAGTAATTTGAAAGGTAATAATAGGTTTTTTAAAGATAATTTACGTTGTATTCCTGCTATTTGTAGCCCTTTTATAGGATATCCTGCTTGTGGAACACGTTGCATTTCCATTCTATCGCTTGCTCCTACGAAAAGAAATTCGGTATCAGGCAATCTCTTTTTCAGTTCGTCTGCTATGGCAATCGCAGGATAAATATGTCCTCCTGTTCCGCCTCCTGATAAGATTATTTTTTTCATTTCACTTTTCTTTTTTATTACTTCTTATCTTCTTCTTTATTATTTTATGAGTAGAAAACGTATTTTTGTAGGTTTTTAGTCTATTTTAGTAGGTATTTGGTTCATTGCAGTACATCTTTTCTCTACTTCACTCTTCCTTCATTATACTTTCTATTTCATTTTCTTCACTTTCGTCTTCTTTTTGCTCATTTTTATCGTTTTTCTCTTTACTTTTTTGTTTTTTCCCTTCGTTTTTATTACTTTGTTTCTTATCTTCCCTTGCGCTTACAGATAAAACAATTCCTAATGCAAAACAAGTCATCCAGATAGATGTTCCTCCACTAGTAATAAAGGGTAGATTTTGTCCTGTTACGGGCAATAAACCTACTGCAACCCCCATATTGATAAAGGCTTGTAGCACTATGGGCAATCCTACGCCTATAACGAGTAATTTTCCGAATATTGTAGAAGATTTTGTAGATATTGCAACAAATCTTAATAGCATTGCAACAAAGAAAAAGATTATTACAAGCCCTCCGATAAGTCCATACTCATCAATAATGATTGAAAATATAAAATCGGAAGAACTTTGTGGAAGTAAATTTTTCATTACACTTTTCCCAGCTCCTTGTCCGAACAACCCACCAGATACTATGGCCATTTTTGCTCGTTCTGATTGATAATTTTCTTGTTTATCTCCATTTATAAAGACTTCTATACGGCTCATCCACGTATCTACCCTGTTTGGCATAGCATCGGGGAAGGCTTTTACAAATAAAAAGAAAACCACTGCCAAGAGTATCCCGAAAAATCCAATATTAATAATATATTTTATAGGATATTTGCCAATAAATACTAATAAAATAACCATCAAGAACATTATTGCCCCCGTGGAAAGGTTAGGAATAGCGACCATTCCTACGGTAATGAATACCGGAATCCATAATGCGATGAAACTCTCTCTAAAATTAATTTTTTGTCCGTAATTATCTGCCAAATAAGAGGCTACATACATCAGTAAAACTATCATTGCAAAGGCAGATGGCTGAAATGAGATACCAAAAATGTATAACCACCTACTTGCATTAGCTCCTTCAATGGTAGTTCCTTTTAGTAAAACAACAAAAAGAAGCACCCACGAGAGTAATAGCCCTATTCTGGAAATGGGGCGGAAATATCGGTACTGAAATCGGTGTAATATGAAAACAATGACAATACCAAAGCCCATCAGGATAAAATGTCGGAAGAAATATTGTATAGTTGTCCCCTTTCCTTCTACATATACCAAGTTACTACTTGCACTATACACGGGTAAAAAGGATACAAGGACAAAAAAGAGGAAAATGCCCCACAAGGCAAAGTCCCCTTTTAAGTATTTTCTTATACTTTGCATATTTTTATAGGTTTTTCACGCACTCTACGAACTGGTTTCCTCGGTCTTCGTAACTTGTAAATAAGTCAAAACTCGCACAAGCCGGTGAAAGAAGAACGGTATCTCCTGCTTTGGCTAAGTTATGAGAGTTAGTTACCGCATCAATCATTGATTTGGTTTCTATAATTTGCGGAACGATGCTTTGGAAGGTTTGTTTTATCTTTTCATTATCCAAACCTAAGCATATAATAGCCTTTACTTTCTGTTTTACAAAAGGAATAAGGATGTTATAATCATTTCCTTTATCTTGTCCTCCAAGAATTAGGATTACATTATCTGACATAGACTCTAAGGCAAAATAAACTGAGTTGATATTAGTTGCTTTGGAGTCGTTGATATAACGAACGTTGTTTATTTCTCTAACAAAATCCAATCTGTGTTCTACACCTTTGAAGCCTGTAACATTTTCACGAATGGTTTGTTTTCTTATATTTACTAATTGCGCCCCGATGGTAGCAGCCATCGCATTTTTTACGTTATGTTTCCCTTTGATGGTAAGTTCATTTGCTGACATATTCATTGTATTATTGTTTATAATTGATGTTATTTCATTATTAAGGCAATATGCTCCTTGTTTTACTTCTCTTTCTAAGGTGAAAGGAATAATTTGTGCTTTTATATTTCGCTTTTGTATCTCTTCTTTGGTGATAGGGTCATCGGCATCGTATATTAGATAATCTTCTTCGGTTTGGTTTTCTGTAATACGAAACTTAGATGCTATATAGTTCTCCATTTTATAATCGTACCTATCTAAATGGTCTGGGGTGATGTTTAGCAGTAGGGCAATATTCGGTTTAAATGTTTTTATGCCATCTAACTGAAAACTACTTATCTCTAACACATAATATTCTTTATCTTCTTGTGCTACCATACGCGCAAAACTATACCCGATGTTCCCTCCTACTCCAACATTCAAGCCTGCATTCTTTAAAATATAATATAAAAGGCTCGTGGTGGTGGTTTTGCCATTGCTTCCTGTTATAGCGATAATTTTTCCTTTGGTATAACGATAGGCAAATTCAATTTCGGATATAATTTCAATTCCCTTTTCTTTTGCCTTTTGAATAAGCTCTACTTTATCTGGTATTCCAGGACTTTTTATAATGCAGTTGGCAGATAATATTTCCTCTTCGGTATGTTTGCCTTCTTCCCAACGAACATTTATTGCGTTCAATTCTTCTTTATATTTCTGTTTTAATAAAGATTTATCGGATAAAAACACATCCCAACCTTTCTCTTTACCCAAAACAGCCGCTCCTACTCCACTTTCTCCTCCTCCTAATATTACTAACTTCTTCATATCTTTTAAAATACTCTATTAGCTTTATTTTTTATTCGTTATTACTATATACATATTCTTTTTATGTTATTTTCCACCTTGTTTTTTATATACATAGTAATTTTATTAATTTTCTTATGCTTTTTATCTTTATACTTATCTCATTTATAAATATACACAAGCGTTTTTATTACCTACAAAGTAGTTTTAAGCATATTCACCTTCATTTTATCTATATACATTGTTGTTTTTACTACAAAACCACTCTATTTATGTATATATTTATTCTTTTATGGTAACAAAAAATTCGTTTTTACTATCTAATTTTTAGTGTAATGAATGAAATTACTGCTAAAAATATCCCAACTATTAGAAAACGCATTACAATTTTGCTTTCGTGGTATCCTTTTTTCTGAAAATGGTGATGCAAAGGCGACATTAAGAATATTCTTCGTCCTTCTCCGTATTTTTTCTTCGTATATTTGAAATAAGCTACTTGCATTACTACGGATAAATTTTCTATTAAGAATATACCACAAAGTATCGGGATTAATAATTCTTTTCTTACCATAATGGCAAGCACTGCTATGATACCTCCTATCGTTAAACTGCCTGTATCTCCCATAAAAACCTGTGCAGGATACGTATTATACCACAAAAATCCTATTAAAGCCCCTGCAAATGCCGCTACGAAGATAGTAACTTCTCCTACATTGGGGATATACATTATATTTAAGTACTCTGAAAAGATAATATTCCCCGAAACCCACGCAAATAAGCCCAAAGTTAGCACTATTATTGCCGAACTTCCTGCTGCTAAGCCATCAATTCCGTCTGTTAAGTTAGCTCCGTTGGATACTGCGGTAACAATAAAGATTACTATTGGAACAAAAATGAGCCATACCCAACTTTTATAGTCGTTTCCTGTCCATTTTATGAGGTCTGCATAATCAAATTCGTTGTTTTTCATAAAAGGAATGGTCGTTTTGGTAGATTTTACCTCTTCCATTAGGGGAATATTGCGTGTTATGGTCTTATTTTTGGACGCTTGTGCATATTCATTCTTTACTGTTACACTTGGATGGAAGTATAAAGTAAGCCCAACGATGAGTCCTAAGCCAACTTGCCCCAATATTTTGAATTTTCCTTTTAGTCCATCTTTATTTTTCTTAAATACTTTAATATAATCGTCTGCAAAACCTATCACACCGAGCCATATGGTAGATACAATGAGCAATAGGATATAAATATTGCTCAATTTTGCTAATAAAATAACGGGTATTAGTAGGGAAAGGATAATGATAATCCCTCCCATTGTAGGTGTTCCTGCTTTTTCTTTCTGTCCTTCCAGCCCTAAGTCTCTTACCGTTTCCCCAATTTGGAGTTTATATAGTTTTTTAATGATTTTTTTACCTATAAGAGTGGCTATCAGAAGGGAAATGATGATAGAAAGTCCCGCTCTGAACGATAAATATTGAAACATTCCCGCTCCTGTTAGGTTATATTCTCTATGTAAATAATCAAATAGATGGTATAGCATTTTTTTACTATATTAATTTTATTTTTTATTCGTTTTTTTATTAAAAAAGATAATTTATGATGCAAAATATTGCTTTGCTTGCTCCATATCATCAAAATGGATACGTTTTCCTTTAATTTCTTGATAGGTTTCGTGTCCTTTTCCTGCTATAAGGATAATATCACCACTTTTTGCGAAGCTACAAATGGTTTTTATTGCTTGCTCTCTATCTGAAATGACAAGATATTTATTATGAAACTGCGATGGTACGCCTGTTTCCATCTCTTTTAATATAATTTCGGGGTCTTCGTCTCTTGGATTATCTGAGGTGAAGACTACTTTATTACTTAATGATGTTGCGATGCTTGCCATAAGCGGTCTTTTGCTCTTATCTCTATTACCGCCACAACCTACGATAGTAAAAAGAGTTTCGTTGCCTGTGCGAATGCTTTGTATGGTTTCCAAAACGTTCTTCAAAGCATCGGGAGTGTGGGCATAATCTACAATTACGGTTATTTTATTAGGAGAAATAAAGTATTGAAATCTTCCATTAACCGAATGCAGTAGCGTTATTCCTTTTTCTACTTCTTCTTTATCCATTCCAAGAGAGATGGCAGTGGCATAAATTGCTAAAAGATTGTATGCGTTAAATTCGCCGATAAGGTTTGTCCAAATTTCCTTCTGGTTAATACGCAATACTAAGCCCGAAAGGGTGTTTTCTATAATTTGCGCTCTATAATCGGCAAAAGATTTTAGGGCGTAGGTGTATTTATGTGCTTTGGTGTTCTGCAACATAAAATCTCCGTTCTTGTCATCGTGATTGGTGATGGCAAAAGCATCTTTTGGAAGAAGGTCAAAGAATTTTTTCTTCGTGTCTCTATACTCTGCGAAAGTTTTATGAAAATCTAAATGATCGTGAGTAAGATTGGTAAATATTCCGCCTACAAAATGAAGCCCATCAATACGATGCAAAGCAATTCCGTGCGAACTTACTTCCATAAAGCAATATTCTACCCCTTCATTTCGCATCTTTCTTAGTATATAATGAAGCGTTAATGCATCGGGAGTGGTATTTTTTGTTTCATATTGCTTATCATTTATGTAAATAGCAATGGTAGAAATAAGTCCAACTTTATAACCTGCTTGTTTAAAGAGGTGAAAAAGCAAAGTAGAGATAGTAGTTTTGCCATTGGTGCCTGTTACTCCTACTAATTTTAGTTCTTTTGAAGGATTTTGGTAGAAATTGGCAGCAATTATTGGCATTGCTAAGGTAGTATCTTCTACTTTTATAAAAGAAATATCCTCAGGAAGCTCTTTTGGCAACTCTTGACAAAGAATAGCCTTAGCTCCTGCTTGTATTGCTTTATTTATGAAAGAATGCCCGTCTGAATTTGCTCCTTTTATCGCGATAAATAGAGTTCCTTGTTCTATTTTTCGCGAATCTTGGGTAACATCTGTTATTTCTAAGGCATTATTTCCTATAAATTGCAGTACCGATATGTTTTTTAATATTTCTTTTAGTATCATTGGTTTATTTTTTATTGTTTTAAGATAAAACAATTCTAATAGTTCTATTTCGCCCGATGCGCTCTCCACCAGAAATAGATTGTTCTTTTACCTTTCCTGTTCCTGAAACGATAACATTTAAGCCTAAATTTTCCAAAATAGCAATAGCGTCCATTGCGCTCATTCCTATCACATTAGGAACGATGGTTTTATATTTTTGAGTAATCTCTGCATAACGTTTATTACTCTTCTGTACGCTTTGGCTTGGCTCTTCTACATCTTCAATGGTATCTATAAGCAAAGAATTGGTATAAATTTTCTGAGCGATACTCTTAAAAACGGGTCCTGAAACATCTGCACCATAATAACCAATCTTTTTATCAGGGTTATGAATCACGACAATACACGAATATTTAGGGTTATCCGCTGGAAAAAAACCTGCAAAAGAGGAAATATAGCCTAATTTGTTTTTATCATTATAGTCTTTTTGAGCGGTTCCTGTTTTCCCTGCCATTGAGAAATTGGGCGAATAAAGGGCTTTCCCTGTTCCGTATTTTACTGTATTTTCAAGAACTTTTTTTATTTTATTTGCTGTTGTTGGCGAGCAAATATTGCTGTTAATTACTTCCAAATCAAATTTTTCAACGGTTTTATTCCATTGTTTTACTTCTTTTATCATTCGTGGTTTTAGCATTATTCCATCATTTGCAATAGCATTATAAAATGTTAAAACTTGCAAAGGAGTCATTTCTACACCATAGCCGTATGCCATCCATTCCAAGGAAATACCGCTCCAATCTCTTTGGTTGGGCTGAGGAATTTTTGGAGTTCCTTCGCCACTGATAGAAATTCCTAATTTGGAATTTAAATTCATTTTATTAAGACGATTGACAAATTTTTTAGGTTCTTTATGAAATAAATCGTGTACTGCCTTTACTATTGCCGTATTGGAAGATACTTGCATAGCTTTGGAAAGATTAATTTCTCCGTAACCTTTTCTGTTAGAGTCTCTTACCTCGTGTCCGTAATAAGATATTACTCCGTTTTGCGTATTAACCACATAGGTCGTATCAATGGCTGCTTCTTCCATTATGGTAACGAGCGACATTGTTTTGAAAACGGAACCAGGCTCATACGTTTCGCCAATGGCATAATTAAATCTCTCGGCATATTTCCCGTTAGAAGTTTTTCCAAGATTGGAAATAGCTTTAATTTCGCCTGTGCTTACTTCCATCACTATGGCACACCCGTGGTCGGCTTGGAATTTCTCTAACTGCGTGAGCAAAGCGTGGTGCGTAATATCCTGAATATTAATATTAATAGTAGAAACAACATCATACCCATCTTGTGGTTCTATTTCGTTACTATTATTTACAGGTTTCCATTCGCCTTTGGCTATTTTTTGTTTGAGTTGCTTGCCTTCTATCCCTGAAAGATATTTACTGAACGCCCCTTCCAGACCAACTTGCAAATGTTTGCCATTTTCGTCCATTCGGTCATAACCTACAATTCGGTGAGCAATAGCCCCTAACGGATATTCGCGCGAGGTTTTGGCTTCTACTATCAAACCGCCTTTATAAGCTCCTTTTTCCAAGAGAGGAAATTTTTTCACTCGCATACATTCGTCATAGCCTAAATTGCGCGCCAAGAGCAAATATCTACTTTTTTGTTTGTACGCATCTTTGAGTAATTTGGAATAATATGCGGGGTCTTTTTTGAGCATTTTTGCCAGAGAATCGGATAATGGTTTTACATTTTTTTGAAAATCTTTTTCTTTTGGCACTTTGGCATCAAACCGAATATCATACCGTGTGATGGAGGTTGCCAATAAGCTCCCATCATCTGAATATAAATTACCTCTATTAGGCTGAACGACAAATTCTTTTATCGTGTTTTCTTCTATTAATTTTTCGTATTTTTCCCCATTGAAATACAAATCAAGAAGTTTTACAAAAATCGCCAGCGCAAAAAGAAGCATACCTACGGCTATAATAATTGTCCGAATGGTAATGGTTTTGTCTTTCTGAACTTCTTCTTTCATTGCTTTACGATTACTTTTATTTTATTAGGTGGCGTTTCTGATTGTTTTAACCCACTATCTTTTAAAGATTTTAATACGCTTGATTCTAATTTTACTCGTTGTAACTGCGAACGTACATCTACAAATTCGCTACTAAGGTCTTGCACTTCATCGGTTAGTTTAGAAATGGTATGTACTTTTTGTTCAAAAAGATGCGCACTATAAATCATTATTATACAAAGGAAAAGCCCAAAGAGAATCATTATCCAATTTTTCAGGGCATTTTCGCCTACCAAAAAATCTACTTTTAATAATTTTACTATTCGTTCTTTTACTTGTTTCATTTTAAATTCTTTCTGCTATTCGCAATTTTGCACTTCTTGCACGGTTATTTATTGCTATTTCTTGCTCAGAAGGCACTATTAAATTTCCTACTTTTTTTAGCGGAACTTGGCTATGCCCAAACATATCTTTTTCGGCTTCGCCAGAAAATTTTCCGTCTCTGATAAAACGTTTTACCAATCTATCTTCCAACGAATGATAACTAATGAGGCTGAGTCTTCCTCCTTTTTTAAGAACTTCGGGGGTTTGAAGCAAAAATTCTTTCAGAACATTTATCTCATCATTTACTTCTATCCGAATGCCTTGAAAAATTTGAGCTAAAATTTTATTTTCCTTAAATTTTGGTAGCCATTTTTTTAAAATTTGTTGCAACTCACCACTGGTTTTTATTTCTTTGTTTTGCCTGTATTCTACAATTGCTTTGGCTATTTGCCGAGCGTTTTTCAGCTCACTATATTCATAAAAAATAGCAGACAAGGCTTGTTCTTCATACGTATTTAATATAGTATAAGCACTTTTGGCGTCGTCTTGGTTCATTCGCATATCCAAATCAGCATCAAAACGAGTAGAAAACCCGCGCGAAGGTTCATCAAACTGATGCGAAGAAACGCCAAAATCTCCTAAAATACCATCTACTTTACTAACTCCATAAAATCGTAAAAAACGTTTTAAATACCTGAAATTCTGATGAATAAGCGTAAAACGAGGGTCTTTCAATTCATTTTCCAAAGCATCTTTATCTTGGTCAAAGGCATAAAGTTTGCCATTTTCGCCCAATTGACGAAGTATTTCTCGCGAATGCCCGCCACCGCCAAAGGTTACATCTACATACACTCCGTCAGGCTGAATATTTAAGCCTTCTACACTTTCTGATAATAATACCGATGTATGATAATTACTCATTCCCTCCCATAATTTTTTCGGTTAAACGCATAAAATCTTCTTCATTTATAGAATTAATTTCTTTTTCATATAAATTTTTATCCCAAATTTCAATAAAATTGATACTTGGCACTAAAACGATTTCTTTTTCTATTTTAGCAAAGTCAAATAACAATTTAGGGATAAGAAAACGCCCAGAAGCATCTATTTCTACCTCTTTAACGCCTGCCGTATAAAGCCGAATAAACGCCAAATGCTCCGGATTAAACTGATTTAGCTTGCTCAATTTCTCCCGAATTTGTTGCCATTCTTCACGCGGATACAACTCAATACAAGGTTTATAAATAGAACGTTTTAGTACCAAACCATTTTGTAACACATTGTCCATAAGCGATTTAAGTCCAGAAGGTATCATTATTCTACCTTTGGAATCTGCCTTACATTCATATGTTTCAAAAAAGTTTATCATCTGTTTAGAAATTCGCGTCAAAGATATAAACTTTTTCCCACTTTACACCACTTTTTCCCACTTTCTTTCTATTTTTTTATTAACAAAGTAAAAAATAATATTTTTTTAAGGATTTTTTTATTTTATTTACGAAAAAAAAGGATTGTAAAAGCAATAAACAATATTGTTAAAGATAAGAAAATATTAGTTATATTTCTCTAAAAATATTGGAGTATAAAAAATATTTTGTATCTTCGTGCAATTTTCTTAACTAAGAAAAATACAAATAACTTATTCATTTACAATATTTTAAAAATGTCAGTAGAAAAATTTAGAGAAACCATACTTTCTGGCTATCAGTTCAATGGAGATTTTATCACTCTTGGAGGAGCTATTTATAACGGAGAAGTACAAAAAGATACTTTTGTAAAATTACCACTTAAAACCCTGAACCGACACGGATTAATAGCAGGAGCAACAGGAACAGGAAAAACGAAAACCTTACAATCCTTAGCGGAAAATTTATCCAAAAAAGGCGTACCAACCCTTTTGATGGACTTAAAAGGAGACCTTAGCGGAATAGCCGAAAAAGGAGAAGAAAAATCCTTTATAACAGAACGTTACGGAAAAATGGGGCTAACATACACGCCTCAAAATTTCCCTGTTGAATTGCTTACCATTTCTGAACAAGATGGCGTACGGCTTCGGGCTACGGTTTCTGAATTTGGTTCGGTTTTACTCTCTCGTATTTTAGACCTTTCTGATGTACAAGAAGGCGTTTTGGCTGTGGTTTTTAAATATTGTGATGACCATAATTATCCTCTTTTAGACCTGAAAGACCTCAAAAAAATATTACAATACGCCACCGAAGAAGGAAAAAGTGAGTTTGAAGCGGAATATGGAAGAATATCTAGTTCTTCTACCAGTGCTATTCTAAGGAAAATTGTAGAATTGGAAAACCAAGGGGCATCTTTATTTTTCGGGGAAAGAAGTTTTGAAGTGGAAGACTTGCTTCGTACCAATAGCAAAGGAGAAGGTTATGTTAATATTATTCGTCTAAATGATATTCAAGACCGACCAAAAATGTTCTCCACCTTTATGCTTTGCTTGCTTGCTGAAATTTATAATACATTTCCAGAAATTGGAGATATGGAAAAACCAAAATTGGTAATTTTCATTGACGAAGCTCATTTAATTTTCAATCAAGCGTCCAAAGCATTGCTTAACCAATTGGAAAATATCGTGAAACTCATTCGTTCTAAGGGAGTTGGACTTATTTTCTGTACCCAAAACCCTACGGATATCCCCGATGCGGTACTCTCTCAACTTGGTATGAAAATACAACACGCTCTAAGAGCTTTCACGGCCAAAGACCGACAAGCCATTAAGCTAACGGCTCAAAACTATCCTGTCACAGAATTTTATGACGTAGCCGAAAACCTTACTACTCTTGGCATTGGCGATGCTTTTTTCACTGCTTTGGATACCAAAGGTCGCCCAACGCCGTTAGTAGAAACAATGATGTGTTCGCCTATGAGCCGTATGGATATTCTTACAGATAACGAACTAAGAACACTAATTAACAATTCTTCTTTAAAACCAAAATATAATGAAGTTATAGACCGCGAAAGTGCTTACGAAATTTTGACAGCCAAAGTACAACGCATTCAAAATGAGGAAGAAAAAAATAAAGAAGAAAAAAACAGAAAAACAGAAACCTCTACCCGAACCACCAGCACTACTCGTAGAAGTACTGCGCAAAATCCTGTAATTAAGCTACTTACAAGTGCAACATTCATCCGTGGAGTATTTGGTGTTCTTAGTAAAGTGTTAAAAAAATAAATAACAACATAAAAATAGTATAAATGAAATCTTCTATTTTTCTTTCTGTAATTGCTTTATCTATAATAAGTTGTAATAATATTGATAAAAAATTCTTAATTACTAATGATAGTGTTGGAGTATTAAGTAAAAATAACAAAACCAGCCAGTTAGATTCTATTTATGCCAAAGATTCTTTGGTAAAATCTGCTTTTGATGGCGAATTTCGTTATGCAAGCCAAGAGCGTTTTTCTATTTTTGATAAAAATGGTGAAAAAAAACAACTTTTAGAGCTTACTCCTACGCAACCTAATGAAGACAAAACGCAATACATTGCAAATATCCAAATAATGGACGCAAGATTCAAAACAGAAAACGGAATTTCCTTAGAAAGTACTTTTGCTGACATTAAAAAAGTGTATTCTGATTTTGATTTTGAGCAATCTTTGACCACCGTTGTTGTAATGCCAAAGAATAGTAATCTTTATTTTGCTTTTGACAAAAGTGATTTAATTGCTTCTATATCAGGAGATTTTACAATCAATGACATTCCTGACACGGCAAAAATAAAACGCCTTATGGTCAGTTGGACAAGGTAAAATTATTTATTCACAAAAAAACAGGCTGTCTAAAATGATAGCCTGTTTTTTTATATTTATACAATATTTTTTCTGTAAGTAGCTCGTTTTCCAAAATCTGTAACGTTAAAGTTCTTCCATAATTTTTGTACCATAATATTATTTTCCAATTCGGGTGTAATAACGCATTTTTCTACCCCTTTTTTCTTAAATATTTTATAATATTCTCGGAAAAGCATAGCAGGAACACCTTTGGATTGATACTCTGGCGTGATGCCAATAAGATAAAAATCTACTGTTTTTGGTTTTTTCAATGCTTTGAGTAAATGTAAAAATCCGAAAGGAAATAATTTGCCTTTTGCTTTTTGTAATGCTTCTGAAAATGAAGGTAATACAATCGCAAAACAGATTATTTTCCCGTTTTTATCTAAAATAAATTTAATAAATTCTGGCTCTACAAACGGGATATATTTTTCTTTAAAATAATCTTTTTGTCTTTGGCTAACAGGGATAAATGAAGAAAGATTGGCATAGCTTTCGTTAAACAAATCAAACATTTCATCTACATATGGAATAATGTCTTTATTCGTTTTTATTGGGGCAAAAGTAAGCTGATAACGTTTCTCTACTACATCGCCCATTTTGTAAAACCATTGTTCATCAATGCCTTGCGTATAGAAATAACTTTCTATATATCCTTTTTCTTTGCTAAGCCCAAGTTGCTCTAAATGAGAGGAATAGTACGGGAAATTTGTCCAAGTAACCATACTTCCTACTTCTTCATAGCCTTCGGTTTGCACGCCTACTTTGTCCATATTAGAAAATCCCATTGGACCTTCTATGTATTCCAAATGTAGTTCTTTTGCTTTTTCTTCTGCTTTTTGGAGAAGAGCGCGGGTTACTTCTACATCATCAATCATATCCAACCAACCAAAACGAACTTTTTTTATTCCTTTTTCTAATTCGTATTTATTGATAATAACCGCTATTCGCCCAACGACTATATTGTTTTTATATGCTAAAAAAAACTCTGCTTCGGCGTTTTCAAATGCAGGATTTTTGGAAGCGTCAAAGGTTGCCAATTCATCTTTAATAATAGGTGACACCCAAGTTTTACTATTTTTATATAACGAAAAAGGGAATTTAACAAAGTCTTTCATTTCCTTTGTCGTTATTATTTTTTTAACAGAAATCATTCTTTATTTCGTTTTTAATTACACTTTCTGCTATCCAAATAATCTACTACTCCGTTTCCGTTACAATCAGGGTAAGAAATTATTCCGTCTTCTTGATGATTTATTTCATTAATAGAAGGAATACCATCTGCATCGTGGTCAATATGTTCTGTTTTTAATAAATTTATTTCAAAAACAACAGGTGAATATGCAGGAATATTGGTACTTCCTGTATAATAAGCCAATGCTGCTGGCATAATAAATAGCCCTATTCCGTAATTGGATGGCAAAGAGAGTGTTCCGTCTTGGTTTTCTGGCAAATCTTGTATAGGAGCAGCTTTTAACAAGGCTACGGCTTCACGGAATCCGTAAATCATTCCGTTATTATTTCTTGTTCTATCCCCTAAGAGATCAAACCAATTGTTTTGTGTTAATTTTTTAGCATTTTCAAAAACTTTATTTTTCAATGTTTGTCCTTTATAAAGTACATACGACCTATCTGCTACCGTTGCTTGTTCGCCTGTTCCTTCTTTAAAAATAATATAATACATTGTATGGTCAAGATACGAATTATCAGTTATTCTTACTTTGAGCGTTTTTTTCTTCAAGTTAGTGTCATTTAACAAAGAAGTTTGACTTGCATTTGCTCCTGCTATGGTGTCTATCACTACATTATTATTGGTATCCAAGTAAGCAAAATGCGTTTTCAAATAGGTTTGAATATCCCGTTCATTTTCTACGGCTACTTCGTTATAATCTCGAATGGTTACGCCGTTATTATCTTTTTTGCACGAAAATAAAGCAAAAACTAAAAGCCCAATTGCTAAGAAATTTTTGTGTTTCATTATTTTTAATTATAAATTTATAAAATTGGGTGCAAGTTACAAAATTTCTCGTATTTTTGCATAGTTTTTTGCAACTATTATGATTTTTTAATTCTATTTAATATAATCTATTGAATAGCAAAGATTAACGTTGCCATATTTACAAAAACATATTCTTTTAAACGAAAAATACGATGAGAATTGATAAATATTTATGGTGCATTCGGGTGTATAAAACCCGAAATATAGCCACCGAAGCCTGCAAGAAAGGACATATAAAAATAAATGGAGAAGTAGCCAAAGCCTCCAAAGAAATTTTTGTGCAAGACAAAATTACCATTCGTAAAGACCAAATAAATTATGAAATGGTTATAAATGACATTCCCGAATCGCGCGTGGGAGCAAAATTAGTAAATTTGTACCGAACAGATAACACTCCACCAGAAGCATTTGAACACGCTGAATTACAGAAACTTGCACAAGATTATTACCGAAAAAAAGGAGAAGGACGACCTACCAAAAAAGATAGAAGAGACCTTGACGATTGGTTCTACCCCGAAAAAGATTTCTCCTTAGAAAACGATGATGAATAATTAAATTTTATAAAAATGACAACCATTTTAAACCACCAACAAATAGAGCATAAAATACGAAGAATTGCCTATCAAATATACGAAACCAACCTAAATGAGCAAGAATTTATCCTTGCTGGCATTCAGGAAAATGGCTATATTTTGGCAGAAAAATTACACACAGAACTTTCTAAAATATGTGATATTTCTATTAAACTTTGTAAAGTTAAAATAAACAAAACCAACGTTTTAGAACCTATTTCTACTTCTTTACCAAAAGAAGAATACACCAACCAATCTGTTGTTTTGGTAGATGATGTTTTAAGCACAGGAACAACGCTTATTTATGGCGTAAAACATTTCTTGGAAGTACCTCTAAAACGCTTAAAAACAGCCGTTTTAGTAGATAGAAATCATAAAAAATATCCTGTAAAAGCAGATTTTAAAGGCATTTCTCTTTCTACATCATTACAAGAGCATATAGAAGTACGTTTTGGCGAAAATTCAGAGGCTTATTTGCATTAATTATCTAAAAAATAGTATTTAAATGAAAAAAATCCTTTTTTTCTTTACCTTATTCCCTTTTTTAGGAATAACACAAGAAATAGATAGTTTAGATTTTTCCTCAGAAAATAAAGACATTCAGTTTTATCAAATATCTGAAAATGAAACTTTTAGCTATAAAAAGCCTAAAATTTATCATTTGGTAAATAAAATTCCGAGAAACTTTCTTAACACCGCTTCGGATTTTGTAGCAAAGCCTTATTATCCTTACGGAATCGCTTCGCTTGTTGCTACGGGTGCGCTAATGCCTGCCGATCCTTGGTTGATTAATGAAAGTAGAAATTTGGGAGAAAATTTAGGGTTAAATCCTAATCATAGTTACCAAAAATTGGGCCCGTTAGAAAACATTCCTACCGACCTCAATTCAGGATTATACCTTTTGGGTAACGGAACTACTTTTATCCTAATAAGCGGAGGATTAGCTACTTACGGACTCATCACTAAGGATTACCGAGCGCAAAGCACAGCGATGCAAGTTTTAGAAAGTATTGCCGTTACAGGGCTTTTTGTACAACCTATAAAACGCCTCACTGGGCGAGAAAGTCCATTTATTACAATGAATGACGGCAGACGGCACAGCCATTGGAATTTTGCTCCGAGCTTTTCGGCATACCAAAAACACACCTCCAATTACGACGCTATGCCTTCCGGACACCTTACCACTGCTATGGCTGCCGTAACTGTTCTTATTGAAAATTATCCTGAAAAAAAATGGATAAAACCCGTTAGTTATACCGCCTTGGGCTTGCTCGGGTTTGAGATGATGCAAAGCAAAGTACATTGGGCTTCCGATTATCCTATCGCTATTTTTATGGGCTATCTCATCGGGAAAAACATAGCAAATACACGTATTACCAAACATAAAACTAATGTGGTAGAAACTCCAAAAAAATACCATTTGCGTTTTTCTACTTCCATTTTGGAAGATACACAAATATACGGAATTAATATTCAATTTTAAGCAAAATATCTTTAACATAAGTATTTATTAACAAAAAAAACACTAAAATAATTATTTTATAAGGAAAATTTGTTTATCATAAAAATTAATAATACTTTTGCAAAAAAATAATATGCACGATATAGAAACACAAGAAGATATACGCCAAATGGTAGATTCTTTCTATGATAAAGTCAATAAAGATGAAGGTTTATCTTATATTTTTAATGATTTTGCTAAAATAAATTGGGCTACGCATTTACCTATTATGTACGCCTTTTGGAGTAAATTATTACTCGGAGAAGGCGATTACCGCGGAAATCCTTTCCAAAAACATATCCCTCTACCTATTGAAAGTCATCATTTTGACCGATGGGTAGAGATTTTCAAGCAAAATATTGATGAACAATTTATTGGCGAAATAGCCGAAGAAGCCAAGCTACGGGCAGAAAATATCGCCTATGTTTTTGACAATAAATTATCTATGCTAAAATTAGAATATTAATATAACTTTTTTATAATTTATAATGAGAAAATTTTTTTCCACATTATGCATTGCTCTTTCGGTTGTTTTCATTAGCGTAAAATGTACTAAGACAGAAACCGAATATATCTATACCAAAGGGGAAGATGCTAAGACGATTCTCTCTGGGAACAATGCCCCAGCAGCAAACTTTGGTAAAGACGGAGATTTTTTCATAGATTTGTCTTCATACAATCTCTATGGACCTAAAAAGGACGGAAATTGGGGAAATCCTATTGTAAATCTTAAAGGAACTGACGGAAAAGACGGAAATACACCTAAAATTGAAATAAAAGACGGTTTTTGGTACATTAATGGAGAGAAAACATCTCAAAAAGCTGTACTCGATGCGCCTACTATTTCTATCAGTGAAGACGGATTTTGGGTTATCAACGGAGAAAAAACAAATAAAAAAGCCGTAGGAAACGATGGAAATACTCCAAAATTGGAAATAAAAGACGGTTTTTGGTACATTAATGACGTAAATACCAACCAAAAAGCACAAGGTGAAAAAGGAAATGACGGAAATAATGGCACAACACCTACGATTTCCATCAGTGAAGACGGGTTTTGGGTTATTAATGGAGAAAAAACATCTCAAAAAGCACAAGGAAACGACGGAAATAACGGTACAACACCTACGATTTCCATCAGTGAAGATGGGTTTTGGATTATTAACGGAGAAAAAACCGATAAAAAAGCCATCGGGAAAGACGGAAAAGATGCCAATGTTCCTACTTTTACCATAAAAAATGGATTTTGGTACATTAACGACGTAAATACTGGTCAAAAAGCACAAGGTGAAAAAGGAAATGACGGAAATAATGGCACAACACCTACGATTTCCATCAGTGAAGACGGATTTTGGGTTATTAATGGAGAAAAAACATCTCAAAAAACACAAGGAAACGACGGAAATACTCCTAAATTAGAAATAAAAAATGGATTTTGGTTCATTAACGACGTAAATACTGGTCAAAAAGCACAAGGTGAAAAAGGAAATGACGGAAATAATGGCACAACACCTACGATTTCCATCAGTGAAGACGGATTTTGGGTTATTAATGGAGAAAAAACCGATAAAAAAGCTATTGGTAACGACGGAAATACTCCAAAATTGGAAATAAAAAACGGATTTTGGCACATTAATGACATAAATACCAACCAAAAAGCACAAGGTGAAAAAGGAAACGACGGAAATACTCCTACCATTGAAATAGAAAACGGATATTGGAAAATAAACGGAAGTGTTATCAATGTAAAAGCAATTGGTAACGATGGACAAAAAGGAAAAGATGGCACAAAAATAACTATCAGTACCGATGGATATTGGGTCTTAGATGGTGTAAAAAGCGAACATAAAGCAATTGGCGAAAGCGGAACAAAAATCTATTCAGGAACTACCAATCCTGACAACGCCATCGGTAAAGAAGGAGATTTCTATATCCAAACAGAAGATAAAATTCTCTTTGGACCAAAAACAAATACTGGCTGGGGCGAAGGTATTTCTTTAACCAATACCACTATATTTAAAGAAGGGATTGATTATGAATTATCTACGGATAAAACCACATTGGTAAGATGGAAAAACCTCACAACCAAACACCTCAATATGAATACCGACCCTGTACTAAAAAATATCATCAAAATTGGTATTTATGCCTTTTCTGAAAACACTAATACACAACAACTCACAAGTATCATAATTGGCAATAAAGTTACAGAAATAGGTATTGGAGCTTTTCAAAATTGTAGAAGATTAAAATCTATTGAATTGCCAAATGGACTTACTAAAATTCAGGATAACACTTTTACAAATTGTATTCGCTTAGAAAGTATAAATATTCCTGATTCTGTAACAACAATTGGTCGTATGGCTTTTGCTAATTGTTTTGCTATTCACTCGGTTATTATCCCTGAAAATGTTAAAGAAATAGGTTTTGGAGCTTTCAATGATTGTCATCAATTAACCTCTATTTATTTAGAGCCTGAAACTCCTCCTACCCTAAAAGGAAATCCTTTTTCAACTAATTCTATAAACGTATTTGTAAAAGACGATACCATAAAAACAACATACCAAAATACTCCAACTTGGAAGAATATCACCATAGGAGTTGCTTATTTTTAATAATTTAAATACATAAACCAATGAAAACAAATTCATTAACCAAAAACATAACCTACAAAGCGGACAGAGCCAATGTAGAACCCCTTTTAGAAACTTCTTTCTCCAAAGAAATCCGCATCACAATGGCAAAAGGGCAAGAAATGAAAGAACACCAAACACCCTACCCTATTGTGGTGGAACTTTTTGAAGGAAAAGTGGATTTCGGAGTAAATAACGAAGTTCTTCACTTAGAAAAAGGCGATATGCTTACGTTGGAAGGCGCAGTGCCTCACAACCTTATTGCTCTGGAAAACAGCATTGTACGTCTAACTCTTTCTAAACACGATAAGGTAGAACGAGTAGAAAACGTTTCACAACAATAATTTTTTATTAATCTAAAAAGCAAAGGAATATTCATCAAGTAATACAAAACTTGGATAATATTCCTTTGCTATTTCTTACCTTCAATTTAATATAATGAAAAAACATATCCCAAATTTTTTAACACTTTTAAATTTATTTTGTGGTTTAATAGCCCTACAATACGCCTCCATTGGATATTTTAAAGGGACTTTATTTTGGATTTTTTTAGGAATTGTATTTGATTTTTTTGACGGATTTGTAGCCCGAATGTTAAAAGTCTCTTCCCCTTTGGGCTTACAATTAGATTCTTTGGCAGATATGGTAACCTCTGGTGTTGTACCTGGGCAAGTAATGTTTCTACTAATAAGTAATGTAACTCCTTCTTATGGAGGCTTTTACGAATTAATTCCTTTTTCAGGCTTCCTCATCACGTTAGCCTCTGCTTACCGATTAGCAAAATTTAACATTGACACTCGGCAAACCTCTTCTTTTATTGGGCTTCCTACACCCGCCAATGCCTTGTTTATTGTTGGGTTAGGAGTTGGCCAAATGGACGATAATTTAACATTTTTTTATCTTCCTTTATGGGGTTTGCTTAGTATTACACTCCTTAGTTGTTATTTGCTTAATAGCGAAATAGAACTTTTTGCACTAAAATTCAAAGATTTTTCCTTAAAAAACAACGCAATAAAATATCTTTTCTTAGTAATTTCTATTATTTTATTATTGATATTCAAAGTTTTAGGAATCCCTCTTATCATTGTGGCATACATATTGCTATCTGTTTTTATGAAAATCACAAAAAAATTATAAAAATGAAAAAATTAGCTTTTTTTGGTATTTTTTTATCCCAATTTATCTTTGCACAAGAAGCAGGAAAAATGGGTACTTTATTAAAAAATGAAGCAAAACCATCAGAAATTAATGTACAACGTATGGAATGGATAGATGGGAATAAAGAACTAAAACCCATTGATTTACAACAACATAGAAATACACAAATTAATTATCAATGGAATGTAAATTTCGGATACTCAGAGGTTTTTATTCGTATTCCAGAAGTTGGCTTTTTTACAATAGAGCTTGGGAATCAGCAAATTAGCAATTCTAATGGTAAATTTCGTTTCTTTGATGTTGGTGCAGGCAGGCAACCACTTTCTATCTATGCCAACGGATATTTGATATACAGAACTACTATTTTTGCAAAAAATGATACTCGGGTTGTATTAGACTTTTTTACACAATATGGATTGTATGAATTAGCTTCTTATCCTATTGAAAGTCAATGGTATGGAGTAGAAAATTGGAATGATATTTGGAATAATCCTTACCGAAATAATAGAGGATTTGCCCAAAATGAAATCTTCATACAAGCGAATGTTATGCCAGATGATGTATTTAGAAATTTTATATCTAATCTTCGACAAAATTATACCTTTGATGATGAGAAAGCCATTTTCATAGAGCAACAAATGCGTACAACAGCTTTTACTTCACAGCAAATCAAAGAATTAGCCTCTGCCTTTTCTTTTGATAAAGCTAAACTAACTATGGCAAAAAAATTATATCCTATTTGTGTAGATAAAAACAATTTTTTCGTTGTTTATCAAATATTTACTTTCTCGAGTGATAAAAAACAACTTATGGAATATGTAAGAGATTACAGATAACAATAAAAGCCTCAGAACTAATTTGAGGCTTTTTATTTTTAACATATTTTTCCCTATTTTTAATATAAAATACTGATTTACAATTATTTAGATTACACTCTCTTGGTACTATATTTTTTCTTCTTTATAAAAACTTAATTTTTAACAAATAAATCTACGATATTTTATGGAAATTTCCTATATTTGCGCAATTTTTGAAAGATTATAAATAATTGTAAAAATGCAAAACAAAGGATTAGTAAAATTGTTTGCTATTTTATTTGGGTTAGTCAGTATTTACCAGCTGTCTTTCACATTTGTAGCGAACAATGTGGAGAGTAAAGCTCGCAAGTTTGCAGAGTTAAAAGTACCAAGTTCTGAGGAAGATTACAACGCAAAACGAGAGAAAATTGTCGATAGATATTTGGATTCTATTGGTAATGAATCGGTTTATAACTTGGGTGTTGTAAATTATACTTACAAACAAGTAAAAGACGAAGAGCTAAAACAAGGTCTTGACCTAAAAGGAGGTATTAACGTAACTTTACAAATTTCTGTTAAAGACATTTTAAGAGAATTGGCAGATAATTCTAAAAATGCCATTTTTGAAAAATCGTTAGACGAAGCAGATAAAGGACTTCGAGAAACAGATAAAACTTACATTGACCTTTTCTTTGAGGCTTTTGAAAGAAATGGCGGACAGCTTTCTGCACCAGATGTATTTGGTAATAAGACACTTAGCGGACTTATAACACCGCAAATGCCTAACAACCAAGTGCGTCCTATTATTCGTAATAAACTTGATGAGTCTATTTCTTCTGCCTTTGAGGTATTGCGCAAACGTATAGACAAATTTGGAGTTTCTAACCCTGATATTAAACGTTTGGGTAATTCTGGACGTATATCGGTAGAACTTCCTGGAGCGAAGGATATTTCTCGTGTTAAAAATTTGTTACAAAGTACTGCTCAGTTAGAGTTTTGGGAAACTTTCAAAGCAAATGATTTCAATCAATATTTTGCAGATTTGAACAACGTACTTCAAGCAAAATTAGACCCTGAAAAAGTAGAAGTAGCAGAGGCTACACAAAGTGAAGTAGATACACTTTTGGCTAAAATTGATAAAAAAGATTCTGTTGTTGCTCCAAAAGCTAACCCTATTTATGACCTTATTCAGCTTACTTCTGGTGCAAATTCGCCTTCTATTGGGTATTTTTTAGCTTCAGATACTACGAAATTACTTTCTTATTTCCATTCAGAAGACGGAAAAAGATTGTTACCAAACCATCTTAAATATGCTCGTTTCGCTTTCGGGAAACCTCATAAATTAAGTGATTTAAAACAGCTTTATAATCAATTTATTCCATTAGAATACGAAAATGCAAACCCAACCGAAGCTACTAAATTCAAAGACCAACTACGTAGCCTTCTTAGAAAATCTGACCTTGTAGAATTGTATGCTTTACGAGGAAATCGTAACAACGAAGCACCTTTAACAGGTGGTGTTATTACCGATGCTGTGCAAACTTATGACCACCGAAGCCAGCCTTGTGTTTCTATGAATATGGATAGCAAAGGAGCTAAAATTTGGGAAAATTTAACAGGAAAAGCTTATACTGAACAAGGTAATATTGCCATTGTTTTGGATAATATTGTTTATTCTGCACCAGGTGTTACAAACGGAGCCATTGCAGGAGGTAACTCACAAATAACAGGAAACTTCACCGTTGCAGAAGCGCAAGACTTAGCAAACGTACTTCGTGCAGGTAAATTACCAGCTTCGGCAGATATTATTCAGTCAGAAATCGTAGGACCATCTCTTGGGCAAGAGGCTATCAATAACGGATTTATGTCGTTCGTTATCGCTGGCGGATTTATTTTCCTTTGGATGTTATTCTACTACGGACGTGCTGGGGTATATGCTGATTTTACCCTATTTTTCAATATTTTACTTATTTTTGGTGTTTTAGCGAGCTTGCATTCTGTGCTTACTCTGCCAGGTATTGCGGGTATTGTTCTTACCATAGGTATGGCTATTGATGCCAATGTGATTATCTTTGAACGTATCAGGGAAGAACTCAGGGCAGGTAAAGCACTTTCTGTTGCAGTTACAGACGGGTTCAAACACGCACTTTCTTCTATCTTAGACTCTAACATTACCACTTTCTTAACAGGGGTAGTATTGTTTATCTTTGGTAGTGGGCCTATTAAAGGATTTGCAACAACCTTAATGATTGGTATTGTAACTTCTTTATTTACAGCTATTTTCATTACTCGTTTATTTATTGATAGAAAAGTAGCAAAAGGAGGAGATTTGGCTTTCTCTACTCCTATTACTAAAAATATTTTGGCAAATGTTCATTATCATTTCATTAAAAGAAGAAAACTTTGGTATTCTATTTCTATTGTAATGATTTTGGTTAGTTTAGGTTCTATCTTTACTCGTGGTTTTGACCAAGGTATTGACTTTGTTGGAGGTCGTTCGTACCAAATTCGTTTCAAAAATCCTGTAAAAACAACGGAAATAGCCGAAGCTCTTAAAAATTCTTTAGGAAATGTAGAGGTAAAAACTTTTGGTAGTGCAAACCAAGTAAAACTTTCTACTAAATACAAAGTACAAGAAGAAAGTACTGCGGTAGATAATGAAATACAAGAAATTTTGTACCGAGACCTAAAACCATTTATGGGAGAAGATATTTCTTATACCGAATTTATGAATGGAAGAGGTCTTGGAGTAATGAAATCAGACAAAACAGGTCCAAGTATTGCCGAAGATATTAAATCTAGTGCTTCGTGGGCTGTTATCGGTTCACTTGCTGTTATCTTCCTTTATATTTTATTGCGTTTCAGAAAATGGCAATTCTCTTTCGGAGCAGTTGCAGCACTTACTCACGATGTTCTTATCATCTTAGGAGTGTTCTCATTGCTTTATTCTGTAATGCCTTTCAGTTTGGAAATTGACCAATCTTTCATTGCGGCAATTCTTACCGTAATTGGATACTCGCTTAACGATACGGTGATTATCTTTGACCGAATTAGAGAAGTTACTAATGAAAAAGGCTGGACAAGATACAATTTGGATTCGGCTGTCAGTACAACCCTTAGCCGTACATTGAATACTTCTTTAACTACCTTATTCACCTTGCTTGCTATATTTATCTTTGGTGGAGAAACTCTACGAGGATTTATGTTTGCAATGATTATAGGGGTTGTTGCAGGTACTTATTCTTCTATCTTTGTGGCTACACCATTAGTTTATGATACTACCAAAAAGTCTGAAGAAGACGAAAAAGAAGACAAATAAATATTTTCTATAACAAAAAAGCACTTCTAATGAAGTGCTTTTTTTATTCCCTTAATGAGCTTTATTTTCTGATTTCTATATACTTTATAGAACTAAGTCGTACGTTTCGTTGCCTGAATGTATGCTGAATGTTTTTTATCAAATCCGATTTTATATAGTACATATTTTGAGGATCATCTGTTACAGCGTTTATTTCATATGTGGCATTTATTTCATTAAGAGAAATTTGAAAAACGTAAGGTTTTACTTTATTACAAATCCCTTTGGTAGATACAGCAGCCTCAATAAGTAAATCGGTTACTTTTTCATAATCCACATCATAACTAACAGATACTTGGGCAGTTATCACCAATCCTTGCATTTTCCCGATGGAAGAATAATTAATCGTAGAACCTGTCAAAATAGCCGAATTAGGCACCGTAACTTCTTCATTATTAATAGTTTTTAGCCTTGTTACTAAACTATTTCTCCTTACTACCAAGCCTGTTATATTTCCTGTTTTTATCCAATCATTTTCCTTAAACGGACGCATATAAGTAATTAATATTCCTGCAATTGCGTTGGAAATAGTAGAAGAAGACCCTAAGGAAATTAACAAACCTAAAAATACAGAAACTCCTTGAAAAGCAAATGAACCTGCGCCAGGCAAATAAGGAAAAATTATTATCAAGACAAAACAAATCAACAGACCACGAATGATGTTATACGTTGGTTTTGCCCATTCTCTATAAAAATCCTTTATCTTTAAAGCACCTCGTTCTATTTCGTATAAAAAATAACGTAAGAGGTTCATTATCAATTTAGTAATAAATAAAATAATACAAATAATCACCAAATTGGGCAAATAATCAATAATTGCATTCCATATCGTTATAAAAGGCTCTAATATAAGTTTTTGTAATTTTTCTGCCCATATTTTAGTAGATGGAAATAATTTTAGCGCAAAAGGGATAGTAGAAAATAAAACTACAAAAAATAGCACTAAATGTATGAGCATCAATATTTTAGAAACTATATTATGAATTTGATTTCGGTTAAGTAAGTTATAATTTTTTATCCGAATACCTTTGTCATAAAATTTCATTTTAAAGAAAGACACTTGTAGCTTTCGGAATAAAAAACGTAACCCAAAGAAAAAAGCTGCTATTGCAAAAATCATCAAAGCAAGTTCGCCTATTCGCCATAATTTAGTTTTGAAGCTATGTTCTACTCTATATTTTTTTATATTTTTATTTATTTTATCTAAAAAAATATGCGAAAGTTCGTCATCTGAAATGCCAAACCAAAGTGCATCTGTGGGGGTTACTACCTGCAAAATTTCTCCTCGATAACAAATAAACTGAATATCTTCTTGTTTTCTAACTATCAGAGAATCTGAATAATAAATAACATCTTCGGCTACTTTTTTTATTTTAGAAGAAGTTAGCCGCGCCCGCTCCAATGGGGTATAGCCTCCCACAGTTGCAAATATTTTATACAAAGTATCATTTTCTATGATAATGGGAGCGCCTTCGGTTTGAGATTTTAACCGCTGAATTTCAGTAATTCGCTTTTTTATCAAAGTAGAATCTTCTTTTTTATCTTCTACTTTTTGCCCTTCAATAATAATAGTTTGCAATTCTGTGCTTAAAATATCTATTTTTAAAGAATCTTTAACACGAAGTTTTTTTAATTCTTTTATTTGTTCTTGCAAGTTTAAGAGCAAACTATCTTGCGTTTGAGCAACATTACCCCACGAAAAAAGGAGAAATATATAAAAAAAATATCTTTTTAAAAGCATTTTTAGCATTTTTAATCTGCAAAGATACATTTTTTTATATTATTATGCTATTATTTTAATTTTTATTATTTTTCTATTTCTTAAAAAATCATAATTAAATACAATTTTATTAAAAACTTCCCTTATTACAAAATAAAATTCTATATTTGCAAAAGATAAATAAAAACAGAATGAGCGTTACTTTTTGCATAAAAAATACAGAACGTAAGATAATGTCTCCCAATGAGTTACTTGCTTGTTCCAATGGGAAATTATCTCAATTTTCTATAAAAGAAGACCACGATAATTATCAAGAAATAATGAATGCCCCTTTAAACCACTTTGGTGTTTTATTATTTGGCGAGTTGGGCGTGAGCGGTCGTGGCTCGGAAATAAGTTATGATGAACAAGAAAATTCTTATGATATTCGGGTTAATACTCCCAGTACCATTTCCGATTGGCACATTGCTCTTTGTTTTATTGAAAATATAGCAACACATTTGCAAACCAATGTAATAGACGAACACGGAACTATTTACGCTCCTAACAATGTAGATTATGATTTTATGCAAGATATCAATTTCGGTATAAAATCTATTTTAGCTCATTTAAAAAATGAAGATAGCAATAGCGTGATTTTTAGTATTTTACGACCTATTGTCATTAATAAAAAAATGGCTAACCAAATTTTAGAAGCCGAAGATATGGCGAAAGAATTTAGCAATATGTTGGATTATCAGCTATATCATTTTGATGCTTTCATTGCCAGTCAAATGTTTTTCCAAAAAGAAAATAATGAAATTTTCGGGCATTACGTCCTTACCCAAGATGTTGTTACTATTTTGCCTTATGAACATCCGCCTATTATTGATATTACACAATATAATTTGGAACAAAAAGATATTACGCAATGGCAAATTTCTCTAATGACTCATAAAGGCGACCCTAATAAAGAAGATGATTATCAAGCGCATATGTTGCCTTATGATGTTTTTTTGGAACGAATGCCAAAAAATAAATGTGTTTTTTTAGACGGGCATTATATGGTTATTCAATTAAATAGAAAAGAATTATTACAATTAGTAAATCCTGATAAAGAAAGTGGTTTCTTTGGGAAAATTAAAAATTTATTTCAATAAAAAAAGCTGTGAAAATATCACAGCCTTTTAGAAAATACTTATTTAAATAGTTTCGTTCAAATACGCTCTAAGCATCCAGTTGTTTTTTTCTTGTTCTGTAACAAGGTCGCTAATAAGAGAAGTGGTGCCTTCGTCATTTGCTTCATCAGCAAGTGCAAGTATTTCTCTCTCTATTCTTAGCAATTCACTAATGCTATCGGCTACAAGACGAACTGTTTTTTCATCATCAAAAATATTTTCGCCCACAGGTACAGAAGAATTTTTTACATAACTATCAAAAGTATGGAAAGGAACTCCTCCAAGTGTTAAAATTCGCTCTGCGATTTCATCTACTTGCGCCTGAGCTGCATTATAAAGTTCTTCAAATTTTATATGAAGTTCAAAGAAACGTTTCCCTTTGATATTCCAATGTACCCCACGAAGATTTTGATAATATGTTTGATAATTAGCAAGCAATATATTGAGCGCATTGGCTACTTTTTCAACTTTGGCTTTGTCAAGCCCTAAACTATTATAACTCATAAAAATCTATTTTTAAATTCTGATGCAAAGGTATAACTATTCTCGTTGTGAAATTTTCTTTTTACATTGATTTTTTTTATACCAATATTGAAAATTCAAATACCATTAAATACTATGACCATTGTACAATTTCAATATATTTTGGCAGTTGCTCAATATAAAAATTTTAGCTTAGCCGCTGAAAAATGTTATGTTACGCAACCCACTTTAAGTATGCAAATCCATAAATTGGAAGAAGAACTGGAAGTCGTTATCTTTGACCGAAGCAAAAAACCTATCCGTATTACCGAAGTAGGCGAAAAAATCCTAAAACAAGCCGAAAGCATCGTCAATGAATCGGAAAGAATAAAAAATATTATCGCTCAATATAAAGGATACATTGGCGGAAGGTTCAAATTGGGCATTATCCCAACCGTTATGCCTACGCTTTTACCTATGTTTTTAAATACTTTTCTCAAAAAATACCCAAAAGTAGAACTCAAAATTGAGGAAATGAACACCAAAGAGTGTATCAAATCTATCCTTGACGGAAGTATTGATGCCGCCATCGTTGCTACTCCTCTAAAAGAAAAACAAATCATAGAAAAACCTTTGTATTATGAGCCTTTTATAGCTTATATACCTGATAATCACAGACTAACAGGAAAGAAAAATATCCAAACAGAAGATTTGCAAATAACCGATATTTTAATGCTACAAGATGGGCATTGCTTCCGTGATAGTGTTTTAAATATTTGCCAACAAAACGAAACTGAAGCCGAAACCACAGAACCAAAAGAATCTTTTGAAATAAAAAGTGGTAGTTTTGAAACTCTTATCAAACTCGCCGATGAAGGTATGGGAATGACCCTCCTGCCCTACTTGCATACGCTAAATTTGCCCGCAAATAACCAAAAACATCTTCATCATTTTTCAGAGCCTGAACCCGCAAGAGAAATTAGCTTAATTTACCACGTCAATGAATTGAAAATCAATATGATAAACGCTCTTTTTGGAGTAGTTTCAGGAATAGTACGTGGGGCTATCGCTTTTGAAAATATAAAAATCATTGACCCTCAACATCTTAAAAAATATAAAAAGAACAAACCTTTAACTCTATAAACAATGAAAACAGAATTGAAAAAAATTTACGAAGGCTCTATCCCAAGTGTTATTTTATTACAATCTGCTTTGCAAGAAGTAGATATTGAGCCAATTATAAAAGATAGAGCTGCTTCTGCACAAATGGCTGGTTTTGGGTCTTTTGACCAAAATCAGGAAGTTTTTGTATTTGAAGATCAATACGAAAAAGCTAATGAAATTATGGAAAAATTACACCTGAACGAAAAATAAATTACTCTTTATTATAGAATGATAAAATTAATAGTTACCGATATGGACGGAACACTTTTGGGCGAAAACGGAGCGTTCCCTCCTCATTTTATGTCTATTTTTGAAGAATTAGAACGCCGAAATATACTTTTTTGTGTAGCAAGTGGCAGACAATATTCTAGTTTGCTTCAATTTTTTGAACCTATCAAAGAAAAAATAGGATTTATTGCCGAAAATGGAGCTTTTACTCTGTTAAAAAATGAAATTTTAGATGAAATTCCTATTTCTACCTATCATATTAACAAAATTGTAGAAACTTGTAATAGCATTCCACAAGTAGGAGTAGCCTTGTGCGGAAAAAAAAGTGCTTATTTATCCACCAATGATAAATATATTGAAGAACAAGTTAAAATTCATTACAACCAAGTGGAAATGGTGAAAAATCTTTCGGAAATAGACGATACTATTTTCAAACTTACCATTTGCGACCGCTTAGGGGCTCGGTTTCACTCTTTGCCAAAACTATTGCCTTTTGCTGCCGAAGGCTTACGAGTAGCTCTTTCTGGCACAAATTGGATTGACATTAATAACATTTCTGCCAATAAAGGCAATGCTATCCAAATTATCCAAGAAAAAACAGGAATTTCTAAGGACGAGACTATGGTTTTTGGAGATTATTTAAACGACTTAGAAATGATGCGAATGGCTCATTATAGCTATGCAATGAAAAACGCTCAACCAGAAGTAAAATCAGAAGCAAACTTTGAAACAGAAGAAGATAATACCCATTTTGGAGTGTTAAAAACCATATGTAATGTGTTAAAAATTCCGTTTATTTCTTAATTTAAAATTCCTGAAAATTATTCTTTATCCATTGTTTTTATTAATATTTTACATTTTATGGAGCTTTTTAAGGAATTAACAGAAAATTAATGATAGGTTAGTGTAGTTTTTTAAAAAGTTGTAACTTTGCCCCGTGAAATTTTAAGTAGTATCTTTTTCAGTTATGAAATACGTAAATCTTAAAGAAATTATTTAAAAATGCTAAAAAACAAAAAACTATATTGGTACCTGCCAGTTTTAATGTTTATTATGGCAACGGATACCGTATTTATTTTTTGGGATAAAACAGGAACAAGAGAAGAATTACACGCAGAATTAATCGTAGAAGAACCACTACACACTATGGTTCAGCAAGAAAATATCATTGAAGAACACCAATCAATAATTACAACAGAAAAAAATTCTTTTATAGGATTTAAAGAGAAAATGGGTTACCGAGAATCAAGAGGTAACTATTTCATTACCAATGATTATGGTTATATGGGCAAATACCAATTTGGAAAATCTGCTTTAAAATTTTATGGAGTTTCTTCAGAAGATTTTTTAAACAGCCCAGAGCTACAAGAAAAAGTTTTTCAAGTAAGCCTTTCGCATAACAAATGGCGACTACAACGAGAAATTAATTTATTTGCAGGAAAAAAAATAGCAGGTGTTTTAGTTACCGAATCGGGAATTTTGGCAGCGGCGCACCTTGCAGGAGTTGGAAATGTAAAATCTTATCTAAACTCTGGCGGGCAAAATGGTTTTGCTGATGCTAACGGAACTTCCATCCGAAATTATATGAGAAGTTTTCAAGATTATGACCTTTCTATAATAAAACCTAACGCTTTTGACCGTACAAAAGTAACTATTAAAGTATAAAGTGAATGTTATAATATATTGATTTTATTTTGAATTTTTAAAAGTGTGTTTTTAATTATTAATAAGTTTTGTTTGGAAAACTACTCCGTTATGGAGTAGTTTTTCTTTTTTTGTTAAAAATAAATTTCGTATTTTTGCAACTCAAAATAATAGAATGGAAAATAACCAAATATTTGGGCTTCGTGCCATTATAGAGGCTATAAACGCTCAAAAAACAATTGATAAAGTTTTCTTACAAAAAGGACTTAAAGGCGACCTTTTCAATGAGTTACGTATTCTTTTAGAGAAAAATAATATCGTATTTTCTTATGTTCCGATAGAAAAACTTAACAGGCTAACACGCAAAAACCACCAAGGTGCCGTAGCAAATATTTCGCCTATTGAATTTTATTCTTTGGAAGATTTGGTAGTATCTACCACCGAAAGCGGGAAAGTGCCTTTGTTTTTAATTCTTGACCATTTGTCTGATGTGCGTAACTTTGGAGCTATCATCCGAACTGCCGAATGTACTGGCGTTAGCGGAATTATAATGCCAAAACGAGGAGCTGCTTCCATATCGGCAGATACAATAAAAACCTCAGCAGGTGCAGTTTATAATATTCCTATTTGTAAAGTGGATAACCTTGTGGATACTATTTATTACCTACAAGGAAGCGGAATAAAAGTAATTGGAGCTACTGAAAAAACAAATAACACCATATATAATATTTCTTTAAAAGAACCTTTGGCTATTGTTATGGGTGCAGAAGATACAGGTATTTCTAATAGTATTTTAAAAATTTTAGATGATAAAGCTAAACTTCCTATGTTTGGGAAAATTAGTTCTTTAAATGTTTCTGTTGCTTGTGGCGTTTTCCTTTACGAAACAATTCGGCAACGTAATAATTCTTAAAAAAATATGGATTACAAAAAATGTAATCCATATTTTTTACAATTATATTATGAAAAAAAATTAACTTAAAATAAAACTATGAAATAAAACTATTTGTTAATAAATTAACTATTTTGCAAAAAATCTAGTAAAGAAGCCTTTTTTCTCTTTGTCTTTACTATATTGCATTATTACTTCTTTAATATATTCGCAAAGAGTTTGGTTTCGTTGTTCCAAAAATCCTTCCAAATACTTCTCACTGAGCTCCATTCCGTTGGTTTGCTCTATTTTTAGCAATCTTTTATACAAAGGCTCAATTACATCTTTCACTACTCCTTCTGGCACAGCTTTTCGGTAGCTGATATAATTTACAATATCTCCATTTTGGTCTCTTTTTATTTCAAAATTAGAAATTACCCAATAAAAACAGCCTTCTTTGGTAAGATTTTTAAACACTCCGTAAAAAGCTTTACCTTCTTCAAGGGCATTCCAAAGATATTTAAAGATTACTTTTGGCATATCTGGATGACGCACGATATTATGAGAACTTCCAATTAACTCATAATCTTCATATCCTGATACTTTAATAAAAATATCATTGGCATACTCAATAGTTCCGTACTTATCTGTTTTACTCATCAGAACTAATTTTTTATCCCAAATAATTTCTTTATTAAGAATAGCCTGCCCATTTATTGGCATTGATACATTTAAAGAAACTTTATGAGGTTTTGTTTCTTGTAACTTTTGAGAAAAAAAACCTTTTGCCCTCATCTCCGTTGGTTCGGGCTTGTACTCCGTTTGTAAAGCTTCTATATAAGCTCCTAATCCTGATTGTTCCATAACCAATTTTTTAAGTTAAAATAACATAAATAGCATTCTATTAATTCCACTACAAAGGTACGAAAAAAAACTCAATGTTGCAAAAATACAATTAATAAATTAACATTTTTTTATATGTTAAAATTTGGAATTCTAATATAATCAGTAATTTATATTTTTTCTAAATAACAGATTTTGTAGATTTTTCCTCTTTTTTTTCTTCTTTTAACGACCAAATAACCCAAAAATAAAGTATCTTTGCCCTATAAATAACACGTAAATGGATATTTTTTTACCCAAAAGCCAACTAAAATCTTCTAAAAAATTACATATTGAGAGTTCTAAAAGTGAAACCAATAGATTATTACTCTTGCAGGCTTTGTTCCCTGAAATAAAATTGGAAAACTATTCCACTTCTGACGATTCTGTTTTAATGCAAAAAGCCTTACAAAGCCAACAAGAAGTTATTGATATTCAGCACGCAGGAACAGCTATGCGTTTTTTAACCGCTTTTTTTGCAATCCAAGAAGGGCGAAAAACTATCTTAACAGGCTCTTCCAGAATGAAAGAACGCCCAATAAAAATATTGGTAGATGCGCTCCGAGAATTAGGCGCAGAAATTAATTATTTAGAAAAAGAAGGTTTTCCGCCATTGGAAATTATAGGTAAAAAATTAGAAAAAAAAGAAGTATCCTTGCTTGCCAACACCAGTAGCCAATATATTTCTGCACTTGCACTTATTGGATCGTATTTAACCAACGGACTGAAAATCAACCTAATAGGCAAATACACTTCTCTTCCTTATATATATATGACGTTGGCTTTGCTTAACCAAATTGGGGTAAAAACTTCTTTTGTAGATAATCAAATTACGATAAAAAAAGAAAAAGCGGTAACACCACAAACGATTACTATTGAACCCGATTGGAGTGCTGCTTCTTACTTTTATAGCTTAATTGCACAAAGTAAGGTAGGAACTTCGCTTTTTTTATCTTATTTTAAAGAAAATTCACTACAAGGAGATAGAAAAACAGCGGAAATATATCATTTTTTTGGTGTAGAAACCATATTTCACCCAGAAGGTATAGAAATTATTAAAAAAAATGAAGTAAAATCTACTTTTTTTAGTTTAGAAATGTCGGATACTCCTGATATTGCGCAAACTATCGCCGTTACTTGTGTCGGATTGGGCTTAGAATGCCACTTAACAGGGCTTCATACATTAAAAATAAAAGAAACTGACCGATTATTAGCCTTACAAAACGAATTACAAAAATTAGGACAAATAGTAAAAACTACTGAAAATGAGATATTTATAAAACCTCAAAAATTAATAGAAAATATAGAAATAGAAACGTATAACGACCACCGAATGGCTATGTCATTTGCTACTCTTTGCACAAAAATCCCGATAATTATTAAGGATAAGGAAGTAGTAAGCAAGTCTTACCCCAATTTTTGGGAGGATTTAGCTCAAATATTAGAATAAGAAAAAATGCTTTATAAAATCCTTGATGGAGTAACGTAGAAATTCAAAATAATTTTCTATCTTTGCAGAAAATTATCATATATCATTATAAAGATGGCAGAAGAAATTAAAGAAAAATCTAATAACTTTATTGAAAATATAATTGAGGAAGACCTCGCAAATGGTTTTCCTTCCAATAAATTACGTTTCCGTTTTCCTCCTGAACCCAATGGTTATTTACACTTGGGGCACGCTAGCTCTATTTGTTTGAATTTTGGGCTTGGTTTGCGCTATAATGCGCCTGTAAATCTTCGTTTTGATGATACCAACCCAAGTAAAGAAGAACAAGAGTATGTGGATGCTATCCGCCGAGATGTAGAATGGCTTGGTTTTCAATGGGATAAAGAGTGTTATGCCTCCGATTATTTTCAAGAACTTTATGATTGGGCTGTTGCTCTTATCCAAGCAGGAAAAGCTTATGTAGATGGGCAAACTTCGGAAGAAATTGCTGCCCAAAAAGGAACTCCTACCACCGCAGGAACAGAAAGTCCTTACAGAAATACTTCGGTAGAAGAAAATCTTGCCCTTTTTGAAAGAATGAAAAATGGTGAATTTAAAAACGGCACTTATGTACTTCGGGCTAAAATAGATATGGCATCGCCAAATATGCTAATGCGTGACCCTATTCTATACCGCATTATGCACTCTTCTCACCATCGCACGGGCGATAAATGGTGCATATACCCTATGTATGATTGGGCACACGGCGAAAGTGATTATTTAGAACAAATTTCACACTCGCTTTGTACGTTAGAATTTTTACCTCACCGAGAGCTATATGATTGGTTTTTAGACCAAATTTATGATAATAGCAAAGTACGCCCTAAACAACGAGAATTTGCTCGACGTAACCTTAGCCATACCATAGTAAGTAAGCGTAAATTATTACAACTTGTAAATGAAAACTACGTTGCAGGCTGGGACGACCCACGTATGCCTACCATTTCAGGACTACGAAGACGCGGTTATACCCCCGAAGCAATACGCAAATTTGCAGATACTATCGGGATTGCAAAACGCGAAAACCTCATTGATGTTTCTTTATTAGAATTTTGTGTTCGGGAAGATTTGAATAAAAAAGCAAACCGAGTAATGGCTGTGCTTGACCCTATCAAAGTAGTTATCACCAACTATCCAGAAGGTAAAGAAGAATGGCTTGATGCTGAAAATAACCCCGAAGTAGAACCTATGACCTATCGGAAAGTACCTTTTTCACGTGAAATTTATATAGAAAGAGAAGATTTTAGAGAAGAAGCCGATAAAAAGTATTTTCGTTTGAAACTCGGAGGAGAAGTTCGCCTGAAAAATGCTTATATCATTAAAGCGGAAAGCGTAGTAAAAGACAAAGAAGGCAATATCACGGAAATTCATTGCACATATGACCCTGATAGCCGTAGTGGTAGCGGTACAGAAGCAAGTTTGCGCAAAGTAAAAGGCACACTGCACTGGGTTTCTATTCCGCACGCTATAACTGCCGAAGTTCGTCTTTATGATAGATTATTTTCTATCGCAGAACCTGATAGACAAGAAGATAGCTTTTTAAACTACATCAATCCGGAGAGTTTGAAAATAGTTTCCGCTTTCGTAGAACCCAGCCTAAAAGACAGCAAAGCAGGAAAAACTCTACAATTTCAACGATTGGGCTATTTTTGTGTAGATACAGATTCTTCCAACGAAAAATTAGTATTCAACAAAACCGTAGGACTTAAAGATACTTGGGCTAAAATTGAAGATAAAGCATAATTTTATTATTTTAGCACAACATTTCCCCTTTATTCTTACTTCAAAGAGGAATAAAGGGGATTTTTTATCCTACATTTCTTTCTTTTTTTAATTCTACCCTTCAAAAATCTTCCCTTTTTTATTACTAAACAAATAGACTTTATCATATTTTTATGAAATATATTACACTTCTCTTATGCTTGGCTTTTTCTACTATAAAAGCTCAGAAAATTCGGTTAGATAGCATCCAAACCAAGCAAATAGACTTAGAAAATAACAAAAAAGTGCTCTCTTATGGGGTAAAACAAGTCTTTCGTCCCAAAAAAAATCAGTTAGAAATTACCAGATACAACCATTATGGCAATTTTGACAGCCAAAAAATCATTCAATACTACAATAAAAATAATACAATACACTATTATGAGCAATATTATCGTAATTTAAACAATAAAAAGTGGCAAAAAAGATACAAAGTAGAATATTTTTACGATAAAAACGATAAAAATACCATTATAGAATCCTTATTTAACAATAAAAAGTGGCAAAAAAACAATAAAACAGAACGTTTTAGAGAAAAAGAACGCTTCTATACTATAAAATACGTCTATACAGATAATAATGAGTGGCGAAAAATTGATGAAGAATATTTTATAGAGAACCCAAAAGGAAAAACTACCTTATACGTAAGTACTTCTACCGATTCATTAGACACCGAATGGAAACAAATGATAAAAAAAGAGAGTTTCTACGAAAAAGATACTATCCTAAAAGAAGAAATTCTATTAGCTTTTGACGGAAATAATTGGGTAAATAATCAAAAAACAGAATATTTCTTTAATAATGAAAACAATTACTCTGTTATTGTTTCTATTTTCTCTAATAATGAATGGACTAACGACTATAAAACAATACATACAGAAGATAAAAACTCCAATAAGATAGAAAAATTATACCAAGTATGGAATAAAAAAGAACAAATGTGGGAAAATTATTCTTTACACGAACAAAAAACAGACGAGAACGAGCATTCTGTTACTATGAACTTCTATAAAATTAATGAAGTAAGCAAAAAAATGGAACTAAACGAACGTGAAATACATTTCTACGATGATAAAAAAAGAAATATAGAAATACAATACTTTCATAACGACGGAAGAGGAGAGCGAATAACATATACTTTTGATAATAACGGAAATACAACCCAAGAAGTGCAATATATTTATCAAACTAACTCTAAAAAATGGGAAGAAATAGAAAAATATGAATATACATACCTAACTACGGCAAATAAGGAAGAGGTTGAAGATAAAGGAAACATAGAAACAGAAACTATTATCTCTAAAAATCCTTTACTAAACATAAAACGTTATACTAAAATTAATCAAAATTTTGTTCTTATCAGAGAAACTAACTATTTTTACTCTCCTATAAGATAATATATACCTACAAATTACACATAAAAATGTACTTGTCTAATAGATAAGTACATTTTCTTTTTTATAATATAGAAATAATCAACTAAAATATTAAAATGACTAACTAAAATATATATTTGTCCTTCTAAAAACTATATTTGACTAACACATATTTTTATTTGACTTTCTATAAATAACCAATG
>JAUMUT010000005.1 GCA_030530525.1 Capnocytophaga sp. | reverse complement strand
ATGAAAAAGAGATACATTCACGGCACTCATATTTTTGAAAGTGATATGGCTACTGACTTAGACGAGGCAGTAGCAGAAGCCTATCACTACGGAGCTACGGAAGCTGAGATACGCACCCTTATCGATACTTTTGGCAAGGAGGAAGTGCATAGTGCTTTGGAAAAGGAAATTTTTCTGACCCTTCGCCCTGCTGTGCTGTGGCAGTACGGTTGGTTACAACCCGAAGAGGTAACACCCATACGGCAATTGGTAGAAAAGGGTGTTTCCAAAGAATGGCTACAACCGTTCGGCACTGATACCCCACAGATGAGTTACGAAAAGCGACAAGCGCAAGTAGCACGCCTGCTTAGCCAGCTTTCTCAGCCTAACACCGAAATACCTCAACGCAAGCATTGGCAAAAAGTAACTGATTTCCTTTTTGAGCCTTATGATGTGTTCAGTATTGCCTTGCCCGATGGTGAATATGGGGCGGTATGGCTCATCATTACCGATAATCACGGAGGCGATGGGGTATATGTGTTTGCAGAATTGGAGTATAAAAGCAAGGAAAAACCTACAATGGCAACGCTTAGGGAATGTCGCCTGCAACTAACCTCCTTTTTCGGTGAGGAAACTTATGGGAATACCCGCTCAGTGTATCATAAAGCCTTGCAGACCTTCTCGCACCGATTGGAGAAAGTAGGGGAGGCAATTCCGATAAAGGGACTGAGCACTGCTTATCCTTTTGCAGGTTATGCCCAAAACTTTGAGGCTTTCAGCAAGCAGTGGAACAGCGATACAATTTTAGATAAAAGACGAAGAAAGAAGTTTAAAAACCTTATTCAATTGTCAATGTTTCCGTCGCTAATTCCCCCTCTTGGAGGGGGTTAGGGGGAGGTTTAATCTACTAATTTAAAAATTAATTTTATGACAGGAAGAATATTTCAAGATACCCATTTTAACCTTACAGAACTCAACGGCTTACCCATAGAGCAACTAAAAGTGTGTGCTTCCCGATACTGAATATGTATGCTTGGTTTATCTGAAAGCAGAAAGAAAGCCTATTTTTGAGTTCTTTTTAGAGTTGGGTTTTGCTTTTTGTCAGTGTTGGGATAGATATGAAGTTGAAGAACAAGATGATTCATATCGTTTTGACGACCTTACAGAGGCTTGGCAACTCAAAGGCAAAATCATTACCGCTATTTACGCCGAAGAGGTAGCAGGCTATAGCGAAATTACTTTCCTTTTGAAAGGTGGTGAAAAACTTTTGCTGTATTATTGCCCAGAAGAAGATAAAACATATTTGATTAAAAAGCTCGTATAATGAAACAAAAAACACCTGCACAAATTGAGTTCGATGAAACGATTAAAGAACTCCATCAAATTCTAAAGCCCTTAGGATTTAAGAAAAAAGCACTACATTTTTACCGAGTAGTGGAACAAAACCTGCAAATGATTTCTATACAAAAAGGAGCCTATGGCAATGCTAATAAGATTTATTTCACTACAAATATCAAAAAAGCCCCTTATGAGGAACCTATCTCTTTTTATCCCGATGAGAATACCCTACGCATTGGCAGTATTAAGGACGATAAAGACATTTGGTATGAATTTGACGGTTCTATAATGGATATTTTTAAACGAAAACAGAAATTTAAAGAGAATAAAGAAGCTTTTTTGAATGATATTCAGCAAATCGTGCTTTCTTATCTATCTAATTAACAAACAATGAGTCATAGTCGTCGTATGTTTGCAAATTGAAAGATTAATTGTAATTTTACATTTAAAATAAGTACGGATTAAAACCGAGCAGTCGTTAGATAAACTCTGAGACTAACATTATGTTCCCGTACTTTTACATCTGTAAATCTGGATAGTTCGTTAGTAGTTAGTCCTTAGCAAGCGACTCATTACTAACACCTAACACCTGAAACCTAACACCTAATTAACACTATGAAGAAATTTGAATTTAAATATCAATTTGAGTTTTTCTGTTCCCCTATTTGGATAGAGGAAAACGTGAAGAACCCCACCCTTCGCAATATAGAGATTGCGGATTTGGATATCAATCCCTATCTAAAAGAAGAATTAGAAGAACTCAACCATCTCTATCAAGAGATTTTTAATGACAATTACCCTCCTGAATCTGATTTCAAAGATGCTGTAAGTGAATACATCTTTGTAAATCGTGTGCTTATCTCGGCAGAGCTTTTGGAAAAGGAAGTAGAGGAAAAATATTCTTTTGTATTTGATTACAGCAAATGGAGAGAAAGAAAAGAACAATTATTTAAGAAGTTGGTTTAGCTTTACACCAAGCCATAATCCAACAAAAAGCGTTTGTACGCCTCCAAAGACATAGAAAATGAGAAGTGTATTAAGGTAGCTAAAATTGTCTATGCTATTTTCAAATACGATACGAAGTGTAAAAGTCCCTATAAGTACAGATATTGTTAATAAAAGGAACATCAAGAAGATACCTATTACTATACAGAAACTTTTTGAAGGTCTTTTCAAATCAATATACGCACCTATATAGTAGATAATAGTAGCAGAAAAGAGAAATCCAACTAAGACAGGAATAGCCAAGTGGAAGAGAATAGCAGAAAAATCGCTAAAGCTATCTGCTCCCGTGACAATAATTCCTATAAAGACAGAGATAAAAGCAAGCACATATTCTAAAATGAGTGCCTTGAATAGTAGTTTTGTTGTGAGATTCATAGATCTATGTTTTAATAACTCAACAGAGGACAAAGATAAACAATTCAGAGAGAATAGAGAAGTCTTTTTAGTTGATATTCAGCAAATCGTACTTCCTTATCTATCAAACTAATTAGCAAATTAGCAGATTTGCAACACTTCCATTGGCAAATTGGCAAATCGACAAATTAACAAATTAATTTTATGGCAAATTTAAAACTCAAAGGGAAAGACCTACTCAAATTAGGTTACCCGAATAATCAATCTATTAATGTGGCCTTGGAGGTGATGAAGCGCAATTTCGCCACCAAGAACGCCGCTTATGTAAAATCCGTACTCGAAGATATTCTAAAAAATCCTGCGCAGTACGAAGGACACCTTACTTTCGGTCAGATAGCCGAGGAACTATTATCTTCTACCAAGACTGAAAAACGCCAATTGAGTACCACACGGGCACCTTATCACATCTTTGGGGACGACATCACCGAAGAGGCGAAAACGCAACTCTACACCGCTCTTAAACTCCCTATTGCAATAGGCGGAGCCCTGATGCCCGATGCTCACAGTGGCTATGGCTTGCCTATCGGGGGTGTGCTGGCAGTGGAAAATGCCGTGATTCCTTACGGGGTGGGCTTGGACATCGGTTGTCGTATGTGCTTGAGTATCTTGGATATTCCCGTATCGTACCTCTCTGGTGCACGCGATAAGTACGAAAAGGCACTTGCCGAGCACACCAAGTTTGGTATGTACGAAACCCACAAATCGCACATAGACCACGAAATCTTTGACCGCGATACCTTTTCGCTTATCCCTATCCTCAAGCGATTGAAGGATAAGGCAGTAAAGCAGATGGGGACTTCGGGTAGTGGCAATCACTTTGTGGAGTTTGGCGAGGTGGAACTCTTAGCCGACGACCTGCAAATAGGGTTGCCAAAGGGTAAGTATTTGGGTATCCTCTCCCACAGTGGCTCGCGTGGGTTTGGGGCAGAGATAGCGCAGTACTATGTGCGTGTAGCTGCCGAACAATGTCCGCTACCCAAAGAGGCACAACAGTTTGCGTGGCTTGACCTTAATACCCATATGGGCTTAGAGTATTGGACAGCGATGAACCTTGCAGGCGATTACGCTTCCGCTTGCCATGAGGATATTCACCGTAGGCTTATTCGTGCTGTAGGTGGCAGGCTGAGGGCGCGTATAGAGAACCACCACAATTTTGCGTGGAAGGAAATTCACGACGGCAAGGAAGTAGTGGTGCACCGCAAGGGAGCTACTCCCGCAGGCGAAGGCGTGTTGGGTATTATCCCTGCCTCAATGACCGATGCGGGCTACATTGTGCGTGGCAAGGGCAATGAAGAGAGTTTTAGCTCGGCTTCTCATGGGGCAGGCAGGGCTTTTTCACGCAATGAAAGCAAGAACCGCTTTACCCAATCGGATATTAAGAAAGCCCTGAAAGCCAAAGACATCACCCTCATCGGGGGCAATGCTGAAGAAGCCCCTATGGCGTATAAGAACATAGAAACCGTAATGGCTTCGCAAACCGATTTGGTGGAGGTGATAGGCACTTTTCAACCGAGAATAGTGAGAATGGATAGGTAGGTGATGATTTTTATATTTTTGATATAAAATCAATAGATTATTTTTTCTTTTTCCATTCCGAAATAGAATCTTGATTCATTTTCACATAATCTTGATTACCTGCCTTTTGAGCCTTTTCTAAGGAAATTTCTGCTGCTTTTATAGCTTCTTTTGTTTTTCCTAATTTAGCTAATATAAGCGACTGATTACGATACATATAGAAAGGCGCATCAGGTTGCATTTGTATTGCTTTGCTCATATACTCATTGGCTTTATTAAGGTCGCCATTAGTGTTTAACAAATAAACAGCAGCTTCATAATAATCCCGAGCAGTAAAGGTAGAAGCATCTTTTTGGTTAATATTTCCCAAAGATTTTTCGTGTGTATTGGTATGGAAAGGTAGTTCTACCTGAGTTTTATCCCATCGGATAACAATTTTACCATCATTATAATTAACAGGGTCAATTGTAATAGAAAGATATTCGGTTTCCGAAGAAGATTTTACTGCTTTTGCTTGTACTTCCAAAGCTATTTGGTTATTGTCCCACTGGCGAGGAGTTCCCCAATTATCGGTAGCTTTATAGAAATAGATAGTCCAAGTATTGGGCTGAGGTTTTGAATAAAGCGCATATTTCCCTTTGGGAAGTACCTTATTGTTTATGGTAACATCCTCATTGAAAGAAATAATCGTGTTTTCATTGGCACCTGTGCGCCAAATACGGTCATACGGCACTAAGTCGCCAAATATTTTTCTACCGCGTTTGGCAGGACGAGTATAATCCACTGATACTTCGGTAAGTCCAACCACTTGCTCTACTCTGGCTTTTACACTTGCTTGTGGGAGTTTTATTTGTGCGCTCGCTACTACCGAAAACAACAATAAACTACCGATGATAAATACTTTTTTCATTATGTTCATTTTTAAATTAATGCGATACAGCTTTTAGCCCAACAATAGAGCCAATAAGGGTTGTTAAAAAAAACAATCGCAAAGCACTTACAGGTTCTTTAAAAACCAAAATTCCTAAAAGAGCTGTCCCTACCGCTCCAATACCTGTCCAAACGGCATAAGCAGTACCTAACGGTAGGGATTGCGTTGCTTTTAACAAAAGTGCCATACTGATGAAAGAACAAATAATAAAACCTGTATACCATAAGTACATAGCACTTCCTTCGGATTCTTTGCCTTTGCCTAAACAAAAAGTAAAGGCAACTTCAAATAATCCTGCTACAATAAGAAATATCCAATTCATTTATTATAATAAATATTTACGGAGAAATGATGGTGCAAATATATGATTTTTTTATTATACAAAAGAAAAATAATAAAAAATAATGTAGGAAGGATTAATTCTATGATTTAATGCCTGTTAATACCGTTATGATATTTACGACATTAAACCATATGAATTAATATGTAGATGTTAGAATTTGCGAGTGCAAAGTTACGATTTTTCTGATAAATAGGCATAAAAAAGATATAGATTATAATTATAGAAAACACGTAAAACTATTTATAAATTCTATATTGACAATATTTATATAAAAATCTCCTTTTACTTAATTCTTATACATACATATTTACTAAAAAAGTATTAAAAAAAGGAAGTAAATTATTTCTTTGTTTTTTTTTAAAATAAAAAAAATTGAATTTAAAAAATAAAAAAAGAGTGTATTTTAGAATTTGATTTTTGTCTGAAAAATGAAAAAATTATTTTTTTAAGAAAAAAAAAGTATTATTCGAAAATATTTGATATTAATTAACAAAAAAACACTTAAATAAAAATTTGTTTATCTCATCTAAAAAATGTAATTTTGCTCCAAGATATGACCAAAGTAGTGTTATAAAAAAATTAACATTGTAATGAATCTTTTTTCAGATAAAATAAAAAATCTTACTATAATGTATAATCAACAAATGTTTGTTGGTGCATCTTTTTTATACAAAAAGGTGTATAGTAAGGATATGTATTATTGGAATAAGAAAAGAAGTACGCAAAATAACAAAACTGCGTACCATAATGTTGCCATAAATATAATGTAAGAAAAGGAATTGCCTAAAAATATTAGGTTATTCCTTCTTTTTTTGGATATTTTTTTTCTATAATAAAAATATTTATTTGTTTTGATGGATTGTTTTATTTTAATTTTATAAAAAAGTATTTTTATAAATATGAAAAAATAGAAAAATATTCTAAATTAGAAGAAATAGTATTTATTTCTGATTTTTATCATTATTTAAATCAGCAAAAATAACTAATTTAGCTACTCCTTAGAGAAGAGTTTTAAAAAGAACTAATTATAAAACAATAGATGTATGAGTAAAAAAATGTTTAAAGTTTTTGTGTTTTTCTTAACACTATGTAGTAGTGTGATGTGGGCACAAGACAAGACGGTTTCAGGAACTGTTTCAGACCCAGAAGGGCAGCCACTTTTGGGGGTAACAGTCTTGATTAAAGGTACAAAAAGTGGTACAGCTACCGATATTGACGGTAAATTTACCCTTAAAGCCAAAGAGGGCGATGTACTAGAATTTAGCTCCGTTGGGTTTGACACTCAAACACGAAAAGTAACAGGAGCTGGAAAGACAATCACTATAAAAGTAGTGATGAAAGAAGAGGTACAACAAATAGAAGGAGTTGTTGTAACCGCTTTGGGTATCAAACGCCAAGAAAAGGCGTTGAGTTACAACGTGCAACAGGTAAAATCGGACGAACTTACCAAAGTGAAAGATGCTAACTTTGTTAATAGTCTTAACGGGAAAGTAGCAGGGGTAAATATCCAACGAAGTGCTGCTGGTGTTGGGGGTGCTACCAAAGTAGTTATGCGTGGGCTTAAATCGTTAGATGGTAATAATGGTGTACTCTATGTAATTGATGGTGTACCTATGTTTAGCTTCCAAACTAAGAGTGGAGGCGGAGGAACAGGGGCTACCCGATTGACAAGTGATAGTATGGCAGATATTAATCCTGAAGATATAGAAAGTATCAACGTGCTTACAGGTCCTTCGGCAGCGGCTCTTTATGGAAGTGAAGCGGCGAACGGAGTAATTCTTATTAATACTAAAAAAGGAAAAGAAGGAAAAACAGAAGTAAATGTATCTAGTAGCGTAGAATTAATGAAACCCTTTGTTATGCCCGAATTCCAAAATACTTATGGGAATGATCCAGGTGATAATAAGAGTTGGGGCGCAAAATTAAGTACTCCTTCTACTTTTGAACCTAAGAAATTTTTTAATACAGGAGTAAATATTAATAATTCGGTTACTTTTTCTACTGGTAATGCTCAAAATCAAACTTTTGTATCGGCTTCTCAAACAGATGCAAAAGGATTAATACCTAATAACAATTATTATCGTTATAATATTGGAGCTCGCAATACAAGTACTTTTGCAAAAGATAAGTTACATTTGGATGTGGGAGCAAATTATATTATGCAAGGTGAACGTAATATGATAACAGGAGGAGGACAACTTAACCCATTAGTAGGGTTGTATTTGATGCCTCGTAGTTTAGATTATCGCGATATTCAAGCATACGAACGTTACAACCCTTTACGTGGTATTTATGAGCAATATCGTCCTTATCCTGAAGAGCCAGGTGTAGAGCAAGCATTTTCTGAAAATCCTTATTGGGTAGCTAATCGTCAGCTTAGTTTAGGAAATAAAAAACGCTATATGCTTTCTGCTTCTTTAAAATATGATATTCTAAGTTGGTTAAATGTTACAGGACGTGTTCGTATAGATAATACAACTTCTACTATTGAAGATAAAAGATATGCTAGTTCAGCAAATTTACTTACAACATTTTCTAGTAAAGGTTTTTATACTAATCAGAATATTAATTATGACCAAACTTATGCGGATTTCATAGCAAGTGCAAATAAAGATTTTGGAGAAGATTTTAATTTAGTAGCTAATATAGGAACAAGTTATAATGATAGATATAGTTATGGTATTAGTATAGGTGGTCCTCTTCTTACTATTCCTAACTTATTTTCTGCCCAAAATTTAGACCCTGCAAAACTAGGACAAGGACAAGGGCAATCGTATAGTCGTACTAAAAACGTAGCAGTATTTGCAAGTGCAGAATTAGGATATAAGCGTATGTTATATCTTACTCTTACAGGACGTAATGACTGGTCTTCTCAGTTGGTTAATTCAGCAGAGCCTTCTTTTTTCTATCCTTCTGTCGGGCTTTCAGGAGTTATATCTGATATGGTTAAATTACCTGAATTTATTAGTTATTTGAAAGTACGTGCTTCTTATACAGAGGTAGGTTCTCCTATTAGTCGTACGGGTGTAACACCAGGAACAATTACTTATGGATTAGAATCATCTGGTATAGAACCTCAGTCAAACTATCCTTTTCCAGATTTTAAAGCAGAACGAACAGCGTCTTGGGAAGCGGGTCTTAATGGAAAATTCTTTAAAAATAAATTAGGAGTAGATCTTACTCTTTATAAGTCTAACACATACAATCAATTTTTTAATATTGAATTATCTCCTTCTTCAGGTTATTCAGAGCTTTATTTACAAGCAGGAGATATCGAGAATAGAGGTATAGAATTGGGTGTTAATTTTAATACTAATATAGTAAAAGATCTTCATTGGGACACTTCTGTTACTTATTCACGAAATATAAATACGATAAAAAAATTAGTAAGAAACTATTACAATCCTTTTACAAGACAATATTTTGACTTAACAGAAGTACGTAGAGGAGGAAATATATTGAGAGAAGGAGGTAGTATAGCGGATATAACAACTACTGGTGTACTAAAACGAGATGTTAATGGTGATCTTATCCCAGATGCTTCAGGTGGTTATGAAATAGATCATACACAGGTAATAAAATTGGGACGTTCTACTCCTGATTTTACAATGGGTTGGAAAAACTCATTCTCATATAAAAATTTCTCTTTAGATTTCTTATTTAATGCAAGTTTCGGAGGAATTGTAGTATCAGGCACTCAAGCCGCATTAGATTTTATGGGAGTATCTAAGGCTACAGCTGATGCTCGTGACGCAGGAGGAGTATGGGTAAATGGAAAACAATACCCAGCAAAAGCATATTATCAAACTATTGGACGTAATGCATTAGCAGGTTATTATAATTATGACGCTACTAATGTGCGTTTACAAGAGTTATCATTAGGATATTCTTTTGATAATAAAGTGTTAGGAAATACAGGTATTAATCGTCTTACGGTATCTTTAATAGGAACTAACCTTTGGATGATTTATAATAAAGCTCCTTTTGACCCACAAGTAGTAGGTAGTGTAGGTACTTATGCTGTTGCAGAATTTTTCCAAGTACCAAGTATGACTTCTTATGGTATGAGTGTAAAATTACAATTTTAATTAAAAAATAAAAAAATGAAAAAGATATTAATAATAATGTCATCTATTCTTTTAACAACTTCTTGTATTAAAGATTTTGAAGAAGTTAATAAGAATCCTTTATTGCCAGATGAAAATCAAAAAACATTAGATGGTTTAGCATCAGTGGGATTATTTCCAGGATATATAGCAGGTATTATTCCTACTGCAACGGGGTCTGGTACTGCAGCTCAAAATAATTATCAGGTAACTTCTTGTATGACAGGAGATATATGGTCTGGCTATGTAGGAGTAGGAACACAATGGGATGGAGGTACAAGTACCCCAAACTTTAACATTAAGGATGGTCGTAAAACAGGTATTTTTAATGTGATGTTAAAAAACACAATGGAAACTTTTCTACAAATAAAAGCTATTAATCACGATGTTGTTGTAGAAAATGGGCAACAAGTATTCAAGAAAAAAGATATAACCTCTCAGGCTAATTATTCTATTGCCCAAATTATAAAAATAATGGGAGCTCACAGGCTTACAGATATGTATGGACCTATTCCTTATAGTAAAATAGGAGGAGGAAATCTTATTGCGCCTTATGATTCTCAACAGCAAGTATATTCCTCTATGTTGGCAGAACTGCAAGAAGCAGTAGAAACTTTAAATACTTATAAAGCAACAGGAGGAACTACTATATTAAGTGATAATGACCCATTGTATCAAGGAGATGTTTCTAAATGGATAAAATTAGGAAACTCATTAATGCTTCGTTTAGCTATGCGTGTACGTTATGCAGATGCTACTTTGTGTCAAACATATGTAACTAAAGCTACAACAAATGATGGAGGTTTAATTACTGATGTAGCTGATGTGGCTAAATTGGTGACTAATGGAAGATTTCGTTTCTTCAATTCTTACTATATACTTCGTACTTATACAGAAGCAAATATGGGAGCAAATATCTATTCATATCTTAAAGGATATAGTGACCCTCGTGCAAGTAAATATTTTAGTAAAAAAACTATCAATAATGCAGAAGATTTTTATGCAGTGCGTATGGGAAGTCGCCAACCTAAGGCCGATTATGCAGGGTATTCCGAAGTAAACATAGAAGAGGCAACACCAACTTATTGGTTTAAAGCATCAGAAGTTCAGTTTTTATTAGCGGAAGCAGCTTTGTTTGGTCTTATAAGTACAGATACTGCTCAAAATTATTATGAGAATGGAGTAAAACTTTCTTTTAGAGAAAATGATGTAGAAATAGGTAGCTATCTTACAACATCTGCCATTCCTGTAAGTTATACAGACCCAAATAAAAGTGATTACAATGTAGATGTGGTAAGTACTATTGATAGAAAATGGCTTGCAAGTGGAACAGATGAAGAGCATTTAGAGCAAATTATTACTCAAAAATATATTGCCAACTTCCCTAATGGAGTAGAATCTTGGAGTGAGTGGCGTAGAACAGGGTATCCTCGTATGTTTGCTCCAGTAGCAAATTTAACCAACGTTTCTGCTACTAATATCTCTACAGATGGAAAAAGTGGAGGAGTACGAAGAGTACCTTTTTCAATTCAAGAATTTACAGATAACAGAGAAAATATGTCTGAAGCTCTTAGTCTTTTAAATGGTGCAGATAATGCAGCTACCAATGTATGGTGGGATAAAAAAACTAAATAACATATATTATGAAAAGAATAACATACACTCTATTAGCCTTTGCTATTACTCTTGGTAGTTGTAGCAAATGGACGGAAACAGAAAATAATGCAGATGCTTTTGAAAAATCTGCTTTGGACGAACTAAAAGAAAAACGAGATAATGCTAAATGGGTAGCTGAAGCAGAACGTACAGAAGAAAACAAAAAAGCACTGGAAGCCTATTGGGAAGAATTAAGAGAATATAAGGAAAAAGCGTGGCTGAATACAGGTAAAGCAGGAGGGCAAACTCCAATGATTTATTTTTGGTACTCAGGAGGTTTTTGGACAACTCAACAAGGAGTTGCTAAAACATGGTTACAATCTATTCCAGACTCAGTAGTAGCTATTTCTATGTGGGGAGGCTTAGGTACTCGACCAGAAAATATTTCTATAAATCAAAAGAAAGACCTTGAAGTATTCCATAAAAAAGGAAGTAAAGTACTGATGTGCTGGCAAACTCCAAGTGTAGGCTTAGGATTACCATCATCAAAAGATGGGAAAACAAGTGGATACAATCTGTTCCGTGAAAAATATCCTTTTGCAGAATGTTATAACCAATGGGGAGAAATTTATGCAAGAGAATTATCTCGTTACATTATTGTGTTAAATTTTGATGGCTATGATCTAGACTGGGAAACTTGTGGAGATCATGGAGGAGAATCAGAAGAAGGCACCCCTCTTATGATGGATAAGAATAATGAAAATAGTAATTTAGGAAAGTTTGTTAAAGAAATGGCTAAATATTTTGGCCCTGTTGGTGAAAATCACGTAGCAAAAACTCAAGCAGAACGAGAAGCTAATTTAAAAGCCTTGTTTGATGCTTCAACTGAAGGTTTTCACGCCAAAGAAAAAGAGTATATAGAAGAATTTACTCCTTATTTGCCAGAAAATTACCTAACTAAGCGTTATTATTTCTGTGCTGATGTACCTTGTGGAGTAGCAGCTATTTTTAGAGGAGATAATTTTGCTAAATATTTTGATAAACATTTTTTACAAGATTATCAAATAGATGGAGTAGGGACTCATATAGAACATTTGGGTGGAAACTACTATAATTCTACAAGTGGTAATTATCAAGCTGGTAATTTTAAAGTGATGGCTGCAAAAGGTAAGGCTGTTAAAGAAGGTAAAATTTGGGGGCTTGGAGCATATCACGGACAAACAGATTATGAAATTAATAACGAAAATAATGAGCAATTCAAAGCATATTTGAAAGCTAATAATCTTACTCGTAAATATTTACATTATGCTTGGACACGTGAGGCTATTCGTATAGCAAATCCACGTCCTGATTATTCTAGTTACAAAGAAAAAGAACCAATGATTATTCTTCCTTAAAAAAATAAAAATGAGAAAAAATATTATAAAATTAGCGTGTGTAGCCCTATTTGCAGGGCTCACCGCTTGTCAAGAAAAAATAGACGTCGAAAGTAATAGTCATAATTTATCAGCAGTATATATGAATTCTAATACTGCAAGTGTTAGTTTCGCTAAAGCTTCAGAAGGAGGAAGCACTAAAGCTGAGGTTAGAATGTCTACATTATCCAATGAAGATATACCAGTAACTGTATCTGTAACGGACTTTTTTACAGAATTTAACAAAGAAAATGGTACAACATATAAAGTTTTACCTGCTTCTGAGTATAAATTATATGAAGTAAATAATCCAGAAAATGTCTCTACAGATGGAAATTTAAACCTTACCATAAAAGCAGGGAGTATTTCTTCACAAATAGGAGTTGAAATTAAAGCTCTTAATGAGGATACCTATCCAATAGGAATAAAGTATGCTATTCCTTTACGAATAACTTCTTCTTCACTTCCTATTTTGTCTAACAAAGACCTTATTATTAATTTGAGTCGTCCATTCAAAACTTCTGTTGTTGAAATTAAGCGAGGAAATAATTTTATGGTAAAATTAGATCCTGAACTTCCTACAATAGAAGAATTTACAATTCAAGGGCACTTTATGTTTTTAAATTGGGAGCAAATTGGTTATCCTTGGAATCAATCTTTAATCAATTTTAGGGGAGGTCCTGGTTCTAACTGGTGGTATACACGAGTAGGTCCTAATTCTTTCCAAGTAAAAGATTTAGACTCCGATGGAGATGCTACCTATATAAATCAAGAAGTAAAATTAGGTACTTGGTATCAGATTTCTTTTGTTTATAAGAACAATAATCTTAAAGTATATATTAATGGTAAATTAGGAAGAACATTTGTACGTCCTAACCTAAGTTTCATAAAAGGAGAAGGGGGAGCTATTACTATAGGAAATGAAGGTAGACATAGTTCTCGTGATTATCGTATTCGAGAAGTACGTGTATGGAATAGAGCTCTTAGTGATTCTGAAATTAATGATGGTTTATATTTGCCTGTTGATCCTGATAGTGAAGGTTTATTAGTCTATTTGCCCATAAATAAAAAGCAAGGCTTTAAAGAACTTACCAAATATAATAACGAAGTTAAATTTGGAAAAGACGGAACTCCTGCTGCTAATTCTACTTTGACAGAAAGTGATTTGACTTTGCAATGGACAGAAAATGTTAAGTTTCCTGCTGTAGGCTTAGAAATAGAAGAGGATTAATTTATTAAATTAAAGATAAACAAAATGAAAAAAATATTTTACAAAAATATACTTGCCATCTCTTGTTTAGTTGTAGTGGCTTGTGGTAAAGAAGATATTTCTATTGAAAAAAATACAGATACTTCTTGGACTGTTGATAAAAAAATAACAGAAGATGATATCCGTACTCGTTTAGGGTATGATCCTCGTTTTCAGTATCTTTCAACTAAAAATACAGAAGTTGTAATACCTATGTTGTCTTTAGAAGGATTTACCATAGAAGGAGAAAATACTCGCCAGGTAGAGGTTGCTTTGTCAAAAACAACAACAAAAGATACTAAAGTAACATTACAATATGATGCTTCTTTATTTGAAAAAATAAAATCTAATTATTCAGAATATTCATTAGGAGAAGCCTCTTTAGTGCAAATAGCAATCGCAGAAAAAACAATTGTAGCAGGAGAAACTTCTGCTACTTTTGAACTTAAAGTATCTAATCAAGCTAATTTTAACCAAAAGTTAATAGTTCCTTTTACTTTTAAAATTTCTGATAATGAAAATGTAAAAGTTCAAGAAGGAAAAGATTATGTAGTAGTTAAAATTTATCCTCAAGGAATAACTTTTGGTTTGGATGAAAGTAATATTACTAAGGAAGCTGTCCTTGAAAATGGCACTGCCAAAATGCCTAATAAAGATGTTGAATTAGATGTGTCTATTTCTAATGCTATACCTTCGGATATTTCATTAGGTTTAGTAAGAGATAATTCTCTTCTTCCTTCAGGAAAAACAATAGCTCCTGACGGAATAGAAGGGACAATAACTCCTATTGATTTTAAGAATAAAACAGAAGGAGTAATATCTTTTACATTGCAAAATATAGAACAATTGACAACTGAAGGAGAATATGTGTTACCTTTGAAGTTAATGGCTTATAATGCAGCAGGGACAGCTTATCAAGTATTAGAGACTCCGGTTTTAGTAACTATTAAGATAAGTAAAGAAGGTGTTCCAGAAGAAAATTCAGTTAAGAGAATTCGTAATTATTCTGGAGACTTAATAAATTCTTCTAAATATAATTTTTATACTAATTATCAAGAGGGACATATAGGTAAAATGCATGACGGTAATTATGGAGGTAATCCTTGGTGGATTGATACTAAAATAGAAGAAGATGATAATAAGCCTTATGTACAAGTAGTATTTACAGAAAGGACTAAAATAAAAGGAATAAAAATAACCCAAAGAACCTCTAATAAAAGAATTGAAGAAATGCAAATATATGCAAAATCTGGAGATTCTTGGTTACCACAAGGTATTTATACTTCAACAGGTAGTAATCCTACAACATTGTATCTTGAATTTGAAAAACCTATTACAACGGAACAATTATATTTGGCATATTTTAAAAACTCACAAGACCAATATATAGATATCCATGAAATGGAATTTTTCTAATAAATTTATATTGTAAAAAATAAAAGTATAAAAAAAGTTTTATCTTCTTTATCGTAGGCTTATTTTTGCCTACGGTAGAGAAGATATTTCTATTGAGGAAAATACTGCCAAGCCTAAATAAGTGTATAATTATATAGCATTTATACTTATTTGAATACAACCTAATATAATAATCTGAGTTACAAATACTATATCATTAATTACATATAAAAAAAGTTAGAATAACGACAGGTAATAATTTTTTTATAAATTATAAAAAGAAAAGGTAACAAAATCAGAGATTATTTAATTAACTAAAAATGAATCACTTACTTCAATATTTAGAAAATTTTATTACCGAAGAAAGAAAAAATCGTTTTACGGAAATTCTTTCTTTACGAACCAATCATTTCACCGTTGCAGTGGAAGATGTCTATCAAATGCATAATACGAGCGCAGTGGTACGCAGTTGCGAAATTTTTGGAGTGCAAAATGCCCATTTGATAGAGCAAAAATACGGAAAACGATTGGATTCTAAAATAGCAATGGGAGCAGAAAAATGGGTTACCACGCACCGTTATTCAGATACTATTTCGTGTATTGAAAAATTGAAAACTGATGGTTTTCAGATAGTTGCAACCGTGCCTAAGCCCAACGCTATTCCGCTGGATACTTTTGATATTTCTAAAAAAAGTGCTTTTTTCTTCGGAACAGAAAAAAAAGGACTTTCAGAGGAAGTACTTAGTAAAGCCGACCAATTTTTAACCATTCCGATGGTTGGTTTTACCGAATCTCTTAATATTTCGGTAAGTGTGGCTATTATTTTACAATCTTTAACCACCAAATTACGAAAATCTGAAGTAAAATGGCAACTTTCAGAACAAGAATTATTAGAAACTCGCCTGGAATGGACAAAAAACTCTATTCGTAGCCTATTCGATGTCTTAAAACGCTATGAAGAAATAAAAAAAGGGCTTTAATGCCCTTCTCTTAGTGTGAAAATGTATGTTTTACTTCCGTCTCGGTACGTTTTATAATAAAACTAAAAACTCCTTTTCTGTTTGCTTTCTCTTCTTTGATTATTACAGAAAATAATCGTACTTTTGCCAAAAAATAATCTATGTGGGCAGGAATATTCCAAAATTTTGAACAATGGATAGAAAAAGAACTTACTTCGCTGGGTTTTAGTACAGAAACTTCGGGAAATATAGCTTTCATAATCCTTTTAATAGTCATAACTTTAACGGCTTTATTGTTGCAAGTGGCTATTCGGTGGGCTATTCGTGGCGTGGTTGAACGAATAAAAGATAATTCTAAATTCCCTGTTTTCAAGTACTTACGAGAGAGAAGATTCCCGCATCAGTTAGCACAAATATTCCCGATACTTTTCCTTTTAGAGGTCATTCCTATTGCGTTTGTACATTTTCCTCGTTCAGGAATGTTTATAACCAAAATCATTCAGGCATATTCCGTTTTTGCGGTTATTTGGATAATTTTGGCTTTTGCCCGTTCCGTAATGGATTCTCTAAAAGAAAAGCCAGCCTTCCGAGAAAAACCAATGGAAAGTTGGGCGCAAGTCATTTATATTACTTTGGTTTGTATTGGTTTTTTCTTTATTTATAATATATTCACAGACAAGTCATTAGGCGAGCTTTTTACTTATTTAGGAGCAGCTTCGGCTATTCTTTTATTAATTTTTAAAGATACTATTTTGGGCTTTGTGGCAAGCATAACGGTAACGACTAATGATATGGTACGGATAGGCGACTGGATAACAATGCCTGAAAGTAATGCCGATGGCGATGTAATTGAAATAAACCTGAACACCGTAAAAGTACAAAATTTTGACAAAACCATCACTACCATTCCAACGTATAAGCTCATTTCGGCTTCGTTCCAAAACTGGCGAGGAATGCAAAATGCAGGTGGGCGAAGAATAAAACGTTCCATATATATCATACAATCTACCGTGCGTTTTGTAGAAGAACCCGACCTTATTCGGCTGGCAAAAATTCAAGAAATTGAAGGCTATATTACAGAAAGGAGAAAAGAAATTGAAGAATATAATTCCGAAAAACGAGCAGATAAACGAGTGCTTATCAACGGAAGAAATATGACCAATTTAGGACTTTTCCGAAAATATGCCGATTATTATTTGAAAAATCATCCAAGAATTAATAAAAAATTAACAATGATGGTACGCCAATTAGCCGCAACGTCCAAAGGTATTCCGTTAGAAATTTACGCCTTTACCGATACTACCAATTGGGTAGAGTATGAAACGATACAATCGGATATTTTTGACCATCTTATTGCGGCTGTTCCGTTTTTTGATTTAGAAATTTTTGAAGATTTGCATAATATTCCTAATAAAAAACAATCTTTTGATATATAAAAAAGTAATTTTATAGATTAAAACTATATTTTTACATTGAAAATTATATTTTTTTTACCATTTTTTTGTCGTAAAACGAATTAAATAAACTAAAAAATCTCCAAAAACATATAAAATACCAAATTAATGAATTATTTATCTGTTGAAAATATCTCTAAATCGTTTGGAGAACGTGTATTATTTGAAAATATTTCTTTTGGAATAAATAAAGACCAAAAAATAGCTTTTATAGCTAAAAACGGAACAGGCAAAAGTACGCTTTTGAATATCATCACAGGGAAAGACTTCCCAGATAGCGGGCAAGTAGTTTCCCGAAACGGGCTTAAAATTGCTTTTTTGCCACAAGAACCCGAACTCCCTACCGACCTTACCATAGAAGAGCTTATTTTATTGCAAGATAATCCTATTCTTCGTATCATTCAAGAGTATGAACACGCATTGGAAAACCCTGAAAATGAGGTTGCTTACCAAAATGCGTTTGAACAAATGGAACGACACCAAGCGTGGGATTTTGAAACCCAATACAAACAAATTTTGTCTAAACTGAAACTAAATAACAGCCTTTCCACCAAAGTAGGCGACTTATCAGGAGGACAAAAAAAACGTCTTGCACTTGCTAATGTATTGATAACCAAGCCCGATCTTCTTATTTTAGATGAGCCTACCAACCACCTCGATTTGGAAATGATTGAGTGGCTCGAAGCTTTTTTTGCCAAAGAAAATATAACGCTTTTTATGGTAACGCACGACCGATATTTCTTGGAGCGTGTTTGTAATGAAATCATTGAGTTAGACCAAAAAAAACTATATAGTTATAAAGGGAATTATTCTTATTTCTTAGAAAAAAAAGAACAAAGACTCGCACAAGAACAAGCCTCTGTTGATAAAGCTAAAAACTTGTATGTCAAAGAATTAGATTGGATGCGCCGACAACCAAAGGCAAGGACAACCAAGTCTAAATCGCGTATTGATGATTTTTATATCATCAAAGAGCAAGCCCACAAACGCAGACAAGAGCATATTGTGCAATTGGAAATAAATATGGAGCGTTTAGGAAGCAAAATTGTAGAGTTACACAACATAAGTAAGCGTTTTGAAGACAAAATTATCTTAGATAAGTTCAATTATGTATTCAAAAGAGGAGAAAAAATAGGAATAATAGGTAAAAATGGTACAGGGAAAAGTACTTTTTTGAATATTTTGACAGGAAATATACCTTCGGATACAGGAAAAGTAGTAATTGGCGAGACTATTAAGTTCGGTTACTATACACAACAAGGAATTTCTGTTCCAGAAGGGCAAAAAGTTATTGATGTTATAAAAAAATATGGAGAATATATTCCGTTAAATAAAGGTAGAATGCTTTCTGCCGAGCAATTATTAGAACGTTTTTTATTTGATAGAAAAAAACAATATGATTTTGTTGAAAAGTTAAGCGGTGGCGAACTTAAACGCCTGTACCTCTGCACGATACTTATTCAAAATCCTAATTTTCTAATCTTAGATGAGCCTACCAACGATTTGGATATTGTAACGCTAAACGTTTTAGAATCTTTCCTAATGGATTATCCAGGCTGTTTGCTTATCGTTTCGCACGACCGATATTTTATGGACAAAATAGTGGAACATCTTTTTGTTTTTCGTGGAAATGGTGAGGTGGAAGATTTTCCAGGTAATTATTCAGATTTTTTCGTATATGAGCAAAGTTCGCCCAAAGAAACGAAAGAAAATAATACGCAAGAGAAAGAAACTCCTAAAAATACTTGGCGACAGACAGCAAAAGGACTTTCTTATAACGAACAAAAAGAATATGCTAAATTAGAGAAAGATATTGCAAAATTAGAAGATAAAAAACGAGAAATAGAAGCATTTTTCTCCGAAGGAATAGCAAATTCTGAAGAAATTCAACAAAAATCCATAGAATTAAATGAAATTTTAACAGATTTAGAAGAAAAAACAGAACGTTGGTTTGAATTATCAATGAAATTGGAAGAATAATATATAAAAAACGTCTATTCTATGGCAAAAAATGTTTTTTTAATTGGTTTAGGGAGTGGTTTCGGAGGAATTTTACGTTTTTTTATCTCTTATTTACTTAAAAATGAAAAGTTTTTCGGTTTTCCGTTAAGTGTTTTTTTAGTAAATATTGTAGGTTGTTTTATTATTGGGCTTTGTTTTTCTCTTTTAAAAGAAAAAATAATAGACAATACCACTTCTATTTTTTTAATGACAGGAATATTAGGCGGTTTTACTACTTTTTCTTCCTTTTCATTAGAAATTTTACAATTTTTTCAGAATAATGAGCCTATGAAAGCAATTTTTTATGGATTTGGAACTACTTTTTTAGGTTTTTTAGCCTGTTTTTTAGGATATAAAGTATATTATTTGTTTTAAATACTTTAAAAATAAAGATTTTTAATCAAAAATATCTTTTGCTACTCGGAAAGTGTTGGTGTGTGCCTTGATAATCGTAACCAAATCAGGTGAATAGCCTCCTCCCATAGCGCATTGTACAGGTATTTGGTATTTTTCACAAAGTTCAAATACTATTTTATCACGATCGGCACAACCTTCCACCGAAAGCGACAATCGTCCTAACTTATCCGAAGCTAAAACATCTACTCCTGATTGGTAAAAAATAAAATCAGGTTTTTCCGTTTCTATAAGTTTAGGAAGAATATTTTTTAAAATGCTAAGGTATTGATTATCTGATGTTTTATCATCAAGTGGAATATCTAAATCTGATTTTTCTTTCTCAAACGGATAATTATTTTTTCCGTGCATAGAGAATGTAAAAACTTTCGGGTTGTTACCAAAAATCTCTGCTGTTCCATTTCCTTGATGAACATCTAAATCAATTATTAGTATTTTTTTAACAAAAGTATTTTTAAGTAAAAACATTGTAGCCACCGCTTGGTCATTGAGCATACAAAAAGCCTCTCCTCTGTCAGAATAAGCGTGGTGCGTTCCGCCCGCTATGTTAAAGGCTATCTTCTGTCCGTTCCAAGCCAATATAGCTCCTTGTATAGTTCCTTGAACAAGAGTTAATTCTCTGTCAATAAGCATTTTATCTTGTGTAAAACCTATTTTCCGAGCTTCACTTTTACTGAGAGATAAATTAATAAAAGATTCTACATATTCTTTTTTATGAGCCAAGCAAATATCTGCAATTTGAGCCTTAGAAGGGGTAAAAAAATCTTTTTTTTCGGCTATATTTTCCAATAAAAGTTGTTCATACAATAGTTCATATTTTGCCATTGGAAATCTATGATTTTCTGGCACAGGGTGGGAATAATTAGTATAATACGCTATTTTAAACATTTCCTAAAAATGATTAGGGATAAAACCCAGAATATCAGCTAAATAGGTGAGAAAAAGAGATAAGCAAAAAGAAATTAAAGGAGCTATCATCCACATTGTAAAAAATCGTTTTACTTGCGTTTTTCTGAAAATATTTTTAGGTCCCATTTTCGCTACTCCTATTCCTAAAATAGCAGCTACATTTACTTGTACCAATGAAGACGGAATACCTTTTGTGAGTGATGCCAACAAGAGCAAACTACCTGATATAAAGGCAATTATAACAGCTTCAAACTTCCCGAAAAGGATTATTTCTTTTCCTGTATTCTTTACTATTTTATATCCAAAAAGAGAACTTCCTATCCCGAAGCAAGGAGCTACAATCAGTGAAGATAAAATGAGAATTACCATAAAATCATTCTCATTTTGCAAGCCTAACTCATTGATAGTCATTGAAGCAATTGGTCCCGCAGCGTTTGCCACATTGTTAGAACCAATGGCGAAAGATACATAAATGGACATTAATATCAAAATAGAGTTCCAAATAGGTTTAAGGTTCTCATTTTGAGCGCGTAGCATTGTTAGTCCTCGTTTTCGCATTGGTTTGTAAATATATTTTCCACAGAGATAACTCAAAAAATAAGAAATAATAGGCAAAATGAACCACGCAGGAATGATTTCTAAAAATAACTTGTTTGTATCTAACTTATTGAAATACAATGCACTTGCCGCAATAGATAATACGGCTGCTTGACTCGTAGATTGAGGAATCCCTGATATATTTGCCACCAAAAGCGTTAAAGCCACCGAAAATAAAGAAATAGATACCACCGTGAAAGTCATATAGTTAGCAACTAAAATACCACTTCCCATAGTAGTGGCTGTATTTTTTCCTGCTATAAATGCTCCTAAAAAAACCGCTATCCCGAAAATACCAGGAATTAAACTCTTACGGATAACATTCGCTCCGTAACTTGCTGAAAATGCGGGAGCTGTACCACTTCCTCCCATTGTTATGGCAAGTATCATTGCTATGATATAAGGAAGAAGTAATTGGTTATAAATTGGCGACATATCGTTTTGGATAGTTTTGTTTTAACAAATTATTAGATTTTGTTTTTATAAAATAATAAAAATTATCTGTAAATTAACTAAATTATAGTTTTTGTTATTTTATAAATTTATTTTTGGATTGCAAAAATATAAAAAAAAGATATTTTTGGCAAGTTTTTAACCTATAATTTAAAATTTTCTTAAATAAAATACAAAAATAAATAGATACTTTTTATTTGTTATTTTTGCATAAATTATTTTTACCAATTATGAAGGCAAAATATTGTATTTTTGATATGGATGGAGTGCTAATTGATAGCGAACCAATGTACAGGAAATTTCTATTTGAAGTATTCCAATTGTCTGATATTCAGTTGTCTGAGGAGTATATAGAAAATCTAACAGGAATGTCTGAAAAACCAATGTGGGAAAAAGTAAAAGCAGACTCAGGGAGCGAAAAAACGGCAGAAGAATTGGCTAATTTTTACAGAAATTACATACAAGAAAGACTCCCGCAAGCAGAAGTTTTGGAAGTAGAAGGAGTAAAAAATGTGATAAAATTATTAAAAGAAAATGGATTTTCTTTAAGTATAGCCTCTTCTTCTGCCAGAAAATGGATAGAATTTTTTACTAAAAAAATAGGAATATATGAATATTTTGACGTAATTTCTAGTGGAGATGATGTTAAATATAGCAAACCTTTTCCTGAAATTTTTCTTAAAGTAGCACAATGGTACAAAATTAGTTCTGAAAATTTTTGGGTAATAGAAGATAGCAAAAATGGCGTACAAGCAGCTAAAAGTGCAGGAATGAATTGCATTGGTTTTCAGAGTATTAACTCAGGAAATCAAGATTTGGCAAAGGCAGATGTGATTATCCATTCTATGGATGAAATAACACAAGATTTTATTAATGAAAAAATGCAATAATAGGCGAAAAATAAGCTAAATTAAACATAAAAACCACAGATTTAATCACAAATCTGTGGTTTTGTTTTTATTGAAGTTCTTTCCGTAAGCGAGCCACAGGAATTTCTAATTGTTCTCTGTATTTGGCAATGGTTCGCCTTGCGATGGGGTAGCCTTTTTCTTTAAGAATTTGTGCCAATTCATCATCGGGGAAAGGCTTGTTTTTGTCTTCATTATTAATTACAGATTGAAGAATTTGTTTTATTTCTTTGGTAGAAATATCTTCTCCTTCTTCGTTTTTCATTGATTCTGAAAAGAAATCTTTTACAGGTTTAGTGCCATATGGCGTACTTACGTATTTGCTATTTGCCACTCGCGAAATAGTGGAAATATCCATATCTACCATTTCTGCTATATCTTTGAGGATGAGAGGTTTTAGCTTCATTTCATCGCCTGTTAAGAAATATTCTTTTTGGCGTTGCATAATGGCGTGCATTGTTACGTAAAGTGTATTTTGCCTTTGTTTGATGGCATCAATAAACCATTTTGCAGCATCTAACTTTTGTTTGATGAATAAAATAGCTTCTTTTTGCCCTTGTTTGTCTTTGTCCTTAGAGTCTTTATAGGTTTCCAGCATTGAAGTATATTCTTTGGAAACGTGAAGTTCGGGAGCATTTCGTCCATTTAAAGATAATTCTAATTCGCCGTCAATTATCCGAATTGTAAAGTCGGGGACAATTTGTTCGATAAACTTATGCCCTTCGGAATAGGAGCTTCCTGGCTTTGGGTTGAGTTTTTCTATTTCGTGGATAGCCTCACGAAGTTCATCGGCAGTGATTAAATGTTTTTGAAGAAGTTTGTCAAAATGTTTTTTACTAAACAAATCAAAACTATCTTTAAGAATATCAATGGCGATACTAACAGCGTGCGTTTGTGGCTTCCGTTCCAGCTGTACGATAAGGCTTTCTTGAAGATTGCGCGCACCTATTCCGGCAGGTTCTAACTCAAAGATTACTTCTTTAAGAATTTTTTCTACTTCTTTGGTATCGGTATGAATATTTTGTGTAAAAGCCAGGTCGTCCGCAATGTCAGACATTTCTCTACGGATATATCCATTATCATTGATACTTCCTACTAAAAATTCTGCAATATCTCTTTGGTGTTCCGTAAGTCGGAATGTATTTAGTTGATCTATAAGGTATTGGTGGAAAGATATTTCCTCTTTGTAAGGCATATCATATTCCTCATCTTCGTTATAGTTGTTGGCTTGTAGGCGATATTCAGGTATTTCGTCATCGCTCAAATATTCATCTACATTGATAGCGTCTGCCTCAATAATTTCGTGGTCATCATAGTCTTCTTCGGAGTTGTTGAACTCGTCTTCAAACTCATCTTTGTCATAATTATCTTCATCGGAAGAGCTTTCTAAGGCTGGGTTTTCTTCCAATTCTTGCTTAACGCGCTGTTCCAACTCCAAGGTAGAGAGTTGTACCAATTTCATTAATTGAATTTGTTGAGGAGATAATTTTTGAGATAATTTGAGCTGTAATTGTTGTTTTAACATTATAAATGTATTTAAGAGGCAAAAATAAAAAAAATTAACAATAACACTATATAAAAAAAGTATAAAAAAATTAATATTATATAATGTGTTTATTATCAGTTAATTACTATTTTTTTATTAATAAAAATAGTAAATGAAAATAAAAAAATCACTTTTTTATGAAGAGAAAAATTAAATAATCATAAAAATACATTAAAAATCAGTAAAATTATTTACTTTTGCATCAGAAAAAAATAAAAATGCAAACAAATAAGCAAAAATCTACCATAGAAATTCCTAAAACATACAAAGTAATAGGAAAAATTCTTCAAAGTATTTCTAATAAATGGGCGTCCAAATATGCTCTTTGGCTGTTTTTTACTCCTATAAAATTCCCGATGCCAAAACGAGAATACGCTATGAATGAGCAAAGTACGCAATATTTTTTAGAAATTCCTTCTATCGGAAAAAAAATAAATGTTTATGAATACGGAAGTGGAGAAAAACTCCTTTTGCTTGTTCACGGGTGGAGTGGGCGAGGGACACAACTCTTCACGATGGCTGACCATTTTATTGCACAAGGATATAAAATTATCAGCTTTGATGCGCCTGCTCACGGAAAATCGGAGAGTAAAAAAACGTATATGAAAGAATTTGTGCTTTCTATTTTGGAAATTGGTAAAAAATATAAAAACTTTCATGCTATTATAGGGCATTCTTTGGGGGCAATGTCTTCGGTGAATGCCGTTCGGTTAGGGTTGGAAGCAGAAAAATTAGTTTGTATCAGTGGAGGCGATTTGGTAACCGATATTATTGATGATTTTTGTGAGAAAATGAATATGAATAAAGCCGTTTGGAATTATATTCACGATTCTTTGAATGAAATATTGAAAGAATCCATACACGAATATTCCGTTTCCAATGCAATACAGAAAACAAATCTTCCTACACTTATCATTCACGATGAAGATGATATTGACGTATCTGTAAAATGTGCTTATAGTATCCAAAAAGCATATCCATCTGCTGAGTTATTGATAACCAAAGGGTTAGGGCATAGGCGAATATTAGCCGATAGTAAAGTGATTGAACGAATTTCAGAATTTATAAAATAATTAAAAATCCTTAATAATTACGTAATTATTAAGGATTTTTAACTTATAATAAAGATTGATAAATAGTTGTTGCGGTTCTATCACTTGCCCCAATATTTCCTAATTTTTCTTTTAATTCTTTATAATCCAAAAGAAGTTTTTCTCTATGAGAAGAAGAAAGAATTTTATCTAATTCTGTTTTTAAGTTTTTGGTATTCAGTTCGTTTTGTATAAGTTCGGTTACCACAGGAGCGTCCATAATAAGATTTACTAAGGAAATATATTTAAGATTGATAACCCGTTTTGCTATTTGGTAAGAAAGCCAATTTCCGCGATAGCAAACCACTTCGGGAACGTTGAATAAGGCAGTTTCTAACGTGGCTGTGCCGCTGGTTACTAATGCTGCGTGTGAGTGCGAAAGAAGGTCATACGTTTTCCCGCTGACAAAATGTACATTTTCTTCCTTAATAAATGGCTTATAAAACTCATATTCCTGAGAAGGTGCGCCCGCTATTACAAACTGATATTCGTGATAACTATCTACAATAGAGAGCATTACCGATAACATTTTTGCAATTTCTTGCTTACGGCTACCAGGCAAGAGCGCAATAATAGGCCGTTTGTCCAAGCCGTTTTCTTGTTTAAAATCTTCCTCGCTTATTTCCTGTCGTGAAGCAATAGCATCTAAAAGCGGATGCCCTACAAAATGCACAGGAAATTGATGTTTTTTTTCATAGAAATCCTTTTCAAACGGAAGGATTACATACATATTATCCACATCTCTTTTTATGGCTTTTATACGATTTTCTTTCCAAGCCCATATTTGTGGAGAAATGTAATAATGTGTAGGAATATGCTGTGTTTTCGCCCATTTGGCAATTCGCATATTAAAGCCAGGATAATCAATAAAAATAAGCGCATCGGGCTTGTATTGCGAAATATCTTTTTTACAAAAATCTATATTTTTAAGAATAGTTGTCAGGTTCATTGCCACTTCCCAAAAGCCCATAAAAGCCAAGTCTCGGTAGTGTTTTATGAGTGTCCCCCCGATGGCTTCCATACGTTCTCCGCCCCAAAAACGGAACTGAGCTTGCGGGTCTATCTTCTGTAATGCTTTCATTAGGTTTGCGCCGTGCAAGTCGCCCGATGCTTCCCCTGCGATAAGGTAATATTTCATTGAAGTGAATATTTTTTGCAAAGATAGTATTTTTTACAAAATAATTGTATATTTGCCTTATGATTATAAAGAATTTATGATAAGTAAAAATCAACAGAAACTTTTACAGAAACTCCAACTCAAAAAATATCGTAACGAGTTGGGGCTTTTTGTTGTAGAAGGGAAAAAAAGTATAATAGAATTTACCCAAGCAGGGTATAAGCCAGAAGTTATTTTTGCTACTAATTTTTTCTCTGAAATAATAGAAAAATCACAGGTTAATTTGGTTTCCAAAGAAGAGCTTCATAAAATTAGTTCTTTAAAAAATCCTGATGAAGGCGTGGCTATTTTCCATCAACGAAAATACAAAGGTATTCTGCAAGAAGGGATTATTTTAGCTTTGGATAATGTGCAAGATCCTGGCAATCTGGGCACTATCATTCGTCTTTGCGATTGGTTTGGTATAGAAACACTTTTGTGCAACGAGCAAACGGTAGATTGTTATAACCCAAAAGTTGTACAAGCCTCAATGGGGTCATTGGCACGAGTGGAAGTGCATTATTTGGATTTGGCAAGTTTTTTAACTACTTGTCATTTACCTGTTTATATAATGGATTTGGAAGGAGAAAATCTCTACACCACATCTTTTGAAGAAAATGCAGTCCTTATTTTAGGAAATGAAGCCAATGGCATAAGCCAAGAAATAGCCTCTTTGGCAAACAAAGCCATTACCATTCCACGTTTTGGAAAAAATAAACAAACCGAAAGCCTAAACGTAGCTATGGCAGGCGCAATTGTTTTAAGTGAAGTTTCTAAACAAAAAAAATAGGTCTTGGCAACCTATTTTTTCAAATTTAAATGGAGTAACTTATTTACTAAAAGGATTTTTACCAAAAGTAACCGATTCGGAGAGGAAATCCGTATTTTGCCCACATTCACGATAGGCTTCATAAATAAATTCTGTATAAGATTTTCCTGTCTTTTGGGTAAAATGTTTCATAAATTGTTCGCTTGCCTCTATTCCGCCAATACGTTCAATTTCTAATAGTTTTTTATATAAAGGAGCTATATATTTTTCTATAACTATGCTGGGGACAGCCTTGCGCATTGCCATAAAGGAAGTTATTTCATTTTCATACCCACGAGAGATACAAAAATTAGTAATCACCCAATAATATTTCCCAGTTTTAGTTAAATTTTTCACAATTCCGTGAAAATTATTTCCCTTTAAAATAGCATCCCACAAGGTTTTAAATATTATTTTAGGCATATCAGGATGTCGGATAATGCTATGCGGTTGTCCAAGTAATTCTTCTTTGGAATATTCACAAACCTTTGAGAAGGTGTCATTTGCAAAAGTAATAGTGCCGTATTTATCCGTAGTGCTAATAATAATTTCTGTTTTATTCCATAATTTTTCTTCATTTATAGGGGTAGGATATTTCCCGCTAAAAACTTGCACTTTATGCTCTATTTTTGTTTTTTCTGATGGAGAAAGTACGCTAACATTAAAATCTGAATTATCTTGAAATTGCATAATAAATTAATATTTTCAACGAAACAAAATTACAAAAAAAATATTAAAATTACAATAGTTATTAATAAATTTTTAATGTTAAATTTTACCCCCCCCTTAATTTTTACATATTTTTAAGTTAAAATATTAAAATTAAACATTTTTAAATCTTACTTTGTGAATTTATATAAAAAACTATAAAATTGCTAATAAGTAGAAAAAAATATTTTTAAACTCTTTTTGAAATACAAAATTAAACGTATTTTTTCTGTAAAATCATATTATTTATATCAATTTTAAATAGTGATATTTTTATGTGTAGCTTATATATTTCTGTTTTAGTAGTATGTTATAGAAAACTATTCTTTGTGAAAAAATAAAATGATAGAAAATCTAATTTTTTATTAAAATAAATGGCAAATAGTTAATTTTTTCCTTAAAAAATTTTGGTTTTTAAAAAATATACATATCTTTGGCGCGCCAAAAGAAAAGGCAAAAATAAAGTAACTAATTTAATTTCTTAATAAAACGATGAAAAAACTGATTTTTTCTATCAGCTTATTAGCTGGTTTTAGTGCATTTTCGCAAGAACAAACAGCAAATGATGCGCCAACAAGCAACTGGACAAGAGGCGGAAACGTATCTTTACTCTTCAACCAAAGTGCTTTCAATAAAGAATGGACAGGTGGTGGTACGAATAACTATGGCGGTAATTTAGCTTTGAGTTATGATGCTAACTACAAAAAAGATGCTTGGGCTTGGGATAATAAACTTATTTTGGATTACGGGCTTACCAAAGTAGATGGAGATGATTTTACTAAAAAAACGAATGACCGTTTGGCTCTTACATCGCTTTTAGGTCGTCAAGCTACCGAAACTTGGTATTACTCTTTCTTTGCCAATTTCCAAACACAAATTGCCAAAGGATACGAATATAGCTCAGATGGAACAACGCGTACGGAAAAAACAGACTTTATGGCTCCTGGTTATTTCTCTTTTGGACCTGGTATGCTTTGGAAAAAAAGCGATAACTTAAAAGTGAATATCGCTCCTGCAACTTCTCGTATGATTTTCACTAAAAACAGATTTACACAAAGTGGCGCACACTTTGGGGTTGAGCAAGGTAAAACATTCCGTTTTGAGTTTGGTGCTTCTGTTAATGCATATGCAAAATTTAATCTTGTAGAAAATGTTTCTATGGAAAATATTTTGTCATTGTATAGCAATTATTTGGACAAGCCAGCCAATGTAGATATAGATTATACAATGAATTTGGCAATGAAAGTAAATGATTATCTTTCTGCAAATATAACTTTCCAAGCTATTTATGATGATGATGCAGTGGGAGCTTTCCAAATTCGTGAAGCATTTGGTGCAGGACTTACCTATAAATTTTAATATAATTTACGTAAAAAGAAAAGCTATCCATTTTGGGTAGCTTTTTTTGTTGTTATTATAAATTAGTAAATTCTTTTCTGCCAATTGCCTGAGTGATAATATCTTTCCGAATATCCCAACCGCGTGCAGGCGAATATTCTCGGGCATAATAAATAATTTGCAAATGCAAATCATTCCATTTTTCTTTTGGGAATAATCGTTTGGCATCTTTTTCGGTTTGTTGTACGCTTTTCCCCGAAGACAATTTCCAACGATACATCATTCTATGAATATGAGTATCCACAGGGAAAGCAGGTTCTTTGAACGCCAAACTCATTACCACACTTGCTGTTTTGTGCCCCACTGCTGGGAGAGCTTCCAACGCCTCAAAACTTGCAGGAACTTCTCCGTTGTGTTGGTCAATAAGAATATGAGAGAGTTCATAAATTCCTTTGGATTTCATAGGTGAAAGCCCACACGGACGGATAATATTTTGTATTTCTTCTCGGCTCATTTTTATCATATCGTACGGATTATCAGCCTTTTCAAACAATAAAGGAGTGATTTTATTCACTCGGGCATCGGTACACTGAGCGGATAACAAAACTGCAATAAGTAGCGTATAAGGGTCTTTATAATCCAATGCGGCTGGTGGGTTGGGGTACAATTCTTGTAGAGTGTCTATTATAAATTGTACGCTTTCTTTTTTGTTCATAGAATGGAATTAACAAAAATTATCTAAAATTAAAATCTTTTTTATGATGAAGATGATACAAAATACTCAATCCTTTTATGGTGTGATATTTATCATTACGATTGATTTTTTGAGTTAATCCTGAAAAAATAGTACCAACGCCACCTGTTGAAATTACGTAAAAATCAGACTCATAGTCTGTTTTTATTCGTTCTATAAGCCCTTCTACCATTGCTGTGTATCCGTACATTATTCCGCTTTGCATACAAGTTTCGGTATCCATTCCTAAGGTTGATTTTGGTTTTTTAAGCTCAATTTCAGGAAGTTGCGCAGTATCGCTTACCAAAGCATTTAAAGAAGTAATCACCCCAGGAGCTATAATAACGCCTATCATTTGCCCTGTTTCTTCAATGCCTGTAAGGGTTAAGGCTGTGCCAAAATCAATAATAATTTTTTTCTTATTAGGATATAAATAATGCGCAGCAACAGCGTTGGCATAGAGGTCAGTTCCCATTTGGTTCGAGCTGTGTTTTACTTCACTTATAGAGTTTCTATTAACTATAAGAGGCTTAATATCAAGGGTTTTTTCTAAAACTTTGGAGATAATCAAAGTTTGATGAGGTACAACAGAGCCTATTACAATATCGGTGATTTCGTTGTTTAATTCTTCAAATTGATGTGTATAATTTTGAAAAATTAACTGAAATTCTCCGGCGGTTTTATAAGGTTTGGTAGATATTGTCCAAGAGTATTTTATATTCACTCCATTCATTATTGCAAAGCGAATATTTGAATTACCAATATTAACAGCTAAAAGCATATTTTTAAGTTAAATTTATAAATTATCAGAAGCGAACCATTCCGCAAATGAACTCTCCGTTTCTTGTAGTCGTAACGAAAATAAAGACACCGATTTTGGTAATTGTGCTTGTATTTTTTTAGCAAAATCAATAATTAAATTTTCGCTTGTAGGCTGATAATCCACCATTATTACATTATGTCCTTCGGCTTGTAGTTTTTCACCTATACTTTTGTGAGGAGATAATCTGTTGAAAATAACAGAATGGTCAAAAGGTTTTATAATTTCTTGATTTACAATCGATTTCAAATCACCAAAATCTATTACCATTCCGTTTTTTATATGAGAATTATCCTCAATAGGCTCACCTATTACCGTAACGAATAGTTTGTAACTATGTCCGTGTATATTTTTGCATTTTCCGTCATACCCAAACAGAGCGTGTCCTGCTTCAAAGTCAAATTTTTTTGTAATACGAATTTTTGTCATTATTTTAATTGTTTGTAAATAGTTGTTATTCAATAAAATAGTTTAATTTTTAGAATAAAAGCTATTAGAAAAATTAGTGCAAAGATAGAAAAAATTTAATTGAAAAATAGTTTTATAGATTTAAAATTATTTTTTATCTTTGCGTTTCTTTCTTGGAAGGTATTTTTTTTAGAAAGTTATAATTAAAAAGAATGGACGTAATATTTGTAATTGTTGGTTTTTTGTTAGGTTTTTTGCTTACTCGAAGTGTTTTTGGTGGTATTGGAGGTATTTTTACAGCTTTACTTTTTAAAACACTTTATTTTGATAAAAGATATCCAAATAAAGTAACGAAGCCTACAAAAGTTTATTCTCCTGCTGATTTTGAGCTGAATTTACTTTCACTTTGTGCCTTAGTTATTCGAGCAGACGGAGCAGGTTCGCGACAAGAATTGGACTATGTAAGGCATAAGTTTGTTTCTTTATATGGAAAAGAAAAAGCAAATCGTATCTTTCGGACTTTCAGCGAAATAAATAGAGAAAATATTTCTTTAGAGCGAGTTTCTCTTTATGTCCGAGTAAGAACGCAGTATGAAACCCGATTAGAAATTATTCACTTTCTCTTTCAAGTGGCTGATATTGACGGAAGTGTAAGAGAAGCCGAGCTACAACGAATACAAAGAATTGCTTACCAATTTTCTATCTTTCCGTCTGATTTTGAGAGTATTAAGGCGATGTTCTACAAAACCGCAGATGATGATTATAAAATATTGGGTATTTTACCAACCGCTACCGATGCCGAAGTGAAAAAAGCTTACCGTGATATGGCTAAAAAATATCACCCAGACCGCGTAGTTACCGAAGACGAGGCTATCCGTAAAGGAGCCGAAGAGAAATTCAAGAAAGTGCAGTTGGCTTATGAAAATATAATGAAAAGTAGAGAAAAAGCATAATGAAAAATGAAAAAAGAGAGAGAAATCTTAAGATTTCTCTCTCTTTTTATTAAAATATAATTTCCTTAACTACTTCTTTCCCAAATTCTTCATTTATCATTTCTATCAATCGGCTTTTTTCTAAGCTCAAATTTTCTTTAAGCGGGGCAGAACTTAATTTGATAAATAGTGTAGAACCTTGCAATCGGATATCGTCCGTATAACGAATAATTCCCTCGTTTGCTATTTTTTTCCAAACATCTTTTATTTGTACTTTTTCCAATCCGTAAGTTAAATTATTATCCGTAACAACTTCTCCTAAAATATGTTTGAGAGAAGAAACATCATTTATTCTTTTCTTCATAATTTATAGAGTTTCTTTTAGCCATTTATAAAAAGTTCGTTGCCAAAAAATACCATTTTGAGGTTGTAAAACCCAATGGTTTTCATCAGGGAAATATAAAAATTCACTTTTTATACCTTTGCTTTGTGCAGCTGTAAATGCTTGAAATGCTTGTTCTTCTGGCACACGATAGTCCTTTCCTCCTTGGATAATTAATATAGGAGTATCCCAATTATTAACAAGATTAATAGGATTAAAATTTTTGTACGAATTTTGAGCAGCTGCATTTTTGGTGTCCCAATAATTTCCGCCTATTTCGTGGTTATTAAAGAATTTTTCTTCCGTTGTGCCATACATACTTTGTAGGTTAAACACGCCACAATGAGATATGAACGACTTAAAGCGTTTTTGGTGAATACCGGCCAAATAGAACACCGAATATCCGCCATAACTTGCTCCAATAGCTCCCATTCGGTCTTTATCAACGAAAGGTTCTTTGCTTAATGCATCAGAAGCGGCAAGATAATCTTTCATCACTTGTCCGCCCCAGTCTTTACTGATTTGGTCGTTCCATTCTTGTCCGTGTCCTGGCATTCCTCGGCGGTTCGGAGCTATAATAATATATCCTTCGGAAGCCATTAGCTGAAAATTCCAACGGAAGCTATATGATTGAGTTAGAGGTGATTGTGGGCCTCCTTGACAATATAACAACGCAGGATATTTTTTATTAGCATCAAAGAAAGGAGGATATATGACCCAAGTAAGCATTTTTTTTCCGTCCGTAGTGTCAATATATCGTTTTTCTGTTTTGCAAAGAGCAATATTTTTATAAAAATCTTTATTAACTTCGGTTAATGGTTCTAACTTTTTGTTTTTCAGGTTAATAGTAAATATTTCCTTAGCGTGATTCATATCCGTACGAGTAACAATAAGCGTATTTTCATATTGTCCTTCAATACTATTTATATCAAAAAAACCATCTGTTAATTGATTGATTTTTAATGTTTTATCAAAAGGGAAAATTTCAAAAAGCTGAATAGTGCCATCTGTTGGAACGATACAAAAAATAGATTTTCCGTTGCTATTCCACCGAAAACTTTGTATGGTATTATCCCAATTTTTAGTAATATTTACTCTGTTCCCGTCTTTAAGTAGATATAAATCATTTTTGCCTGCTTCGTGTCCATCTTTTTCCATACTTAACCAAGCCAAAACTCCTTTTGGACTAAATTGAGGATTGGTGTCATACCCCATCATTCCTTCGGTTAAGTTTTTAGTTTGTTTAGTTGCTAAATCATATTCGTAAATATCAGTATTTGTGCTATTTACATAATTATTTCCAACTTTTGCTTTGGTTACGTACAACACTTTTTTTCCGTCATTACTCCAAATATAATCTTCCGTTCCTCCAAAAGGCTCTTGTGGGCAATGATAGGGCAATCCTTCCAAAATATCAATTTCTTCCTTTGTATTTTTGTCTTGAATAAAAATATGAGAAAATTCTCCTTGCTTCCATTTATCCCAATGTCTGTAATCCATTGATTTGTAGATGCTTCCAGAAGATTTGTCTAAATCAGGATAAAAATCTTTTGCTTCAGTATTTACTAATTTTACAGATTTTTCTAATAGAATAAAATTCCCAGAAGAGTCTTGTTTTGTGGTATTTTCTTCTATTTCAGACAATGAAATTTCGTGAGATTTTCTGTCAATAACAGAAATTTTAAAAAATTTCTTATCAAAAGAATTTTCTTTAACATTTGGCGTAGTTACACTATAAAAAACTATTTCTCCGTTTTTAGACGTGCCAAGAGGAGAAACTCGCTTTATTTCCCAAAGTTTTTCAGGCGTTAAAAGCTCTTGTGCCGTAGCGTTTAGAGTCATAAGAGTGGTAATGGTTAATAGATTTTTTATCATATTTTATGGTTTTTGTTCGCTTACATATAAAGTTTGGTCAAACACTTTGAAAGACAATGAGTTGTCGTCATTCAAATCGTATCTTAAAAGAAGTTCGCCCCAGTCCAAACCATCAGAAAAATCACAAATTACCCAACGATGATTGAGCAATTTTATTTTATTAATTTGAAATTTGGCATTACGGCGTGGGCGATAATCAATAAGCGGGTGATTTTCGTCTTTTGTTACATTAGTAGCCAATAATTGGTCTATAACAAACTGTTCTGGGTCAGAAATTGTATTCTGTTCAAAGAAAAATTGAGCTTCTTCATTAGATTTTATGTCAAAATACCGATAATCATCTAACAAAATAGACATTTTTTGTAGAGAATCTTGTAGTTTTTCAACAGGAATATCATTTTTTTCTAAAAAAACTTCTTCTTTTTTTTCTTTTTCGTCTGTATTTATAGAAATATTGCACGAAAATAAGCAAAAAAGGCTAAAAACTCCAAAAGATAGAAATATACGTTTCATATGTTATTTTTTTGCAAAGATAAAATTTTAATTTAAAATTAACTATAAATATTTAAAAAAATAAATATTTCAAACGTTTTTTTATTGTATAAAATTAATAATCAGAAAGTTGTAATTTGAAATTAAAATAAATTATTAAAAAAGTTGTATATATGAAGTATATATATTAATTTTGTGCCGTTTAATTGTGAAACGGTTATGGACAAAATCTATTCGTTAGTAGCCGAGTTAGAGCTTAAATTACCATTATTAAATGCTAAAATAATGGATTTGGAGCGAGAAAATAACACTTTAAAGGCTGAAATTGTACAAATGAAGAACGAAAAATGTGTTTTAGAAGAAAAAGTACAAAAAAATCAAGAAAAATATGATGCTTTAAAGGTTGTTAGCACAATTTTGGGCAGTGAGGAGCATAAAACAGAAGTAAAACTGAAAATAAATGCACTAATAAGAGAAATTGATGCTTGTATAGCTCAATTTTCTTAAAAAAAATAAATAAATGGACGAAAAGTTGCGAATTACCTTAAAAATAGCAGACCGTATGTATCCTTTGAGTATAGACCCCAAAAAGGAAGAAGCATACCGAGTAGCAGCTGAAAAAATAAACGAAAAAATTCGTTTTTTTGAGGAAAATTATGCAATAAAAGATAGACAAGATGCCTTGGCTATGTGTGCCATTTCTTTTGCAACCATAGCATCTAACGATGTTTTGCAAGAGAATACAAAGATAGAAACAACGGAAACGAAGTTAGAAAAAATAAATCATTTATTAGACGAATTATTACAAAGTAAATAAATTACTGCCTGCATAGAACAATTTTGGTAAACTCAACAAAAATTTAATCAGGAGAGTCGAGTAAAACCACCAAAGCGTGCCGTCTTTGTTACGGATACTTGAAGGGTTTGGTAGCTCTAAGCGTGTTTTTTGGAGTTTATTCAAACTTTATCTTATGCAGGCATTTTTTTCAAAATTATATATTATAGATTTTTATGGATACAATAAGTTTGATATTAGGAGCGATTATTGGAGTAAGTATTGGCGGAGCTATCGCTTGGTTGGTACTGAAAAAAATACAAGAAAAATACGCTTCCAAAGTAGTTTTAGATGCTCAAAACGAATCTAAAAATATCTTAAAACAAGCAAATATTGAGGCTGAAAATATTAAAAAAGAAAAAATATACCAAGCCAAAGAGAAATTTTTAGAACTAAAAGCAGAGCACGAAAAAGTAATTTTAGGAAAAGAAAAGAAAATTACAGAAACTGAAAAACGAATTAGAGATAAAGAATCGCAAGTTTCTAACGAATTAGCTCAAAATAAACGACTTACAGAAGAGCTAAATCTTAAAAAAGAAGAGTGCGATCACCGAATGGCTATGCTTGACAAAAAGCAAGAAGAAATTGAAAAATTGCACAAAAGCCAAGTGAAACAATTGGAAGTAATTTCAGGCCTTACTGCCGAAGAAGCCAAAGCACAATTAGTAGATTCTTTAAAAAATGAAGCCAAAACCGATGCAATGGCTTACATACAAACTACTATTGAAGAAGCTAAGCTAACTGCACGGCAAGAAGCTAAGAAAATCATTATCAATACGATACAACGAATTGGTACAGAAGAGGCAATTGATAATTGTGTTTCTGTATTCAACTTAGAATCAGATGATGTGAAAGGACGAATTATTGGTCGCGAAGGGCGTAATATTCGTGCTTTGGAAGCCGCAACAGGTGTGGAAATTATCGTAGATGATACCCCAGAGGCTATTATTCTTTCTTGCTTTGATTCTGTTCGCCGAGAAATAGCTCGCCTTTCCCTTCATAAATTGGTTACTGACGGACGTATTCACCCAGCACGTATAGAAGAAGTGGTAGAAAAAACAACCAAACAAGTAGAAGAAGAAATAGCTGAAATAGGAAAAAGAACCATTATTGATTTAGGTATCCACGGGTTGCACCCAGAGCTAATTAAAGCTGTTGGACGAATGAAATATCGTTCTTCTTACGGACAAAATCTATTGCAACACTCGCGCGAAGTAGCTCGCCTTTGTGGGCTTATGGCAGCGGAATTGGGCTTAAATGTTAAATTGGCAAAACGTGCAGGATTGCTCCACGATATAGGGAAAGTACCAGAGGTAGATACCGAAATGCCACACGCTCTTTTGGGTATGGAATGGGCGCAAAAATATGGAGAAAAACCCGAAGTATGCAATGCTATTGGAGCGCACCACGATGAAATAGAAATGACTTCTCTTATAGCTCCTATCGTGCAAGTGTGCGATGCTATTTCAGGAGCAAGACCAGGAGCTCGTAGGCAAGTGTTAGATTCTTATATTCAACGACTTAAAGAATTGGAAGATACTGCATTTTCTTTCCAAGGCGTGAAAAAAGCCTATGCAATCCAAGCGGGTAGAGAATTGCGCGTTATCGTAGAAAGTGAAAAAGTTACCGATGATAAAGCAGCAGAATTATCATTCAATCTTTCTCAAAAAATACAAACAGATATGACCTACCCAGGGCAAGTGAAAGTTACCGTTATTCGTGAAACAAGAGCCGTTAATATTGCTAAATAAAAAGTAATCTATTAACATATTATAAAAAAACATTACTCTCCTAATATTAGTGTTGGGAGAGTTTTTTTACTAAAAAAAATAATAAAAACAGAAAACGACAAAAACAATGAAAAAAATAGTTATTTATATTTTAATATTGCTTTGCTTTGCGCCTCTATTGCTTATTTTTTCTAATACATTGATAACTTTCTCTAAAATAAAGGATATAGAGAAAAAAACAATGCAAGTAAAAAGTTGTTACCGCAATAAATGGATACGAGAAAGTGTAAATATTTATTTTAAAGAATCATCCAAACAAATTCCTTGCGCTGATGATGGCGATATTCGTATTGTGGTAGGGTTATTATCTCTTAGAAGCCTTCCGAAAGTAAATACAACCGATGAAATTTCTTATTATGAATTAAATAACGAATACTTAAACAAAACTAATCTTTCTAATAAAATATCTATGGTAGGGGTTTCCAATAAAGAAGAACAGCGAAGCAATTTTCAATTATTTTTGGATATTTTAGAAGTTTATATGAATTCAGTTTATTATATTGGAATAATGCTAACTTCTGCTATTTTTTTATATTCGGATAGATTATTAAACACAAAAGAAGGAAATACATTCTTTTGTATAGCATTTTCTATCTATATTTTATTATTGATTTTAATATAGATAAAATATATTATTAAAAAAACTATTTTATAATAAATAAAAAACATATAAACTACGTAGTAGGGGAGGGGTTCTATATAAAAGAATGCTTTCCCTTTTGTTTTGTAAAGATATAAAATAGAAAATATTTCTATACTTTTTAAAAGGAAAGATAGTAAATAGATTATTTTTCTATTCTATATAAAAGGAAAGGAAAACTATTTGGTAGGAAATGTTTTCTAAATAAAAGTAGAGATAAACTATTACTTGGGAAATATAAACTATTAAAAAGTGTAGATAAACTATTAAAAAGATTATCTATTCTAAAAGAAAGTATATATAAACTATTCTAAAATAAATATAGAAAACAATAAAATATATTTATGCATAAAAAATCCTCCTAAGAATATTTTCAAAGGAGGATTGTTTTTTATTATGGTAAAAGTATTTTTTATAATCTACAAAAAAGATTCTTCAATAGCATTACTAAAAAGTTCAGTAAGAGATATTCCCGCTGCTTTGGCTTGTTGTGGCAAAATACTTGCTTCGGATAATCCTGGTGTAGTATTCATTTCCAAAAGATGGGGAATACCATCTACAATAATAAATTCGCTTCTGCTAAATCCTTTCATCTGTAATATATTATAGATACGCAAGGCGAGAGTTCGGATAGTTTCGGCTAACTCTTCGGAAATGCGTGCGGGAGTTATTTCTTTAGATTTTCCTAAATATTTTGCTTCATAATCAAAAAATTCTCTCTCAGAAATAATTTCGGTGATTGGTAAAACGATAGTTTCGCCTTGGTAAGTGATTACGCCAACCGAAACTTCTGTTCCGTCTAAAAATCCTTCAATAAGGATTTCGTTATCCACTTCAAAGGCTTTTTCTATTGCCTCTGTGAGTTCTTTTTCTTCTTTTACTTTAAAAACGCCTATGCTACTGCCTGAACGATTTGCCTTTACGAAACACGGAATACCTACTTTTTCTATAATATCCGAAGTATGGAATACATCGCCTTTGTTTAAGTAATACGAAGGAGCGCAAGGGATATCGTAGGGTTTTAGTACGGAAAGCATATCTCTTTTGTTGAACGTCAAAGCGGAAGCATACATACTACAACCCGTTAGAGGGATTTGCAAGAGTTGAAAATAGGCTTGTAGGTATCCGTCTTCGCCAGGCGTTCCGTGAATAGCGTTAAACACGGCATCAAAGATGATTTTTTTTCCATTGACTTGGATAGAAAAATCATTTTTATCCACAGGGAAAGCCTCGCCTTTTTCGTTAATATATTCCCATCGGTCTTTATGGATTTGTATGCCGTAGCCGTTGTATTTGGTTTTGTCTAAGTGATTAAGAACAACGGCACCACTTTTTAGAGAAACTCCGGCTTCTTCGGAGTACCCGCCCATTATAACAGCAATATTTTTCATTGTATTTTTTTTGTTGGAATAATAAAAAATGATAAAGAAATTATATTCTAAATAATAGAAAATCAGATTATTAAGCTAAGAGAAATACGCTTACGAGTTTCATCTACTTCCAAGACTTTTACTTGCACTTGCTGGTGAAGTTTCACTACTTCATTTACATCGGAAACATATCCTTCTTTTAGTTGTGAAATATGAACCAATCCGCTTTCCTTTACGCCTATATCAACAAAACAGCCAAAAGCGGTGATGTTATTAACAATTCCGTTGAGAATCATTCCCGTTTTTACATCTTCAAAAGTTTTTACATTGGGGTCAAACTCAAATACTTTGGCAGCTTGTCTGGGGTCTAATCCTGGTTTTTCCAATTCTTTGAGCATATCTTTTAGGTATAAAACTCCTGCGTTTTCGGTAATGTAATTTTCTATCGGAATAGAGGCAATGGCTTTTTTATTCCCGATAAGCTCTTTTTCTTTTATGTTGAGGTCTTTTGCCATTCGTTTAATGATGGGATATGCTTCGGGATGCACAGCGGAATTATCTAACGGATTATCTTCGTTATGGACACGCAAGAAAGCCACTGCTTGCTGATAGACTTTTTCTCCTAAACGAGGCACTTTTTTAAGGTCTTCCCGTTTTGCAAATGCGCCATTCTCTGCCCGATAATGGACAATGTTTTCCGCCATTTTTTCTCCAATTCCTGAAACGTAGGTAAGCAAAGATTTGCTTGCGGTGTTAAGATTTACGCCTACTTTATTTACGGAACGGATAACGGTAGCGTCCAATTCTTCTTTGAGCAGTGTAGGATTTACATCGTGTTGATATTGCCCCACTCCGATAGACTTGGGTTCAATTTTTACCAGCTCTGCCAGAGGGTCGGCAAGCCTTCTCCCGATAGAGACAGCCCCGCGCACGGTTACGTCATAGTTAGGAAATTCGTCTCTTGCTATTTTAGAGGCAGAATACACCGATGCGCCTGCTTCGCTCACTACGAAAACTTGTACGGGCCGGTCAAAAGTGATTTTTTTGATGAAATTTTCCGTTTCTCTGGAAGCGGTTCCGTTCCCGATAGCAATAGCTTCAATATTGTATTGCGATACCATTGTACGGATTTTCTTAATAGCGATAGTTTCTTCGTGTTGAGGAGCGTGGGGGAAGATGGTTTCGTTGTATAACAAATCGCCTTGTTCGCTGAGGCAAACGACTTTACAGCCCGTACGATAGCCAGGGTCTATGGCAAGGATACGTTTCTCACCGAGAGGAGAGGCTAATAAAAGTTGGGATAAATTTTCAGCAAAAACGGCAATAGCTTTGGCATCGGCTTTATCTTTTGCTTCTTGGAGTGTTTCGTTAGCAATGGAGGGCTCTAACAAACGTTTATAGCTATCTTTGACGGTTTTTTGGAGAAACTCTGCAACTTCTCCGCTTCCTTTGATAATAGTATCTTCTATAAAAGGTAAAGTTTCTTCGGGTTCTACTTGGATTTTCATTTTAATAAAACCTTCTTTTTCTGCTCTTAAAATAGCTAAAACACGATGAGAAGGAGCTTTGCTAAGCGGTTCTTCCCAATCAAAATATTGTTCGTACTTTTTGGCTTCTTCGTCTTCACTTTTGGCTTTAACTACTTCGGAAGAGAGGTTTGCTTTACGCTGAAAAATCTTTCGTAAAGTACGACGGATGTACATATTTTCATTAATCCATTCGGCGATAATATCCGAGGCACCTTGTAGGGCTTCGGTTTCATTGACTACTTTGTCAGAAATGTATTTGTCGGCAAGAGTGCTGAGATTGGCTACACGTTGGCTCATAATTTGTTTAGCAAGGGGCTCCAATCCGTTTTCTTTGGCAACATCGCCTCTGGTTTTTCTGCGTTTTTTGTAAGGTAAGTATAAGTCTTCCAACTCATTGAGTTCAAAACTATTTTCAATGCGTTTTTTTAGTTCATCGGTGAGTTTTCCTTGTTCTTCAATGGAGTTTAAGATAGTTTCTTTGCGCTTACAAAGATTGTCGTATTCGTTTTGTGCCTTTGCTATTTTCTCTATGGCTACTTCGTCCAAGTTTTGGGTTCTGTCTTTGCGATAGCGTGCAATAAAAGGTATGGTACAACCTTCGGAAAGTAATAAAAGAGTGTTTTCAATAGATTTTTCAGCTATTCCTGTTTGCTGATTTATAAACTGAATATTTGTCATTTTCATTAAAAAAATATCTTGCAAAGATACTAAAATAAGATAGAAAATAAAGTTTAAACAGAAATATTTTTTACACAAAAAAGGAAACCTGTATTACAAGTTTCCTTTTGTCTTTTTAAAGTGAATAATTATAGAAAATTATGCTTTCTATTTTTCTTTTAGGTTAATGTTTGCTTAGCCACTCTTTGAAAGAATAGAAAATTTCAGGCGTAATGTTGTGCCCTGTTGAAAATTCTTCGTAAGTGCAATCAATATTTAATTCTTTAAGAAAAGTAACGGCTTCTTCTGCCCATTGTACAGGAATAATTTGGTCAGAAATTCCGTGAGCTAAGAAAACGCTTAGCCCAGAAAAATCATTTTTCAGATAATTATCTGCTAAGATTTTGGTATCCATAAAACCACTGATTCCTACTACTTTTTGTATTTTTTTTGGGAAAGAAAGCGCCATAGAAAGGCTTAAAATACAACCCTGATTAAAGCCCAAAAGTGTAATTTGTTGCTCATCTAAACTATATTTTTGGCAAGATTGTTCTATGAAAATCAATAATTTACGCTGAGTCGTATAAGCTTGTACGATATCACTCCAACGCGTAGCATCAAGTTCCATAGAGTACCAAGCATATTCCGTATCCGATAAGGCATAAGGAGCTTGTACTGAAATAACTGCGTATTTTTCAGGCAGTTCGCTTGCGAAAGAGAACAAATCGTCTTTGTTGCTTCCGTAACCGTGTAGCATAAAAACGGCGGGTGATTTGCCATTTTCCTGCTCTATGATAGCAGGTCTTAATAAGTGTTCTAAGGAAAATCCCTTCATTCTTAATTTTAGAAGTTAAAATAAAGATTTTGCTGATTTTTTTGGCTAATAAATATTAATTAAATAAAAATCCTTTTTGAGTGATAATGCCAATAATGCTTCCTTTTATTTTTTCTCCTAAAAATGCACAATTTTTAGAGGTTGAAGTGATGTCTTTTTCGGATAAAACATATTCTCCTTCGGTACGGAATAGAGTCAAATTAGCTTCATTTCCTACTTCAATAGGCGCAGAAGGTAACGAAAAACGTTTTTTTGCTCCTGTAAGTAATTGTACAGCTTTTTCAACGCTAACGTGCTGAATAAGAATACCAAAAGCGGTTTCTAAGCCAATAGTTCCAAAATCAGCGAGGTCAAATTCTTTGGCTTTGCATTCTATATCTAATGGGCAATGGTCAGAAGTTACAAAATCAATAACTCCTTCTTCTAAGCCTTTGCAAAGTGCCTCAATTTGTATTTTATCTCTAAGTGGAGGAAGGACTTTATAATTAGTGTTAAAATCTACTAAAATATCATCAGGTAAGTGTAAATTATATATCGCCACACTACAAGTTACATCAAGCCCTTTGCGTTTAGCTTCTTTTATGATTTCCAGAGATTTAGCAGAAGATACCGTAGGAATGTGTAACTTTCCGCCTGAGTATTCCAAAATAGCCAAATCTCGTGCTATAACTACCTCTTCTGCAAGTGTAGGAATGCCTTTTAATCCTAATTTTGTAGAGGTAATATGCTCATTTACAACTCCTTTCCCTGCTATGGTTTTCTCATTAGCAAATGAAATGACAATACCTTGGAAGGGTTGCGTATATTGTAATGCTATTTTTAATAAATTAGCATTATATAATGATTTTTTATAATCTCCAAAAGCTACGGCTCCACCTTGCGCCATATCATATAACTCTGCAAGATATTCCCCTTGGCTATTTACGCTCAAAGCTCCTATCGGGAATAATTCATTTACAGAATTTTGTGTAACTTGCTTTAAATAAGCTACTTGGCTTTTGGTGTCTGTAATGGGTAACACATTAGGATTAAGCATTATTTGAGTAAAACCACTCTTGGCAGCCACTCGCATTCCGTTATCCAATGTTTCTCGTTCTTCATAGCCTGGTTCTCCAAAACACACGCTACTATCCGCCCAACCTTGTGAAACAAAACAGTTTTCTATAACTTTCTCTTCCGAAGTATAGTTAAGATTAGAGCCTATTTCTTTTATGATGCCATTTTCAATTCGTATATCTTGCTGATTTTTATGAAATTGGCTATCACAATCAAGGATAGTTACCGATTTTAGAAAAATTTTCATTACAATTAGAATATCATTATATTTCACTGCAAAAGTATATATTTTTTTTAATTCAAAGAAATATTTTTTGAAAAAAATCGTTAAAAAAACAAAAAAAAATTCACGCTTCTAATTTCATTAGCGTTTTTTAAAACTAAAATTCTCTAAAATAAACTAATTTTTTGTAAATATATTTTATTCCAAAAAAAAGAATGTTAATACTTACTTAATGTTAAATTTTTACTAAATATCATCTTGTGCATTATTTAAAATAGAAAATATTTGCTAATTTTGCATCAGTCTAATTTAAAATAATTAACATATGTTTCGTAAAAAGTATTATCTATCGGCTGTGTTTTTTATGCTTGCCATAATCGCTTTTGCACAGAATAATAGGATTAAAGGAAAAATCCTTGATGAAAACAAATTCCCGGTGGCAAATGCCAGCGTACAATTACAAAGTAACTCCAAAATTAAAACGCTTACAGATAACGACGGAAGTTATTCTTTGATTTTTACAGAAGAAAATCCTGTTATTGAAGTGGAAAAAGAAGGATTTCAGAAAAAAATAATTCCTGTTACGCTTCAAAATAATGAAAACAGAGTTACTTACGTGGAAGTTGTTATCTCTAAAAATGCAATTGAGCTAGAAGAAGTAGTAGTTTCTGATAATCCGAGCTTGGTTGCCAACTCTGTTCATATTTCTAAAATGAAATTGGACAAAATAGCGGGCGGAACTAATCTTGCTGACCTTAAAAACTTATCTTCGCAACGCTCTCAAACCCTAAAAGATGCCTTACAGAGAGAACCTGGCGTTATTATTCAGGAGTTTTTTGGAGGAAATGACCAACCAAGGCTAAACATTCGTGGTTCTGGAATACAAAGTAACCCTCAATCGCGCGGAGTTGCCCTATTTCAAGATGGTATTCCTATTAATTTCTCCGATGGTTCATATATTATAGGTGTATTGGAGCCACAAGCGTCCAATTTAGTAGAAGTTTATCGTGGTTCTAACGCTATGGAGTACGGCGGAGCTACTCTTGGAGGCGCAATGAACTTTGTAACGAAAAACGGATACAATGCCTCTCCTTTAAGTGTGAAAATGGAGGCAGGAAGTTTTAATTATTTTAACAGTAGTATATCTTCGGGCTTCTCTTTTGGTAAGAATGATATTTTTGTTTCCACTTCTTACAACCACAGCGACGGATATAGAGAATATAATTCCTCAAAAAGGTTCAACGCTTTGTTAAATGCAGGAAGAAAATTCTCGGATAAGTTTGAGAGTAGAATATACGCATCTTTTACAGACCTTCGTTTTGATATTCCAGGTCCCCTTACTCGTTATCAGTATGAAGAGGATAGAAAACAAATTAATCAAGCTCCAAAACTCACTACTCCATTTGCTTTTGGTCCTAATGTACTTCGTGATAAGCCTAACCGAGAAAGTAAAATAGCTCGTTTTGGTAATAAAAACGCTTATCAGATTAATAAAAATAATCTTTTAACTACTACGCTTTACTATCAGTATGCCGATGATGTATTTACATTTCCAATGGGATCTAACATACGTCAAAATATTAATAATGACTATGGACTTCGCCTAAATTATGAGTACAATACCATAAAAAATAATCTTACAGCAGGTGTTCATATTAGTCAAGGAAGAACAAACCAATCTTATTTTATTAATAATAGAGGTAATAGAGATAATTTATTTTCCAAAGAATACTTAACGGCTAATCATTTATCTATTTTTGTAAATGATACTTATTCTTTTACTAATAATTTTAGTATGAATTTAGCCTTGCAAGCCAATTGGGATACCAGAAAGGTAGAAGATAAATATACAGATGCTACCAGACCCGTAGTTGCCATTCCTTTACCTCAACCTAACCAAACCAGACGCTCTACCGTAGCAACAAATTATATAAATGCAGATAAAAACTACTTCGGGATAAATCCTAAAATTGGTTTTATATTAAAAAGTAATGAAATAACGCAATTTTTTGCTAATTTTAGCGGAAGTTATGAGCCACCAACCTTCCTTGAACTTATAAATTTAAGTGGTGGTACTATCAATTCGAGTGCTAACAGAATAGAATTTTCTGAATTAGATGCACAAAAGGCTTATACTATTGAAATAGGTACAAAAGGGAACTTAGGAAAGGCTTTTGTTTGGAATATTAGCCTATATAACTCTTGGGTAGATAAAGAAATACTTGCATTGACCGATGAATTGGCTATCGTAGGGAAAACTATAAATTCACCTTCCAAAACAATACACCAAGGTGTGGAAGCTGGGCTACAATCTACCTTCTTGAAGAATATTTTTTCTAAAAAAGAAGATAGTTTTACCCTATTTGTGAATTACAATTATAGTAATTTCTATTTTACGGATGGAAATATATACAAAAATAAGAAACTTGGAGGCGTGCCTACCCATTATATATTTGCTGCTTTGGATTATAAACATCCATCGGGCTTATTCTTGGAAGTAAATCTGGAATCTATTCCTGAAAAAACACCAACAGACCACCAAAACACATTGTATCAAGACCCTTATTCCTTACTTGGAGCTAAAATTGGCTTCAAAAAGAATAAATGGACATTTTTTGTACAAGGAAATAACCTAACTAATAAAGTATATGCATCAAGCTACTTAGTAAGAGATATAGCAACAGCTCCGCAATTTACAAATCCTGCAACAGGAGTAAGGTTACCAACCACACCAGAAAACTTTACTACCTTTATACCAGGCTTAGGAACAAACATCATTGGCGGACTTACTTTTACTTGGTAACCAAATACCAATATTTATAAAATAGGTATATATATACCTTTTATAAATAAAAAAAAGGAATCTGTAATGCAATGTAAGAGATTTTTTAAATAGAATATCTTATTTTTATTACTAAATATAGAAATTTTATTTATAAAAATCTCTTACTTTTTATTATTTTACAACAAGATATAATAAAAATAATCAACATAAATAATAAAACTAACTAAAATGAAACGAATAATTACGATATTATTAATACTTTCCTTAGGTTTAAATCTATTTTTTATCTATAATAAATTTTTTAAAGAAAATACAATAGAAAATACACCAAAAGATAACCGCAAAGAAGCCTATATAAGTGAAGAAGGTAGAAATGCTGTCTTATCAGAGATGAGAACTTTTTTAGAATCTATACAGAAAATTAATCAGGGGATAAATGAAAATAATCCTCAATTAATTATAGAAGCAGGGACAAACTCAGGTAAAGAAGTAAGCAAACGAGTACCAAAAGGAACATCTAAGAACTTACCACAAGAGTTTAAACAACTCGGAGGGGCTACACACGCTCTATTTGATAAAATGGCGTTATCTGCAAAGGAAAATTTTAATAAAGATACCTTAAAAATGCAACTTTCAGAGCAATTGGGTAATTGTACTGCTTGCCATAGAATGTTTAAATTCGTAGTAAAAAAATAAAATTATAAAAAATAGTAAAAAAATAATCTATTTTGTTTTTAAAAATATATTACATATAATTTAAAATACACATTTTTATTTAATAATAGTATAAAGGATATATTTTTCTTTATACTATTATTTTTTTATTATTAAAATAGTACTATTTTATTACAAATAGTTTTTTATTTTATAAAAATACTTATAAGTTATGTGTTTTATAAATCAAAAATAATAAAAATAGTACTAAGATAGTATTTTTTAATATCTATTCAATAAAAAATAAAACTATTTTGTAAATAAAATAGTATGATATTATAAAAATAGTACTATGAAATATAAAATTAAATTTATAAAAGATAAAAAAGAAACTAATATAGTATTTTTATAAGTTATTTTATAATAGAATAATTTTATTTTATGATATTTTATATTTTAAACAGATATAAATATAATAAAAAGTTAAATATTGTGTTTTTATGAAAATAAATAGAAAATATATTGGTTTATTAAAAAAATAAATATACCTTTGCAACATAATTAAAAATACAAAGCTAATGAAAAAGTACAAATTAAATAAGTTAGAAGTAAGTAGATTACATAATGCGGAGTTTGCGCAGTTTCTTATACGTTTCTTTGAAGATTTTGATAAGTCTAATATAAGCCTTGAAGAGGATTTAGATTTTAAAAATAAGTTTGAAGCGTTAAATAACGACCTACCTGCATTTAATAGAACCTTAAACCAAGTACGAGCTAAGGAAGAATCAAAACAATTAGCTATAATGGATAAGCATAGAGGAGATGATATGCGTGCATTTCGTGATGCGCTAAGTGCGTATAAAAATTCACGTAATGAAAGTTATAAAAAAGCATATTCAGTGCTAAATAATGTTATTATTCAATATAAAAAGGTAGAAAGTAATAACTACGAAGAACAAACGATATTGATAAATTCTTTAATTAATAAATTTAAAGAAGAAGAATCTTCAAAATATATAAATACATTGAAGTTAAAAGAATTTTTGGAAACTTTGGAGCAGTCTAATACAGAGTTTAATGAATTATTTTCACATCGTTCCTATAATTCTTCTAAAAAAATGAGTGTAAATGTATTAGATTTACGCAGAAAAATGACTTCTCAATATAAAGTTTTAGTTGATTATATATTAGCATTAGCAAATGTAAAAGAATCAGAATATTATGTATCTATTTTGTCAATTATCAATAATATAAGAAGTTATTATGCAGATATTTTAGCAAGGAGAGATGGCTTTTCTAAGAAGAAAGAAAATAATATGCAAATAAATACATAATAATTATTTATCATATATCTAATAAAAAGATTTACTTTACTAAATTATATTATTTGGTAAAGTTTTTCTGTTTTTTAAAATTAAAAAATATAAAATAGAGGTATATTATAGTGTATTTTTAATTAAACAATCTTAAAAAAATAGATATATAAAATAAATATAGAAATAAAAGAATATAATAATGGGTATAGTATATAAACAATCTTCAAAAAATATTATTTTTACCTATATAGGATTTATTATTGGAGCTATAAATACTATATTTTTATATACATATTTTTTATCAGAAAAAGAATATGGGTTAATAAGTTATATTTTATCAACAAGTAATATTCTGATGCCATTAATGGCGTTCGGAGTGCATCAAACTTTTATTAAATACTATTCTTCGTATAACAACGATAAGGAAAAACAAAATTTTATTACCTTAATGTTGTTCCTACCAATAGTAATGATACTACTAAGTACTATTATAACGAATATTTTTTATAAGGAAATATTTTATTTTATCTCGAAAAAGAACCCAGAAGTAGGTGATTATATTTATTATATTCTTATTTTATCTATAATTATTGCTTATTTTGAAGTATTTTGTGCGTGGGCAAAAGTACATTTAAGAACAACAGAAGGGGTTTTCTTACGAGAAGTATTTCCAAGAATTTTTGTTTTTATTCTTCTTTTCGGGATATATTTTCAGTGGTATAATTTTGATTTTTTTATAATAGGCTTACTATTTTGCTATTTTATAAGAACAATAATAATGTTATATATATCTTTTAAAATAGAATTACCCAAATTATCTTTCCGAAGATTACAAAATAGAAATTCTATATTAAAATATAGTATATTTATTATATTATCGGGGTCTATTTCTTCTTTATTTATTGACATAGATAAATTTATGTTAAATCAATATGTATCACTCAATGAAATAGCAGTATATACTGTATCTGTATTTATAGCTACTTTTATCGTAGTACCACAAAGGTCTATTTACCAAATAATAAGCCCTATTGTAGCAAAAAATATTAATAGTGGAAATAAAAAAGAACTAAAAAGTATATATAAAGATAGTACAGAAACTATTTTCTTAATAAGTGGAATTATTTTTGTATTAATATTATCTAATAAAGACCAAATATATGCTTTATTAAGCTCAAAAAGTTATGAAAATGGTAATTTGGTATTGTTTTTTATGTGTTTAATAAAATTATTGGATACAATGAATACTACGGGCAATGCTATTTTATTTAATTCTAATTCTTATAAATATATTTTATATTCAGGAATATTTTTATTACTTAGCATAATAGGCTTGAATATGATTTTTATACCAAAATGGGGAATAAATGGAGCAGTGATAAGCTCTTTTATTTCTTTTATGCTATATAATATAATAAAAATATATTATGTTTATAAAGAATCTCAACTAATTCCATTCTCAAAAGAATTTTTAAGAAATGTATTATTTATAATGGGATTATTTTTTAGTTTTTATTATGTTTCATTTCCGTTTATAGCTATTATAAATATATTATTGAAGTCTGTTATAATAGGAATAGTTTCTATATTACTAATATTAAAATATAATTTATCAAATATTTTTAGTAATATAGTGAGAAGTAAAGTAGAAAATTTAAAAAATAGTACTATAATAAAGATATATAATATTATATCTTATAAAAAATATAAAATAGAGTAGTTTTTTAAGAAAAATAGAGATTAAAAAAATCCTTTAACTAATATTACTTAGTTGAAGGATTTTTATTATATAAAAATTTAATAAAGAAAGGAATAGCGATATATATAAATTAGAAATGTATAATAGTATATTCGTCAAATATTTCTTTAACAATTCTTTCCGTTCTGTCCGAATCAGTATCACTCAGGAAAACTTGGCCAAAATTTTCGCCCGATACTAATGAAATGATTTGAGAAACTCTCCCAGAATCCAATTTATCAAAAATATCATCTAATAAAAGAATAGGAGTAAGGCTCGTTTGATTCTTAATGATATGATATTGAGCAAATTTTAGGGCAATTAAAAAAGATTTTTGTTGTCCTTGGCTTCCAAATTTCTTTATTGGGTTTTGTTGTATTTCAAAAATAAGATCATCTTTATGTATTCCTTGTGTGGTATATTGTGCGTAGAGATCTTTTTGCCTGTTTTCTTTTAGGATAGACAAAAATTGGTTTTTAGAAAGAGAACTTTCATACCTAAGAATTACATTTTCCTTCCCTTGGGATATGGTTTCATATTGAGATTGAAATAAAGGGATAAAATTCTGGATAAATGAATTTCGTTCTTCATAAATAGTTGTTCCGTAGAGGGCAAGTTGCTCATCGTATATGGATAGAGTAGTATCGTCATATGTTTTATTTTCTGCAAAGTATTTTAGGAGGCTATTTCGCTGTGCTAAAACTTTATTGTAGTTGATGAGGGTTTGCAAATAGGTGTTTTTCATTTGAGAGATAACGCCGTCTAAGAATTTTCGTCTCTCTTCACTTCCTTCGGTAATTAAATCTCTATCCGCTGGCGATACAATAACCACAGGGAAACTCCCGATATGGTCTGCAATGCGTTCGTAAGCCTTGCCATTCCTTTTGAGGATCTTTTTTTGCCCTTTTTTTACGCTACAAACGATAGTTTCTTCTCTTTCTGCACGTGCAAAAGTGCCATCGAGTAAATAGAACTCCTCGCCAAAGGTAATATTTTGTATCGCCGATGGGTTGAAGTAGCTTTTTCCCATACCTAAGTGATAAATAGCGTCAAGAGAATTGGTTTTCCCTGCGCCATTGTTACCAACAAAGCAATTTATTTTGGGAGTAAAAGTAAAATCTTTAGCTTGTATGTTCTTGAAATTCAGTATAGATAGACGTTTTAAAAACATTGGAAAAATTAAGTAATAAAAAGTTTCGCAAATTATTAAAAATTATTGAAAAAAATAGCATTTATTAGAAATAAATATTTTATTTTTGCAAAATCTTTTTAAACCATAAATTATGTCGATTTACAAAAAGAATAATTTCAGACCGAACAGGAAAAAACACGAAAAAGTAGAGAATGAAATTACGCAAACTAGCGAACAACTTGCGCACGAGAGTACAACGGCAGAAGTATTCCAGACCTTAGATGAAAAAGCAGGCAGGGCCGAGGCGTGGGTACAAAATAATCAACGTACAATACTTGGGGTTATTGCCACTGTTGTCGTTCTTGGGCTTGGATATTTATTTTATCAACAATTTGTAAGCAAGCCACACGAAAAAGAAGCTTCTAATGAGCTTTCTTATCCGTTGCAAACGTTTAATGACGCCTTGAATGCACAAACCAATAAAGATAGAGACTCTTTATTTACTTTATCGCTTAATGGGGCAAATGGACGTTATGGATTTTTGGATATTATAAAAAATTATAATGGCACAAAAGCCTCTAATATTGCTAATTATTCTGCTGGAATGGCATATTTACAGCTTAATAAGTATAAAGAAGCGATTATTTATTTGGATAAATTTAGCTCTGATGATGAAATATTGAGTGCTTTGGCTCTTGGAAATATTGGAGACGCTTTTTCTCAGTTGAAACAATACAAAGATGCATTGGATTATTATCAAAAGGCTGTTAAAAAAAGTGAAAATACGCTAACAGCTCCAATTTATTTAAAAAAAGCAGGGCAAACAGCGATAGAGCTTAAAGATTATAATGAAGCATTGAGAAATTTTGAGAAAATAAAAGAAAATTATCCAAAATCAGAGGAAGCAAGAACCATTGATATTGATTTGAGCTTTGTGAAAACATTAATCAATTCATAAATGGCAACAGAAAATAAAAATTTATCACAATATAATAAGGAAACTTTACCAAATGTATCTGAAAAGCGTTTCGGGATAATTACTTCCGAATGGAATGAGCAAATAACTGAAGGAATGCGAAAAGGAGCAGAAGCAACTTTGTTAGATTGTGGTGTATTGCCTGAAAATATACTTCAGTGGAGTGTTCCTGGTAGCTTTGAACTTGTTAATGGAGCAAAAAAAATGCTTTCAAAAAAACAAGTAGATGCTATTATTGTTATAGGTTGTGTAATACAAGGAGAAACAAAACATTTTGACTTTGTATGTCAAGGAGTTACGCAAGGAATAGCTTATTTGAATGCTACACAATCTGTTCCTGTTATATTTTGCGTATTGACAGATAATACAATGCAACAATCGTTGGATAGAAGTGGAGGCAAGCACGGAAATAAGGGGATAGAAGCGGCAGTAGCAGCAATAAAAATGGTAAATTTATAAAAATAATATAATGAATAAAACAGAATTATCTTTTGATGTATTAATAGAAATTCCGAAAGGAAGCAGAAATAAATATGAATATGATTTTGAATTGAAGAAAATGCGTTTTGACAGAATGCTTTTTTCCTCAATGATGTACCCAACAGATTACGGATTTATTCCTGAAACATTAGCTGAAGATGGCGATCCGCTTGACGTTTTAGTATTGGTTACAGAGCCAACTTTTCCTGGTTGTGTAATGGAAGTGAAGCCTATCGGAATTTTTTATATGGCAGATGAAAAAGGAGGAGATGAGAAAGTAATTTGCGTGCCTGTCTCTGACCCTATTGCTCGGGAATTGACTGCCTTAGAAGATGTTAATCCTCACTTAATCAAAGAAATAGAGCATTTCTTTAAAGTATATAAAGATTTAGAGCATAAAAAAGTAGAAGTAAAAGGCTGGGGTAAATATGAAGAAGCAATAAAAGTTTATAACGATTGTGTAGAACGTTATAAAAATCAAAATAAAAAAATATTTACTTTATAAATAATGGATTACTTTGTTTAAAGTGTTTTGAATTTACATTAAGTCATTCTTTCGGGAATGACTTTTTTATTTTGTAGTAAAAATAAAGAATATTTTTAGAAAAAAAATGGCTTTTCGCTTAGTTTTTAAGTTAGATTTTGTAATTTTGCAAGCGAATTAAATCCATTAAAAATGAACAAATCCGTATATGTGATTACTTCCGATACATACAGCGGGAAGTCAATCGTCAGTTTGGGCGTAATGCAAATGATAATGCGCAATACGAGCAATGTTGGCTATTTTAAGCCTGTTCTAAATAGTGGGGATACAAATGATGATTTTATCCGTACTATGATTTCCAATTTTAAACTCAATATGAGTTATGAAGAGGCTTTTGCTTTTACGCAAAATGAAATAAGCCATATGCAAAACGAAGGAAATATAAACGAGGCTTATGACGTTATTATCAAAAAATACAAAGCTCTTGAAGATAAATTTGACTTTGTCCTTGTTGATGGAAGTAATTTTGATTCGGAAATGAATACTTTTGGTATTTATTTTAATGCTTCTTTGGCTCAAAGCTTAAATATACCTACACTTTTGGTGCTAAAAGATGGTTTTTCGTCAGAAGAAGAGCTTTTTCACCACATTCAAATAGAGGTAGATGCTGTTTTAAAGCGAGAAGTACGTCTTTTGAGTGTATTTGTTAATAGAACAGTTAATAAATTTGAAGAAATTAAAAGAAAATTAGAGGCAAAATATAAAAATATTCAATTTTATTTTATACCAGAAGAGCCTTTATTAACTCGCCCAACGATAAAAGAAATTGCCGATGCTTTTCAGGCAAATTTTTTATTTGAAAATACAGAAATCCATCAAATTCCGAAAAAAACGATTGTAGGCGGAATGGAAGTTTCCAATTTTTTGAACCATATTACAGAAGATTGTATTGCACTTATTTCGGCTGACCGTTCTGATGTTATTTTAGGAACTGTAATGGCGCACGCTTCGGCGGAATATCCTCGTGTGGCAGGAATTTTACTTTACGGAGGTTTTGAGCTTCAACCTTCGGTGCTTAAACTTTTGCAAGGAACACCTAACTTAATGCCTATAATGCTCTCAGACAAAGGAACTTACGAAACAGTTAGAGGCTTGAATAAAATCAATTCAAGAATTTATCCTGAAAGCGAGCAAAAAATAAAATTAGGAATTGAAATTTTTGAAAAAAGTGTAGATATAGAACGTCTTAATTCACAAATTTCTTCTTTTATATCGGATACTATTACCCCAAGAATGTTCCAGTACAATATGATTCAGAAGGCAAAATCTTTACAAAAACATATTGTTTTACCAGAAGGAACAGACGACAGAATACTCACCGCTGCAGCGCAACTTGCTGATGATGAGTTAGCTATTTTAACAATTCTTGGAGAAGAGCAAAAAATATTAACTCGTGTTAATGAACTTGGCTTGAAATGGAATGAACAAAGAATTCGTATTGTACAGCCAAAAGATAGCCCAAAATATACAGAATATTGGCAAAAACTTTATGAACTTCGTAAAGATAAAGGATTGGAAGAAGCACAAGCCAGAGATTTGATGCTTGACCATTCTTATTACGGAACAATGATGGTTTTTATGGGGGATGCAGATGGAATGGTTTCAGGAGCGGTAAATACTACGGCACACACTATTCGCCCTTCTTTACAATTTGTAAAAACAAAAGCAGGAGTAAAAACGGTTTCTTCTGTATTCTTTATGTTGTTGCAAGACAGAGTTTTAGTATATGGCGATTGTGCTATTGTACCGAAACCAACCGCAGAACAGCTTGCTGAAATTGCTATAACCTCTGCTGATTCCGCAAAAGCATTTGGCTTAGAACCCAAAGTAGCTCTTTTATCTTACTCATCAGGAACATCAGGAAGCGGGGAAGAAGTAGATAAAGTGAGAGAAGCTACTGAAATTGTGAAAACACAGCGTCCAGACATTCTTGTAGAAGGACCAATTCAGTACGATGCCGCCGTAGATGCCAAAGTAGGAAAACAAAAAATGCCTAATTCGCCAGTGGCAGGACAAGCAAATGTACTTATTTTCCCTGACCTTAACACAGGAAATAACACCTATAAAGCTGTTCAGCGCGAAACAGGCGCACTTGCCATAGGACCTATGCTACAAGGTTTGCGTAAGCCCGTAAATGACCTTAGTAGAGGAGCCACTATACCAGATATTTATAACACGGTACTTATTACGGCTATCCAGTCTGCAATGGATGAAAAATAAAAAGAAAAATCCTCTTACAAAAGTGAGAGGATTTTTTATATTAAATTAAGTTATACACTCAGGGTTATTTTGTATTATCAAATCGGTATTGGCAGGCGAAACAAAATGAATACCAAGACCTAATCCTCTGATAATAAATAAAATACCTATTAGAATAATAAAAAAAGGAATTACTTTTTGTATATAATTTCTTATTTTTAAACTTAAAAAATTTCCTAATAAAACAAAAAGAAACATTAAAGGTATAGTTCCTAAGCCAAAAAAACACATAAATAATGCTGTTTGCTCTATCGTTACTGTTGTTAAAGCACTGAACAAAGCCATATAAACCAAGCCACAAGGTAAAAATCCGTTAAGAAAGCCAATAGAAAAAACAGAAAAAAACGTTTTTTTCCGAAGTTGTTTTCCTAATGCTGATTTTAAGTGAGTTAATCCTATAAGTATCGGATTTTCAATACTTTTTGGTTTAATATTAAAGATAGAAAACAAACCAATGACCACCATACAAATCCCTATAAAGATAGAAAAATTTTGTTGGTATTCTCGTAGGAAAAGCCCTCTACCCAAAAGTCCAAAAAGTATTCCTAAAAGGCTGTAAGTCAGTGTTTTTCCTAAGAAATATATAATAATTTGGCTTATTTTTATAAGAAAATTATCCTGCCGAACAGGAATCATTAAAGCAATAGGACCACACATTCCCACACAGTGAAAACTCCCTAAAAGCCCCATCATAAAGGCGATATAAAACACTAATTTTCTATTTTAAGATATTTTATTTTAAAGTTAGAAGAATAATCTTTGTCATTTACAGAATATTCTACGGAAATATCCCAACGACCTTGTAATAATTTCTCATCAGGAATATGAATAGATTGTCCATTCAACCCAGTGATTGGCACAACAAAATCTTTACTTTCTTGTGATGGGCGATAGAGTTTTACCAGCCCAACAACCATTTTATCTTTCGTTTTGTCAGGAAAAATCAAATCAATTCCTGTGCCTTTGCTATGTTTTATTTCCACCTGCATACTATCGGCAATAGTAGCTCTTTCTTTTTCTATATTTTCTTGAAATTCAAGCTCTTTCTCGTAATATTTTTCCGTAACTAACTCGTGGTCATATGTTTTATCAACCAAAGTAATTACAAAAAAATACATAATAAAGCCCACAAAAGCTAACATAGCCAAAACAATTGCTGTTCCCCAATTAAATTTCATATCTTTGAAAATTTTTACAAAATTACTACAAAAAAATAAATTGAATTATAATTTTATATAGTTTTTTTCTATATGAAAGAATCATATTATTTTTTTTATCTATAAAAAGATTTAAATAATGAAAAGTTAATATTTCTTAAATAAAGAAGTGAAAAAATAATACCAAAAGACCAAAATAAATCCGTATATTTGCACAATTTTTAGTGTTAAAAATTTATTATTCAAAATGATAAAAATAAAAAATAGAGAACAGATAGAAATAATGCGTGAGAGTGCCTTAGTAGTTTCGCGTACTCTTGGGATGCTTGCCAAAGAAATAAAAGAAGGAGTAACTACTTTGTATTTGGATAAATTAGCCGAAGAATTTATTCGAGAACAAGGTGCAACACCAGGTTTTTTAGGCTTGTATAATTTCCCAAATACACTTTGTGTTAGCCCCAACGCTCAGGTTGTTCACGGAATACCAAACAACACGCCGTTAAAGTCTGGGGATATTATTTCCGTAGATTGTGGTGCAAAAAAGAACGGATTTTATGGCGATCACGCCTATACTTTTGAGGTTGGTGAAGTGGCACCAGAAGTAAAACAATTGTTAAAAATAACAAAAGAATCTTTATATATTGGTATAAAAGAATTTCGTTTAGGCAATAGAGTGGAAGATGTGGGCTTTGCAATTCAAAATTATTGTGAAAAAAATGGTTATGGAGTAGTACGTGAGCTTGTTGGACACGGCTTGGGAACAAAAATGCACGAAGACCCCGAAATGCCAAATTACGGAAAACGCGGGCGAGGTAAAAAATTTGTAGAAGGAATGACCGTAGCTATTGAGCCAATGATAAATATGGGAACGCACCGTATTAAACAACTCCGAGATGGCTGGACAATCCTCACCGCAGATGGCAAGCCTTCCGCTCATTTTGAACACGATGTAGCCTTAGTAGATGGCAAACCCAAATTACTTTCTACTTTTAAGTATATCTACGAGGCGTTGGGTATAGAAAGTAAGGAAGAAGATGAATTTTTATTCTAAAATGAAATTATTTAAGAAAATTTTAAATACTATTCCGCGTCCTTGGCTCATAAGAATGAGTTATGCTGTGCGTCCGTTATTGGTTTTTTGGTATCAAGGGAAAACATATACTGACCCGATTGACGGGAAGTCATTTCGCAAGTTTCTTCCTTATGGCTATGATAAAGTTCGACCAAATGTGCTTTCTCCTTCTACGCTTTCGTTGGAAAGGCATCGTTTATTATGGTTATATTTGCAAAGACAAACCGATTTTTTTCAAAAAAAATGGAAAATTTTGCACATTGCTCCCGAGCAGGCGTTTTATAAAAGATTTAAAAATCAGCCAAATTTAGATTATATTACAGCCGATTTATATTCGCCATTGGCTGATGTTATTGCAGATATTTGTGATTTACCTTTTGCTAATCAGTCTTTTGACATAGTTTTGTGCAACCACGTTTTGGAGCATATTGCTGATGATAAAAAAGCAATGCAAGAGTTGTATCGTGTTTTAAAAAACGGGGGTTGGGGAATTTTTCAAGTGCCACAGAATATGAATTTAGAAAAAACATTTTCTGATGATACCATTACAGACCCCAAGGAGCGTACTCGTATTTTTGGGCAATATGATCATCTTCGTGTGTATGGGAGAGATTATTTTGAAAAGCTAAAAGAAGTAGGTTTTACGGTGTTACCTGTTCATTGTGAGCAAGTTGCAACAGATGAAGAAATAAAAAAATATCGTTTAGTGCGAGAAGAAATTTTACCAGTGTGTTATAAATAAATTAAAAAAAACTCTATAATAAATTAACAAAATTAATTTACATAGAGTTGTATAAAGATTGAAATATAAATTAAGTAGTATAAAATTTTTTCTCAAATCGGCTGATATTCATTTCTTTATCTATCGGGATATTTTTTTCAATAAAATCATAAAGAGCCGTAGCAGTATAAGGAGCAAGCATAGCACCTCGTGTTCCTAAACCATTAAGAATAAATATGTTATCTTTTTCAGGATGTTTCCCAACAAGCGGACGGCGGTCTATAATAGTAGGGCGTATTCCTGCTTCTTGGTGAATAATTTCAAATGGGCAAGAAGTTAATTTTTTTAACTTATTAGTAAGTTCTTCTCGTGCTTCTTTGGTAATTGTAGAAGTTTTATCTGTATTATTATACGTTGCCCCTATTTTGTAGATATTTTCCCCAAATGGGATAATAAATCCGTCTGATTTCACTACTTTATCAAGATTTAACTCAGCCCGAAAAGTAAGTAATTCGCCTTTACTTCCCTGCATTGGCAAATAGTTAAAAAACGGATTATCTACTACTTTATATCCTTCACAAAAAACTATTTTTTTAGCAGAAATATCTTTATATTTAACATAATTTTCATTTATTTCCAAAGCAGAATAATCCAATTTTTCCTCTATAATTTTTTCTTCTTTTTTTAGTTTTTGGATATAATGAGTAACAAGCTCTTTGGTATCTACTCTCCCTGTTTTCATTACTTCTCCAAGCCCAAAAGGAGTTTCTATGTATGGGTTTATTTCTTTTTCTATTTTAGTAGAAAGGAAAGGAGTTAATGAAGGCTTATCTGAGGCAGAAAACCAGTTGTTTTGCTCTTCTAAGGAAGTAAATTTTCTAAAAACAGCCAATTTTTTAAGAATAGGAATATTTAACTTTTCTTGTATTTCTGTATAGAAAATATTTAAAAGTTCCATTTGTTCTTCTGCTTTCCAAACAGGAGTAAAACGTTTGAGAATCACAGGGTTAAATAAAGCAGCAGCTGTTGTTGTTACAGGATTAGGGTTGTCGTTAATAACTACAAAATTTTTGTTATTTTTCTCTAAAAGATGAGTAAAACTTATTCCCGCAAATCCGAAACCAACAATAATATAATCTTTCATATGATTTTGTGTTAATTTTTCAAAATATCAAGAAGCAGAAACTTTCATTTCCTCAGCAGAAGCATATTCGCCAAGTTGGAAAATTTGTTGCATAAATTGCAAACTTTCTTCTGCAGAATTGCTTTCTTTCAAGTGGTTAATAAAACGTGTGGTTATTTTTTGTATAATTCTGTTACTTAATATTTCTGCTTGTTCTTCGTTAAAATCGGTTATTTTTTTTCTCTGAAAATCAATTTCTGCATTTTTTAAATTTTCAAGTTCTGTTTTTAATGCCCTAATGGTAGGAGCGAAGCGTCTATTTTGCAACCATTCCTCAAATTCTGCTTTTACTTCTTTTATAATACGCTGTGCATCAGGAATAAAACTTTTTCTTCGTTCCAAAGTATTATCTGTCATTTGAGAAAGATAATCCATATGAATGAGTGTTACCCCTTTCAATTCTTTAACATTTTCATCTACATTTTTAGGAATAGAAAGATCTAAAATTAACATTTCTTTATCTTTCGGTAGCATTTCTTTATTTATGGTAGGTGTTTTACTTCCTGTTGCTACTACAAGTACCTCTGTTTGAGTAAGTTCGGAAGATAAATCAGAGAAATCTTTTACTAAAACATTACATTTTCCTGCTATTTCCTGTGCTTTTTCTTTGGTTCGGTTAATGAGTGTAATGTGTTTATTATCCGTATGTTTTATTAAATTTTCACAAGTATTTCTTCCTATCTTTCCTGTTCCGAAAAGGAGAATATTTTTCTGAGAAATATTTTTAACATTATTTAATATGTATTGTACGGATGCAAAGGAAACCGAAGTAGCCCCAGAAGAAAGTTCTGTTTCGTTTTTCACTCGCTTACTTGCTTGAATAACAGAGTTTTGCAAACGTTCTAAGAAAGCATTGATGAGGTTGTATTTTTTAGAAAGAAGAAAAGATTTTTTAAATTGACTAATAATTTCAAAATCACCCAAAATTTGGCTATCTAACCCTGTTCCAACGTTAAAAATATGTTGTATGGCATCTTTATTTTTGTAAATATAACCAAATTTTTCAAAATCTTCAAGACTTGCTTGCGAATGCGAACAAAGTTTTTGAATTAATTGAAAAGGATGTTGGGCAAAGCCATATAACTCTGTACGATTACAAGTAGAAATAAGCATCAAGCCCTCCATTTGCTCGGCTTTTGCTTCCGCTAAAATAAGCTCCTGACGCTCCAAATCTAAGCTAAAACGCCCACGAATATCTGCATCTGCTTTTTTATAACTTATCCCAATGATATAAAAATGAGTGTCTTTTGAGGTGTTTTTGTTGTCCATTTTATATTTCCATCTTTCTTTTGCAAAAATAATAGGATATTGTGGATAAAAATAACGCTAAAAGTACTTTTTTTTACTCTAAAAGTGCTATATTTGCATTTTGAAATAATAAATATTGATTTTCAATGTTTTACATTGTTGATAACTATAAAATATGGAAATAGTCTAAATAAAATAAATTAAAAAATGGCAATACAAAATTTAAAAAATATCGCAGAAAGTACCTCTACTTTATTTTATGTAGAAGAAGGAATTTTTATGGTTTTGGGAGATAATCAAAGTACTGATTTTGAAGAAATTACACCAGAAATAAAACAGAATTTTATTCAGTTTCATTTTTGCACCAAAGGCAATGCTCTTTTCTTATTCCACCAAGGAAATTATTCGTTACCACTTCCCGAAATGCAATTACTTTTATTATACAATCCGCAACAGATACTGCCTGTTCATTTGAAATTGCACCCAAAATCAAGCGTGGTTTCTCTTTTTATTTCTATTCAAAAATTCCATTCTTTATTCTCCGAAGAATCCAATTGTATTGATTTTTTGAACGTAGAAAATAAAGACAAAAAATATTATTCTAACGGTACAATTACCCCTCAAATGGCTGTTATTTTACACCAAATGCAATACAATAATATCCATCCAAGTATGTTTTTGTTATACCAAAAAGCAAAAATTTTTGAGCTGTTATGCTTATTTTTTAACAAAACCAATGACGTAAATACCGAAAACTGTCCTTTCCTCTCCGATGAAGAAAACGTAAAAAAGATACGCCAAGCCAAAGAATTGATTATCAAAAATATGCTCAACCCGCCTTCTTTGCAAGAATTGGCAGATGAGGTAGGAATTACTCTGAAAAAACTAAAATCAGGGTTTAAACAAATCTATGGGGAGTCCGTTTATAATTTTCTATTTGATTATAAAATGGAACTTGCCAGAAAATGGCTACAAAGTGGTGAATATAACATAAATGAACTAAGCATAAAGCTCGGGTATAGTACCCCAAGCCATTTTATTGCTGCCTTTAAAAAGAAATTTGCTACTACTCCCAAAAAATATCTTTCAGGGAAAGAATAATATACTCCACTTCGGTTAAAACTCTTTTGTTTTATACACCACCCACAATAACATAAGCAAACTAATGATAAACACACTCCCGAGATAGAAGGTCTTCACTCGGGATTTTTTGCTTAATAAATAAAACAAGGTACTCCCAACCATCAGCAAGCTACACGCTATAACCGTTTCTATACTATCCAATAATAAAAGGAAGCTCAAAGCCAAAGCAAGCACACCCAAGCCAAAAGAAAAATGAATTTTTACCTTGCCATAAAAGAAATACAAACAAAGAGTAATTACCAAACCATAAAACGGAATAGCAAGGACAATAGTTAAAATGAAAAAGAAATAGTATCCGTGGTTTCCGCCTTCGCTATCTATTACCCATTCTATAAAAGGGTAAGCAAGGAAAAAAACAATATAACTCAATATAGGAACAAAAAGAAAATCTAATAAGTTTAACTTAGAATGATTTCGTTTTTTTATGAATATAATATGAAGTAATAAACCTACAAAGAAAGTAATAAGCATAAAACCAACAGGCGAAAGGAATAAAACAGCATCTTGCAAGAAATTAGTTTTTTTCGTAAAAACCCACTCCAAAGTGCCTATACTTAGGTCATTGGCAATCCATTTTAAAGTATTTCCGTCTTGGATTATATTGCCGATATTCTCTTTATATACTTGCCAATGCTCAGGGATTTGCATTTCTATCTCAATAGGAGGGAAGGTATTCCAATATTGAGAAGGATATACCGCATATTTTAAATCGTATTGGTGTAAAAATCCATAAGTATTTAGCCCTAAATAGGATTCATAAGCAATAATGATATCGTTTTCTCCTTCTTGCAAATCGGCTTGGAAGAATATAATATCGTTCAGGTTGGAAATATAATCTTCTTGTTCTTTAAATTTTACAAAATATAAAACGTCTTTATTTTCCTTTATCTCTTTGGAAAGGAAAGGGTATTCCATATCTGGGGAAAGAATAGTATTTTCTATTTCTTTATTATTTATTTTTATAGAATATTCCCCTGAATTGTTTTCTGCTATAAAAATTAAAGAAATACGTTGTTTTTTATCCGAATAAATACTATATTTCGCTTGGATAGCTGCAATATAATTCAAAAAAAGATTATTTCCAGAATGTTCTTTTATCTGAATAAACAGATTTTCTTTCTTTACGATACAATTATTATCCTTTTCATTATCTGAAACAAGATATATAGAAGAACTTTCTGTACCATTAAAATAAGTTTGTGCCATATTAGCAAAACTAAGTGGTATAAAAGAAAAGAAAGTAATACTAAATAAATAAAAAGTAAGAATGTTTTTCATTTTTATAATAATATGAGGTTAGTAATTAAGAAAAATCCTTTAATGATAAAAACAATGAATGAGTATTTATCATCAAAGGATTGATTTTGTTAGAAATAAAATAAAAGCACTAAGAATTAACGTTTGTCTTCAATGCCAAACTTTCTCCAAAGTACGTTGCTAACGTCCATTTTTATTCTTTTTCGTGCGTCAGCATACACTTTATCTATTTCTTTGGATTTTTTGTTAATATTATCCGTGATTTCTTTTAAGAGAGCCTTCGCTTGTTCTTGTTTGCTATTGAGGCTTTCTAATTCTACCTTGTAGCTTTCTAATTTCACGATGCTTTCTTCTGTGATACCTGCGGGTAGAGCATCTTTTATCTCTTTTAGCCCATCGATTAGCAATTGTAAATCTACGATTCTGTTAGCATAAGATTTTGCCATAATGAATAATTTAAAATTTTGTACAAACTTAATTCATTTCTTTTTAATATACAAATGTTTTAGTAAAACTTTATGATAGTTTAGCAAGAATGCAAAAAAAATACTCTCTTTTTAACATAAAACAGAGAGTATTTTCTTTTATTCTAATAATGCGAAGAAATTAAAAAGGAAATAATAAAGGCAAAACAAATATCATAACCAATCCCATAACTATTTGCAAAGGTAGTCCTACTTTAACGTAATCCATAAATGTATATCTACCAGCCGACATTACAAGCGCATTGGGCGGAGTAGAAAACGGAGAGGCAAAACACATACTCGCACCTACTGCAACAGCAAACAAAAAGGCGTGCGGAGCTACCCCAATACCTTCGGAGGCTTTCAGAGCGATAGGAGCTAAAAGCATAGCCGTTGCTGTGTTGCTTATAAACAAAGTCATTAAAGAAGTAGTAAAATAAATACCTGCCAATAACATATACGGGCTGTAATTGCCCAAATTATTAACTAACATATCCGAAACCATACCCGAAACGCCTGTTTTCTCCAATGCCAAAGCCATCGGCAACATCCCTGCAATGAGTACAATACTCTCCCAATTAATAGTTTTGTAAGCCGCTTCCACATTCCGCAATGCCCCAGAGATAACCATTAATAACGAAGCTACGAGAATGGCTATTTCAGGAGCAATCGGGATAAAATCAAACATCATCGCAACGACCATTGCTATCATTATCAATCCCGCTATTGGGGCTTTGTGGGTTAGCGTTACTTTTGCTGCTTCATTGAGCGGTTGCCCTAAGACTACTAATTGGCTACGTTCGTCGCTTAGTTTGGCAATATCTTTCCACGTTCCTTGCACCAATAATATATCACCAGAATGCATTTTTTCCTCTTTGAGGTTCTGTAATATATATTCGTCTTTTCGTTGTATTCCTAAAATATTTAACCCGAAATGTTCGCGTAGTTTGGAAGACTTTACAGGAAGATTGACGAGCTTGGAAGCGGGCATAACCAATACTTCTACAATACCAACATTTTGGAAGTTTAGTATATCCGTTTCTTTTTCTTCGGTGTGGTGCGTATCGAGCAAAGATAATGTATTTTCGTCTTTCATTCTTTCCACTTCTTCAAACTCTCCACGAAGATAAAGAATATCGCCTTCATAAATAATAGTGTTGGCGTTGATTACTTCTTGGTTTCCTGTTTTAAAAAATGGATTGTTGGAAGTGGATTTTCTTCGGATTTCTAATACGGAAAGATGATATTTTTCAGAGATATTAATTTCCTTTAATGATTTTTCGTGGAAAGGAGAGCCGTTTTCTACGGATACCCGATAGAGGTTTTTGGATAATTGGTATTCGCCTACCAAATCATTTAAAGATTTGTTTCCCTTTTTCTTTTCGGTGTTGCTGTTTCCTTTTTTGGATAAGAATAATTTACTGATAGGAATTAAAAACACTAAGCCGACCAATAAACAAACGATGCCAACGGGGGTGAAAGAGAAGAATGTTAATTTTTCGTATCCGGCTTCTACGAGAATGTTGTCAATGATTAAGTTTGGAGGCGTTCCGATGAGGGTCATCATTCCGCCCATACTGCTTGCGAAAGCCATCGGCATTAATAAACGGCTGGTATTGATGTTGGAACTCATAGCCATACTAACTACAATTGGCATCATTAAGGCGACTGTTCCGGTATTGCTGACGAACGCTCCGATGAAAGAGGTTACGAGCATAAGCAATACGAATAGCTTTATTTCGCTGTTGCCAGCCAGTCGGAGAATACGACTACTAATCATTTTAGCTAACCCAGTTTGGAAAATAGCTCCCCCAACAACAAAAAGACCTATCATCATAATCACGACTTTATCCGAAAAACCTGAGAGAGCTTCCTTAGGAGTTAGAACACCAAATAAAACTAATAGAACAAGTGAACACATCGCTACTAAATCAGCACGAACCTTTCCGCTCATAAAAAAAATAGCAGAAAGAAATAGAATAGTAAGTGTAATATACATAATAAATATTTTTTTATTTTTACAATAGGTTAAATGATTTGTTTTTATAAACGGGTAATCTATATTATAGTTTGGTTTAGATAGAATATAGTTTAGATAATAAAGAATGAAAGCTATTTTATTAAGAATTAATGATTTTCTATATAGAATATTAATCATTCTATCAAGAATATAATCTATTCTACTAAGAATGAAAGAAATTCTATTAAGGAAAACAGATATTCTACTATGAATGAACGTTATTCTACTAAGAATGTGCGTATTCTTTGAAAGAATTGTCGTATTCTACAAAGAATGAAAGGTGTTCTACAAAGAATATAGTTCATTCTGTTTTGTTTTTGTGTAAAAATAGATAAAATAAAAAGCAAACTACGAAAAAAACATAAAAAACCAGTACAACGTATATTTATTTGTGTAGGAATATTATGTAAGTATTCATAATTTGCTTTTATTTATTTATAAAGAAAAGATAAAATAACTTTCTGAAAAAATATTCTTTTTACATTTTCTTTAATCCTTTAAAGAGAATATTATCGGATAAGTTTTTTATATTTTATTCGGGTAGGAGTAACTTCTTTTCCGAGTCGTTTCTTTTTATTTTCTTCATATTCTGAGAAACTTCCTTCAAAGAAATATACTTGCGAATCTCCTTCAAAGGCTAAGATATGGGTACAAATCCTATCCAAGAACCACCTATCGTGGGAAATGACAACGGCACAACCAGCGAAGTTTTCCAAACCTTCTTCTAAGGCTCTTAGGGTATTGACATCGAGGTCGTTGGTGGGTTCGTCCAATAATAAAACGTTGCCTTCCTCTTTTAGCGTCATAGCAAGGTGTAATCGGTTTCGTTCTCCTCCGGAAAGGGTTGCGACTTTCTTGTTTTGCTCGCTTCCGCCAAAATTAAAACGACTGAGATATGCTCTGGAATTAACTTGACGACCTCCCATCATTATAAGGTCTTGCCCATCAGAAAAGTTTTCCCAGATGGATTTTTCGGGGTCAATATTTTTATGTGATTGATCTACGTAAGCAATTTTTACAGTATCCCCCACGATAAATTGACCTGAATCGGGCTGTTCTTCCCCCATAATCATTTTAAAGATAGTAGATTTACCTGCTCCGTTAGGTCCGATAACTCCTACGATACCTGCCTGCGGGAGTACGAAATTTAAATCCTCGTATAGAATTTTATCTCCGAAGGCTTTGGAAACATTCCGAGCTTCTATTACGTTAGTACCTAATCGTGGTCCGTTAGGAATATAGATTTCTAATTTTTCTTCGAGTTGTTTTTGGTCTTCGTTGAGCAATCGGTCATAATTCTGCAAACGTGCTTTTTGTTTAGCTTGTCTTCCTTTGGCTCCTTGGCGAACCCATTCCAATTCTCTTTCTAATACTTTTTGTCGTTTGGTTTCTGTTTTTTGTTCTTGGGCGAGTCGTTTAGCTTTCTGGTCAAGCCAAGAGGAATAATTACCTTTCCAAGGGATACCTTCGCCTCTGTCCAATTCTAGAATCCAACCTGCGACATTATCCAAGAAATATCGGTCGTGTGTAACGGCAATTACGGTACCTGCATATTGTTGTAGGTGTTGTTCCAACCAAAGGACAGATTCTGCATCGAGGTGGTTGGTAGGCTCGTCTAAGAGTAAAACATCTGGTTGTTGGAGTAATAGACGACAAAGAGCCACTCGGCGACGTTCTCCTCCTGAAAGCACTTTAATAGGCGTATCAGGTTCGGGAGTTCGGAGAGCGTCCATAGCTACTTCGAGTTTATTGTCAATTTCCCAAGCACCAAGAGCATCAATTTTGTCTTGTAGTTCCGCTTGCTTATCCATTAGTTTTTGCATCTTATCGGGGTCGGAGTAATTCTCTTCCAGCGCAAAGAGGTCGTTGATGTGGTTAAACTCATCCAATAGATTGGTGATTTCGGCAACGCCTTCGCGTACGACTTCTATAACGGTTTTGTTATCATCTAACTGCGGTTCTTGCTCTAAATATCCAACGGTATAATTGGGAGCGAACACGACATCTCCTTGATAGTTTTTATCGACTCCTGCGATGATTTTTAGGAGAGAAGATTTCCCTGAACCATTAAGCCCAAGGATTCCTATTTTCGCCCCGTAGAAGAAGCTAAGATAAATATCTTTCAGGACTTGTTTATTCGTAGAAGAGTAAGTTTTGCTAACCTTACTCATTGAAAAAATAACTTTCTTATCGTCTGCCATAATTTATTTTTTGGCAAAGATAGGAAAAAAGTAGGATTACTACCAAATAAAAATAGTACATTCGGCATATTTTTATGTAAGAATAAAAAGAAAGGGAAAAATATTTGGTTTTAGGAAATTTGATGTACTTTTGCAGCCAATTTGAAAAAGAGAAAAGATGAGATTTTTAGTATTTGCATTAGGTTGCTTTTCGTTTGGTTTTTCACAAACGATGGAAAAAGATTCTTTACCGAAAGAACTTCCGCTACCACAAGAGAAAGAACTTTCTTACCAGAAGCCCAATTTGGATAGAACTCTTTCTAGAATGTGGGAATTGGACAAAGAAGACCAACGCGGAACGTTTCGGTTTTTAGAATATATGCCAATGTATATAATGCCATTTCGTTTTACAGAAAAACCAATAGAGCAACCACGTGGCTTGAATACCGATAGACCAATACCAGAAGAGCGTGATTATCAACCCGTGGAAGTGAAATTTCAAATAAGCCTTAAAGCCAAAATAATGCAAGATGCTTTTGGTAAAGGAGATGTTTGGGTAGCCTTCACACAACAAGCGTATTGGCAAATGTACAACGGAAAACTTTCCCGACCTTTCCGAGAATTAAACTACGAGCCTGAGTTGATATTTACTTACCCAATGAATCTTTCGGCGGGGAATTTTAAACTAAGAATGCTTGGTCTTTCTGTTAATCATCAATCTAACGGAAAAGAATCGGCGCATTCTCGTAGTTGGAATAGGTTTATACTTATGGGAGTGGCTTCTTGGGGAGATGTGATGATTAATGCTCGTGTTTGGAAGCGTTTTAGCGAAAAAGAAATGGAAGATGATAATCCTGATATAGAGAATTATATAGGAAGAATGGAGTTAGGAACAGCGTATTCTTTTCGGAGAAATGTTTTTATGTTAAGATTTCGTAATAATTTGAATTTCAAGCATAATCGTTCTCTCTTAGAAGCTTCTTGGGTATATCCTTTAAGTAGAGATTTGCGTATGGCTTTACAATTTTCGCACGGCTATGGCGATTCTTTGATAGATTATAATTATAAACAAACGGTTTTTGGGGTTGGTTTTACTTTTTTGAGTTTATAATAAAAAAAGGCGAGTGAATTATGCTCGCCTTTTTTTATGTTTTAATAAGTGTATTCCATAGTGTACTCTAAACTTTCTGCTTTGTTGCCATCTACAGAATATCGTTTTTTGGTTTTTGCATATCCTTTTTCATTGTAATCATAAGTAAATTTAAAGTTATGCAAACTCCCTGTAAGAGAATATCGTTTTTTCTCTGTAAGAGAATTGTTTTTAGAAAAATTATTTTTTATAAAGTAATCAGGAACTAACTTCTGAAGTAGCTTGATAGATTGGACATTGGGTTTATCATCATAAGTGTATTCTTCAAGAACAACCCCAGACCGTTCTACTTTCATAAGGTTATCATTCTCTACGGTATAAGTAGTTGAACTTACTTGGCTATTGGTTTTAACTCCTTGTGCGTCTCTATTATACGTAATAGTATTCACTGTAATTAGGTTTCCTGCATAGTTAAACTCATCTTCTATAACTTGTGTTTTTTCTCCCTCATTAGTATTTATCGGTGTTTCTTTCACTTTTTTTGTTAGTCTATCTCCTGAATAACTATAAGAAGTAATGGTACTTTTTGTGGCTCCTTCTTCCGTTTTAATAATTTTGGTAAGTTTTTCTCCTTCATATTGGTATTCTTCTGTATATTTATCATCCTTAGATACAGAAGTAGTTTTTTGAGGGAGATCTCCGTTATAAGTTATTGTTTGTTGGATACGTTCAGCCCCTCCTATTACAGGGTAATTAATTCCTTCAAAATAAAGAATTTTTCCGCCTTGAATGGTGTAAGTTGTCTCTGCTTCTACTCTCCCAGAGGCTGATTTTGTTACTATTTTTTTAGGGAAAGTTCCTTCTGTAATATAAGTACTATCATCATCTGATTTGCTACAACTTACTAAGGCTGTAACTGCCATAAGGCTTAGTAAAATTTTTTTCATTGTGTTTTTTATTAAAATTATTTAGGCAAAGGTATTATCTTTTTTCTTTTTAATAAGTTATATTTTTGTTAAAAAATCTATTTTTTTTATTTTTCCTGTGGTAAAAATCTTTTAAAATAAATAATAAGAAATTATATTTAACGGATAAAAAATAGTACTTTTGCCCACTAAATTTAATTTTATGAAAAAAATATTCAATAAGCAGAATAATTTTCTTTTTGCTTTAATAGGAATGATATTTTTAGCAAAAATTATTCCTTATAAAGAAGAATATAGCGTATTTTTTAACTTAAATACGTTTATAGATTGGGGAATTTGTATCATTTTTTTGCTTTATGGGCTAAAATTGAATATCAAAGAAGTTTTTCGGGATATTCGTAATTGGCGGCTTCATCTTTTGGTGCAGTTTGGTACGTTTGTGCTTTTTCCGTTGTTGGTTTTTATATTTTATCCAATAGCGAAAGATACAGAGTATCAGTTAGTTTGGCTTTCTATATTCTTTTTAGCGAGCCTTCCTTCTACGGTTTCTTCTTCGGTAGTGATGGTTTCTATCGCCAAAGGAAATGTTACTTCGGCAATCTTTAACGCTTCTATTTCTGGGCTGATAGGCATTGTGGCAACGCCTTTATTAATGGGGTTTTTCTTGGAAAATACTTCTTCGGATGTAAATCAGAGCGCAATTATACAACAATTATTGTTAAAAGTGCTTTTGCCTATCGTTTTGGGGTTGCTTTTAAATCCTTATTTTAAAAATTTTATTGAAAAATACAAAAAATGGATAGGAGAATTTGACCGATTGGTAATATTGCTCATCGTTTATGAAAGTTTCTCTGATGCGTTTGTAAAACAAATTTTTCAATCGGTTTCTTACATAAATTTTGGAATAATTGCACTTGCTTCGGTGGGCTTGTTTTTCGTAGTTTATGGTGTATTAAAGAAAATTGCCCAAAAAATGCACTTTACTCGTGAGGAAATAATAACAGCTACTTTCTGTGGCTCTAAGAAGTCGTTAGTACACGGAAGTTTATTTGTAATGGTACTTGGAATAGCTGAAAATCAGAAAGTTATATTTCTTCTTCCTATAATGCTTTACCATAGTTTTCAGCTTTTTTATGTTAGTTGGTTAGCCAACAGAATAGGGCAGGGAGGGAAGTTGTAAATTTTTTTTAAAAAAATATGGAAACTTTTTTTGTTTATTAAGTTTTTTTGTTTTAACTTTGCCCCCGATTTAAAACAAAAAATATATTTCTAAAAATGAAAAAAGTACTTACCCTAAGTATTGTAATAGCCATAGTGGGTTTTATGGCGTATCAATTGTATGCAAATAAAGAAAAGAATGCACAAGAAGTAGCTATTGTGGCGCAAAAAGATGCGCAAGTGGCTGTACGTGCTACTAAGGTAACCGAAGAGAAAGTTTCTGATCTTTTTGTTGCCAACGGAACATTTGTAGCCGAGCAAGACCTTAACGTATCTTCCGAAGTAGGAGGGCAAGTGGTGAAAATATACGTAAAAGAAGGCGATTATGTGCGTGCTGGGCAAGTGTTGGCAAGCACCAAAGCCGACAGAACCAATGTACAATTGGAAAATGCAAAAGCCATTTTGGAAAATGCAAAAGCTGACCTAAAACGTTTTGAAAGTGCTTACCAAACAGGCGGAGTTACCGAGCAACAATTAGAACAAGTTCGTTTGCAATTGAAAAACGCACAAGCGAATTTTAACTCGGCTTCTATCGTTTCTGGAGATACTTCGGTGCGTTCCAAAATTAATGGAATTGTAAGCAGTAAAGAAGTAGAAGAAGGCACACTCGTATCGGCGGGGCAACCTCTTTTTAACGTAGTAAATATTGATAATTTAAAACTAAAAATCACTATTGACGAGCACCAAGTAAGCCGATTAAAATTGGGCGAAATAGTAAAAATAAAACCAAGTACTTCCTCTGAAATCGTAGAAGGGAAAATTGTTTTTATCGCTCCAAAATCCAATGGTTCGTTAAAATTTCCTGTGGAAATCCTTGTTCCTAATAAAGATAAAAATCTTAAAGCAGGAATGTACGCTACCGCTCAGTTTGCTACTAATAACAGCGATGCTACTACACTTGTAGTGCCACATTCTGCCTTTGTAGGAAGTGTGAGCCAAAATAAAATCTTCAAAATTGTTGATGGCAAAGCCGAAATGATTATCGTAAAAAGCGGTAGAAATTTTGGTGATAAAGTAGAAATTATTAGCGGACTTTCTGCGGGTGATGAAGTAGTTACCAGCGGACAAATTAATATAGAAAACGGAACATCTGTTAAAATAGTAGAATAAATCATAAATTAAGAAAAAACAATGGATTTAATAAAACTTTCTATTAAGCGACCCAGTGTCCTGATAGTAATACTTTCTCTTTTCCTTATAGGGGGATTCTATTCCTACAAACTTCTTAATTATGAGCTTATTCCTAAGTTTGAAGTGAATGTGGTAACCATTTCTACGGTGTATGCTGGGGCATCGCCATCGGAAATTGAAAGTACCGTAACCAAAAAAATTGAAGATGCCGTTTCTGCATTGGAAAATATTAAAAAAATACAATCATATTCTTACGAAAGCCTTTCCGTAGTCGTTGTAACGCTTACCAATGATGCCAATGTAGATAATACGCTCAATGAAGCACAGCGAAAAATTAACGCTATTCGTTCCGATTTGCCAGAAGACTCCAAAGAACCTTCTTTGAGTAAATTCTCGTTGTCAGACTTGCCTATTATTTCTATCGGGGTAACTTCTGACCTTGATTCCAAAGAACTTTATGACTTGGTAGATAAGAAAATACAGCCTGAACTTTCACGAGTTACAGGGGTGGCGCAGGTCAATATCATCGGAGGTCGTAAGCGAGAAATTCGTGTAAGTATTGATGCTAAAAAATTGGAAGGTTATGGGCTTTCTATCGCTCAGGTTCAACAACTTATAGCGGCTTCTAATATTGAAATTCCAGCAGGGAAACTCAAAACTCGTGAAAACAGCACTTCTATTCGTTTGTTAGGAAAAATACAAGACGTAGAACAACTCCGAAATCTTACCTTAGTTTCTCAACAAGGAATTGAAATTCGTCTTTCAGATATTGCCGATGTGCAAGATACCGAAGAAGAAGCAGAAAAAATAGCTCGTATTAACCAAGAAAATACCCTTCTTTTGCAAGTAATTAAGCAAACGGATGCCAATGCGGTATCGGTGAGTGAGCAAGTACGCAAAAAAATGGCACAAATAGAACAAACGTACCAGAATGAAAATGTAAAATTGCAATTGGCAGAAGATACCAGCGAATTTACTTTGGCAGCAGCTAGCTCTGTAATGTTTGACTTGGTGTTGGCTATCGTTCTTGTGGCGGTAGTAATGTTCTTCTTCCTTCATAGTTTGCGAAATGCGCTTATTGTTATGGTTTCTATCCCAACTTCGCTCATTGCTGCATTTATCGGGATGTATTTCTTTGGTTTTACCCTGAATCTTTTGAGCCTTGTGGCACTTTCGCTCGTGGTAGGTATTCTGGTGGATGATGCTATTGTCGTGCTGGAAAACATCCACCGACATATGGAAATGGGGAAAAACAAAGTGCGTGCCGCTTATGACGGTTCTAAGGAAATTGTACTTACCGTAATGGCGATAACCTTAGTAATTGTGGTGGTTTTCGTGCCTATTTCTATCGGAAATTCTATTGTGGTGAAGATTGTACGAGAATTCTGTTTGACAGTAGCTATCGCAACAATGCTTTCTTTGCTAATGTCTTTTACCGTAGTACCTTGGTTATATTCTCGTTTTGGAAAATTGGAACACGCCAATCCAAATTCATTTTTAGGAAAAATTTCCAACGGATTTGAGAATTATTTAAAACAATTTACTCAATTTTTCTCTAATTTATTAGTTTGGACATTTAATAATAAAGGGAAAACAATGATTCTTGTTCTATTCCTATTTGTAGGCTCTTGTTCACTTATCCCAACAGGATTTATCGGTACAGATTTTATGCCAAATATGGATAGAGGAAAATTCTTAGTGCAGTTTGAACTGAACAAAGATGCCTCGTTAGAACAAACCAATTTTATCACGCAAAAGGCTGAAAATTACTTACATAACCTAAAAGTAGAAGGCACAAACAAACCTTTGATAGAGAGTATGATTACTACCGTTGGGCAATCTACCAGCGGAATGGGAAGCACACAAGCCACCGTTTATAAATCAGAAATCCAAATTACACTTATTGATAAAAAAGAACGTAGCGAATCGACAAGTATTATCGCTGCTAAACTCAAAAGAGAATTAAGCCAATATTTGGTAGATGCCAAAGTGAAAACGGTCAATGTAGGGCTAATGGGAGCTGAGCAAGCACCTATCAGTTTGGTAGTTACCTCTGCCGATGTACAAACTGCCCAAGAATACGCAGAAAAAGCCCAAGAATTGCTAAAACAAATTCCTGGTGCTACCGAAATAAAACTCACTTCCGAAGCAGGAAACCCTGAGATTAATGTACAATTGGACAGAGACAAAATGTCAATGCTTGCCCTCAATGTTGCTACTGTCGGAACTACAATGCGTACGGCATTTAACGGAAATGATGATAGTAAATTTCGTACAGGAGATTCAGAATATGATATTAATATCGTTTTTGAAGACGGAAACAGAGAATCCATAGCAGATATTGAAAATATGACTTTCATTAATTCCTTAGGGAAACAAGTGAAATTATCTCAATTTGCTACCATTACCTACGCCTCAGGACCCTCACAGTTAGAGCGTTATGACAAATCGCCTTCGGTTACTGTACAAGCGCAATCCGTAGGGCGACCAACAGGAACTATCGTTTCCGAATGGAAAGTAAAATTGGAAGAATTGCAAAAGCCTGCAAATGTGCATTTTACCTTTGCAGGAGACCAAGAATACCAAGATGAAGGTTTCGGTACGATATTTGTTTCTCTCATTGCTGCTATTTTGCTTGTATATATGGTAATGGTAGTTTTATACGATAGCTTTTCTCGTCCGTTTGTGGTATTGTTTTCTATTCCGCTTTCGTTTATTGGGGCTTTGCTGGCTTTGGCATTGGCTAATATGTCGCTCAATATATTTACACTTTTGGGTATTATTATGCTTATTGGTTTAGTTGCCAAAAATGCGATTATGTTGGTGGATTTTGCCAACCACCGAAAAGAAGAAGGCGAAGACACCATTACGGCTCTTATCCAAGCCAACCACGCTCGTTTGCGTCCTATTTTGATGACCACTATTGCGATGGTTGCCGGTATGATTCCGCTTGCGGTAGCCTCTGGTGCAGGTGCAGAAATTAATAATGCTTTGGCTATTGTAATTATCGGGGGGCTTATTTCCTCGTTGTTCTTAACGCTTATTATCGTTCCATTAGTATATCTTATCTTTGATAATATTGGCAAACGTTTTGGCAAATCAGTTAAAACGGATTATGAAAAACTAATGATTGCCGATTATGAACACAAAGAAATAAAAGGCGAACACGAATTATAAGAAAATTGTTTCATTTAAATTAAAAATATCCTTTGATACTTGTCAAAGGATATTTTTTTTGAAAAATTATTTGAAGAACGACTATTTTTCTTAAAAAATTAGTATTTTTGCAAGAAAATAAATACTAACCTAATGAAAAGATATTTTTTACACGCTACTTTGTGGTTACAAATACTATTTTTTAGTATAATTGTAATATTTGCGATAGGGAAAAATTATATTGATGATTTTGCATTCCAATTTTTACATTTTTATCCTTTTGAGTCAATGATCAAAGGAATAATAGATTTATTTTTAACAGAAAAAACATTGGATATGTTCTTTTCTAATTTCTTTTCTTTTTTTAAATATTATTTCTCTATTTATCCTTTATTGTTATTTGTATTTTATTTTTTGCTAATAAGTTTCTTTTTTGGGAGTATTATTGGGCTTATTTGGTATTTTATTAAGAAAAAAGAACCCCAAAAAACAGCTTTTTGGGTAAAAAATGTACTTTTATTTGAGTTAATATTCTTCTTTTCTCTTATTATAACCTATTTATTATGGCTTATTCCTCATAACGAAACATATTATGTACAGAATGACCAAACTTCTATATGGTTTTGTTATGTTTTCTTAATTACTTTTCCTATTTTTATGATAGGACAATTTTTGAGAAAAAGAAATATAAAAATTTTAGGAAATACCTGCCTTATTTTGGTAGGACTTATTTTTGTTTTTGCTATCGGAACGAGTTTTTATTCTTACCAACGAACAGAACTTAATAATTATAGTTATCACTCTGATACAGAATTAGCTCCAAGAGTTTATTATAATGATCAAACAGATGAAAGCGAAGAAGACTATGAGGATTATGAAGAAGGCTATGATGAATCTACTTGGGATTTTGGTGTTTTTGATGAAGAAGATTTGGAAGAAATTCTTAAAGATTCTACTTATCGTTATGATGATAAATACTCGTATTATACGCTTAGTGGTTACTTAAAACCAGCTCCTGATTTCATTGATTTTGAGGAGTTTAATGAAGAAAATGAAACTCTTTTTAAACTTTATCGTTATGTAGATCGAGACCCAGATATGATAGGCTTATTTTGGGATTATTTCGGGGAAACTATTATAGAATTTATCAAAAATAATAAAAAATATTTTAATAAAAATGAATTAGATATTTTGTTAAAAACTTATGAAATAGAAGAAAGAAATACAGAATTATTTGAAGATCTTTTAGAAGAATTGGATAAAGACGAAAGTTATGACGAACAATTTTATGCATTAGCTCCTATTTTTGAAAAACATAATATTTTTGAATATACAGAAGATGCAAAAAATCCAAAAATAGATAATGCAGATATTCGCTGGGCTTATACTTTTTGGGCAAGGCGTTATCGGGAAGAAAATTCTCAAATAGTATATTATATTTTACTTAATATTAAAGAAAATTGGGAAGAGAATAATTAAAAAAAACATTTTATGAATGTTTAGTTCATAAAATGTTTTTTATAATAATTAGCGAACTTTTTTAACCATCGTTATATAAGAAAAAATCGCAATACTAATACTGATGCCAATAGCGTAAAGCATTGGTCTTTCAGAAGTTACAGGAAAGAAAGCTAAAATACTTCCTACAAGTGATCCTGCGCCAAAACGTATCATTCCTGTGATGGAGTTTGCCGTTCCTGCCGTTTTCGGGAAAAGCTCTAATATAGAAGCATTGGCACTGCTGGATACTACCGAAACCATTCCTACAAAAATGGCTATTCCTATTGCCATTGGCCATAAACCTAATTGGAAAAATCCGCAAATGAATAACCAAATTCCTGCTAAAACTTGTATTCCAAGCCCTATTTGTAAGGCTTTTTCTGTACCAATTTTGGTAATATATTTGCCATTAAGGGCGGTTGCAAGCATCATTATTCCAATATTTAGAATGAAAAAATAACCGAAATTTTCCTTTGCTACTCCATAAATTCCTGTATAAACTAATGACCCCGAAGTAAGAAAACAAAACATACCCGCATAAGAAAAAGAATTACTGAGAATATAGCCTAATACTTGTCTCTTTTTCAGTAAGTTAGCGTAATTATGAAGCACAGTTTTAAAATCTAATTTAGAACGATTTTCTTTGGAAAGTGTTTCAGGAATTTTAACAAAAACAAGCAAAGCACAAAGTAGCCCAAGCCACATCAAAACATAAAAAATAGAGTGCCAATGAAACCATTTTGCCAAATATCCTCCCAAAATAGGCGCAATAAGTGGTGCTATCATCATTACAATCATTATCATTGACATCATTCTAGCAAATTCATTTTTTTTGAATAAATCTCTCAAAAGCGCACCCGCAACCACCGCAGGCGAAGCCCCAAAAAATCCTTGTATAAAACGAAGAAAATAAAAATGATGAATATCTTTTATTTGAGTAATGACGAAAGAAATAACGGCAGCAACCACTATTCCTATAATAATAATTGGCTTTCGCCCATAAGTGTCAGACAAAGGTCCCCACAAAAGTTGCCCAATTGCAAAACCAAAGGTAAAAAGAGCCAAAGTAGTTTGTATTTTTTCTTCGGAAACGCTCAAATCCAGTGCAATATCTCCAAAAGAAGGCAAATACATATCAATAGCCAGCGGAGTAAGCATAGACAAAACCCCAAGAATGATAATAAAAAGCCAATCGGCTTTGTATTCTTTTTCCATATATTTTTAGAATTAAAATAATTGGCGCAAAGGTAAGTATTTTTTAGAATAGAAGCGTTTATTTACATTAAGATTGATAGAAATTATTTTTTTTGTATTTTTGCATTTATTATTTAATATAAAATAAAAAACAATAAAATATTGATTATGAGAAAATTATGGTTTATTTTCTTGTTGCTTCCTTTTCTGAGTATAGCACAACGGATGAGCGTAATGACTTATAATATCCGTTATGACAACCCATATGACGGCATTAATTCTTGGACAGATGGCAATCGTAAAGAAAAAGTTTTTACAATTATAAAAACGGCAAATCCGGATATTTTTGGCGTTCAAGAAGCATTAGCGCACCAAGTGAAAGACTTAGAAGAGCATTTTACTGCTTACCAACGGGAAGGCATTGGGAGAGATGACGGCAAAGAAGCGGGCGAGCATTCGGCTATTTTCTTTAAGAAAAACCAATTTATTTTATTGGATAAAGGGAATTTTTGGCTTTCTTCCACTCCCGAAATCCCTTCCAAAGGCTGGGATGCTACCTGTTGTAATCGGATTTGTTCGTGGGTTAAACTACAAGATAAAAATACTATTTTTTGGGTGTTTAATCTTCATTTTGACCACGAAGGAAAAGTAGCGCAAGAGCAAAGTGCCAATTTGGTTTTACAAAAAATAAAAGAAATTACCCAAGATGGGAAAGTAATTCTAATGGGCGATTTTAACCTGCCAACAGAACATTCTGCTATACAAAAAATAGCTACTCAATTATATGATACTCAGTTATCTAAAACAAATAAAACACCAAATATGGGAACGTTCAATGCTTTTAAACTTGATGAACCTATTAAAGGACATATAGATTTTATTTTTCTTGGGGGAAAAGTAAAAATAAAAAAATATCAAATTATAGAAACGCGTATAAATGGGCTTTTCCCGTCAGACCATTTTCCCGTTTTGGTGAATTTACAATGGAAATAATTCATATGATGAAACAATTTTTATCCAATCGTATCAACGAAATGGCACTTTCGCCAACCCTTATGATGGCTGCCAAAACACGAGAATTAAAAGCACAAGGCAAAGATATTATTGGGCTTAGCCTTGGTGAGCCCGATTTTAACATTCCTGATTTTATAAAAAATGCTGCCATTGAGGCTATTGAACAAAATTATAGCAAATACTCTCCCATTGATGGTTATTTAGAACTCAGAGAAGCCATCTGTGAAAAATTTAAAAGAGATAACCGTTTGATTTACAAGCCTTCGCAAATTGTAGTTTCTACTGGTGCAAAGCAAAGTTTAGCAAATGCGGCACTTGTAATGCTCAATAAAGGCGATGAGGTTATCCTGCCTGCGCCGTATTGGGTTAGTTATGCCGAAATTACAAAAATAGCGCAAGGCATACCTGTAGAAGTGCCCACAACTATTGAAAATAATTTTAAAATTACCCCAGAACAATTAGAAAAAGCCATTACTCCAAAAACAAAAATGGTTTGGTTCAATTCTCCTTCCAACCCAAGTGGGGCGGTTTATACCCGAGAAGAATTAGAAAAACTTGCAGAAGTACTTCGGAAATATCCTAATATTTTTATAGTTTCTGATGAAATTTATGAATATATTAACTTTACCGATAGCTATACAAGCATCGCTCAAATAGACGGAATGTACGAGAGAACCATTACCATCAACGGTGTTTCTAAGGCTTTTGCTATGACAGGTTGGCGAATAGGATATTTAGCTGCACCTGAATGGATTGCCAAAGCCTGTTATAAAATACAAGGACAAATAACCAGCGGAGCCAATACAATAGCACAACGAGCTACTATCGCTGCTCTTAAAGCCCCCGTTAGTGAAATTCAATATATGAAAGAAGAATTTCGGAAACGTAGAGATATTGTTGTAAATCTTTTAAGAGAAATTAACGGATTTAAAGTAAATGAACCACAAGGTGCTTTTTATGTTTTTCCAGATATTTCCTATTTTTTTGGAAAAAAATTACGAGGAAAAACGATAGAAAATGCCTCTGATTTTACTCTTTACCTTTTGGAAGAAGCAGGAGTAGCTTGCGTAACAGGCGAGGCGTTTGGAGATAATCGTTGTATCCGAATGTCTTATGCCACTTCTGAAAAAGACCTCCGTGAGGCTATCCGTAGAATAAAAATAGCAGTAGAACAATAATATAAAACTATGAGTATCAACAGAATAAATGTTTTAGAAGGCTTAGATTTAGCCAAAAAAAATATTCTCTTTGTAGATGTAAGAGAAGAAAACGAAGTGCAAGAAATAGCTTATGATGTGCCTAATATCATAAATATTCCATTGTCTAAAATAACAAATGAATATACAAAAATACCTAAAAATCAACCTGTTGTAATGGCGTGTAGGGGAGGAGCAAGAAGCCTAAAAGCCTGCGAAATGCTACAACAATTAGGGTATTCAGATCTGTATAACTTAGAAGGAGGAATTACCGCTTGGATAGAAGAAGAACTTCCTATTTGTTAATTTTTATTTTTTTATTGTAAAAAAGGTAAAAATTAAGTAAAAGAAAATATAAAAAATACTTGTTAAAAGTGTGAAAAAAATCTTATTTTCTCTAAAAAAAGAAGTACTTTTGTATCCATTTTTTATAAAATATAAAATGACAACGAAACAGCAACTTTTTCTGAAAAAGATATTTATTTGGCGAGTAAAACACCTCACCGATAGGCAATTTATTTTTATTTTAAGCGGAATTTTAGGTATAGCTTCTGGCTTAGCGGCTTTGGCTATGCGTAGTTTTACTCATTTTATTCAGGAGATTTTAGAAGGAAATTTGGTAAAAAACATTACCTATGGTTTTTATTTTATTTTTCCGTTAGTGGGCTTTACTTTGGTTTATTTTGTAAAAAAATATATCATTCGGCACGATATTAACCACGGAATTCCATCTATTTTATATGCCGTAGCACATAAAAAAGGTATAATGAGGCGTTTTCAGGCTTATGGAAGTATTCTTACAGCCCCAATAACGATTGGTTTTGGTGGTTCGGTGGGGTTAGAGGGGCCTATGGTGGTAACAGGAGCAGGAATAAGCTCCAATTTATGTAGATTTTTACACATAAATCAGTCTAATAGAATGCTTTTATTAGCTTGTGCTTGTGCAGGAGCTTTGGCAGCTATTTTTAAAATTCCTATTGCTGCTATTTTGTTTGCTATTGAAGTTTTTGGCTTAGATTTAACACTTTCTTCTCTTATTCCGTTATTTATTTCATCGCTTAGCGGGGTTTTTACTTCTTATTTCTTTTTTGGAAGTGAAGTTCTTATCCCGATGCATATAACCAAAGCTTTTTCCCTAAAAGGAATACCTTTTTACATTTTATTAGGAATTGTAGGCGGATTAATGTCTGCTTATTTTACTTTTGTTTATGAAAAAAGTAACGCTTTTTTCAAGAAAATAAAATCACCTTGGCTAAAAATATTTATTGGCGGTTCGCTTTTGGGGTTGCTTATTTTTATAATGCCTCCACTTTATGGCGAAGGGCACGAAATTATTAACCACCTCAAAGAAGGCCACCCAGAATTGTCATTGCGGTCTAATATTTTTGAGTGGGATTTGTCCAACTCTTGGGTAGTTATTTTACTTTTGGCAGGGCTTTCTTTGGTTAAAGTAATTGCTACTTCGCTCACTTTTGGTGCAGGAGGAGTGGGCGGAATTTTTTCTCCAATGTTATTTATGGGAGGTGTGATGGGGAATTGTTTTGCAAGAATTATTAATGAATTTCCTGTTTTGGGCTACAAGGCGGCTTTGCCCAATTTTACCTTAGTTGGTATGACGGCTTTGATGACAGGCGTACTCCACGCACCACTAACTGCGGTCTTCTTAATTGCCGAAGTAACAGGCGGTTACTCTCTTTTTGTACCTGCGATGCTTACCGCTGCGGTGTCTTTTTCCGTAGCAAAATATTTTAACAAATATTCTGTTTATACGATGGAATTGGGTAGAAAAGGCGAACTTATTTCACAAAATAAAGACCAATCTATCCTTACTTTGATGGATTTTGAGGAAGTTATTGAGCATAATTTTCAGCCTGTTTATACGGATATGAAGCTCCGCGAGGTGGTTTATGAGGCTATCCGCAAGTCTAATAGAAACATTTATCCTGTGCTTGACCGAGAAACACAAACTTTACAAGGAATAATTCTTTTAGACGATATTCGTCATTTGATTTTTGATGCGGATTTGTATGATAAAATTTCCGCTTTGGAGCTAATGCAGTCTCCTCCTGCAATCATAGAAATAGGAAAAGATAAAATGAGTGCCGTAATGGATAAATTTCAATATACAGGTGCTTGGAACTTACCTGTTATTAAAGAAGGAATATATTACGGATTTATTTCAAAATCCAAATTATTAACTATTTACCGAAGAAAATTAATATATTTTACCCAATAAAAAGTTAAAAAATAGAGAAATTATGAAAATTAATTTCTCTATTTTGTTTCTAAAATGATATTTGCAGGCTTAACCAATTCAGGAATAGGCGCATAGAGGCTTATTTTTTCCTTTTTCACAGGGTGAATAAATTCCAAATGATAAGCGTGCAGACTAATACTTGCATCGGGGTTGGTTCGTTTTGCACCGTATTTTATATCACCACGTATAGGGCAACCCAAAGCAGATAATTGGGAGCGTATTTGGTGGTGTCTTCCTGTTAATAAATTGATTTCTAATAAATTATAATTGTCTAATTCTTTTAAAATGGAATATTCCAAAATAGCTTTTTTGCTGTTAGGAACTTCGTTTGGGTGCGCTTTGGATTTGTTTGCTTTTTCATTTCGGGTGAGCCAATGCGTAAGCGTTCCTTTTTTGGGAATATCTTTTTTTTGAACTAATGCTAAATATCTTTTTTTAACATTATTTTTATCTGCAAAAAGGCTATTTAATCGTGGTAAAACTTTGGAAGTTTTAGCAAAAACGACCAATCCTGTCGTAGGGCGGTCTAACCGATGAACAACCCCCAAATAAGCATCTCCTTTTTTTTGGTATTTTTCTATTAGAAAAGACTTAACTATCTCACTTAGAGGCTTATCGCCTGTTTTATCCCCTTGTACAATATCGCCTGCTCTTTTGTTTATTACGATAATATGATTATCTTCGTAGATGATTTGTAAATTGTCTTTGGTTGTTTTCATACAAAAAAATAAAAACTTTGATAAGATTTTTTATCAAAGTTTTTTTATAAAAAGTATTAATTTTGTTTAATATTGTTCATTTTCGTTAGGAAAATCTCCACTTTTTACATCAGCAATATATTGATGCAAAGCAGAGGTCATTTGCTCGTGAAGATTGAGATATTGCCGAACAAATTTTGCTTTATAATCCACAAACATTCCGAAAAAGTCCTGAGCTACAAGCACTTGCCCATCTGTTCCATTTCCTGCTCCAATTCCTATAACAGGAATAGTTAAATTTTTAGCAACTTCGCTACCCAAAGTAGCAGGAATTTTTTCTAAAACAACCGAAAAACATCCCAAATCTTCTAAAAATTTAGCATCTTCTCTTAGTTTTTCCGATTCTTTTTCTTCTTTGGCACGCACTCCATACCCTCCAAACTTATGAATAGATTGAGGAGTAAGCCCCAAATGCCCCATAACAGGAATACCAGCATCTAAAATTCTTCGGATACCATCGCCAATTTCTCGTCCGCCTTCTAATTTTACGCCATTTGCTCCTGTTTCTTTCATTATTCGGATAGCAGATTCTAAGGCTTTTTGAGAGTCGGACTGATATGCGCCAAAAGGCAAATCTACCACCACAAAAGCACGTTTGCAAGCTCTAACCACCGATGCTCCGTGGTAAATCATAGCATCAAGCGTCATTGGCAAAGTAGTTTCGTACCCAGCCATAACGTTAGCCGCAGAGTCGCCAACCAAAATAATATCTATCCCTGCTTCATCTACAATTTTAGCCATAGAATAATCATAAGAAGTAAGCATAGAAATTTTATCGCCTTTGGCTTTCATTGCCATTAAAGTATTGGTAGTTACCCGTTTAATATCTTTTTTTGCTACTGACATTTTTGTTTTAATTTTTTGGCAAAATTACTAAATTAATTACAAATAAAATGATTTTAAAAGAAAATTTTAGAATTTATAAATAACCCCAACTCCAAGAATTTGCTTTAATTGAATTCTTGATCCGTAAGAATATTTTGCTCCGTTTGGCGCAATACCTTCATAGAATTTTATATCATCATCATATTTGATATGAATACCCAAACGTGCTTGTACATAGTCATTTACCTTCATATTGATGCTACTTTCTACATCTACATCTATGTTTCCAAAATTTTTATCATATTCGGTGTAGAAAGAAAATCGGTTAAGCATTTCAATGTTTTCATACAATCGGACATCATATTTCCCTGAGAGCAAAAAACCAGCTTCTATTTTGGTCATTTTCCCGTCTTTTATTATTCGTCCTGCGTTATCGTATTGTGCTGCATCCACCCCGAAAGAGCCTTTATTTGCTAAGTCTCTATCAAATACAAAAATAGCTTTCATCGTAATAGGAGAGAGGAAAAGTGTAAAATTGGGCTTCTCTGGGGCAAATTCTGTACCGATACCCAAATACACATAACCTGGTGCCATAAAACGAGATATTGCCTTATCTTTGTTTGGATAGTTGTATCCATTGGCTATCTGAGAGTTAAAGGTAAATTTAGCCGAATAATACCAACTAGATTGAGAATTGGTACGATAACCAAAAGTAGAATTTAACACAATTTGGTCATCTGTTTTTTTCACAGGCTCATCTTTTTGGATATTTACTCCATAGTTGAGTAACAATTCATTATCCCAAAAATAGCGTTCTACTACGTATCTTCTTCGGAATTTGGCATCTGCCAGAAGCGAAATGGAATTGGTTCCTCCTGCATTCCAGTTAGAAAACGCTACTTCGCTCATATTCAAGCCTAAATAGTTGTACTTATACCAGCGATTTTTTTGTAATAATATTTTTTTTCTTGCATATGCAATTTCTTTATTATCCACCACCAAATGGAGTTTTTCTAATTTTACAGGGATTTTTTTTTGCCGTACTTTCTTCACTTGGGCAAAGGTGGAAAAACTACATAAAATCAATAATAAAAAAATAATTTTTTTCATTTTATTATGGTTTTTAATTCTTATAATTCTAAACTTTTTATAATAAATTGTTCCTTAAAAAAATGATATAATAATACATTTTTGAACTCTCCTTTGAAGAATAACCAATCTTTAAGCACACCAAAAGAAACAAATCCTTCTTTTTGGAAAAGAGCAATACTCGGTTGGTTATCCTCTGGGATATAAGCAATTAGCTGATGAACATCTAAATAAGAAAACGCATATTCATATATCAAGCTTAACGCTTGCGAGGCTATTTTTTTCAGCCGAAAAGCCTCTAAAACGACAATCCCGATAGTTACTCGTTTATTCTTTGGGTCAAAATCGTACAAATCTATACAGCCAACAGGCTGATTCTCAAATAGAATGACAAGCCGAACTTGCCGAGTTTGATAAATATCTAAGTGAGCATTTTCTAAATATTTTCTTAAAACATCACGAGAAAAAGGTTTTTGGGTTTCGCTAATCTCCCAAACACTCTCATCATTCTCCAAATTATATAAAAAATCAAGGTCTTCTGGCTCCAAAGAGCGTAATTTCACCATATTTATACTACAAAATTACCTTCAAAAACAAAATTTGCAGCTCCAATGAGCCAAATATTAGAATATTCTTTTATTTTTAAGCCTAAAAATTCTTTTTTTACCTCAAAAGATACTTCCAAAGTGCCTCCTTTGGTTTCTAAAATAACATTTTCGGACTTTGTTTTGCCTGTTTTGTGCATTGCAATAGCTACGGCAACGGCTCCTGTTCCGCAAGAATACGTTTCGTCTTCTACACCGCGCTCATAAGTTCGTACTTTAAAACGATTATCATTAATTTGCTCTACAAAATTCACATTAACTCCTTCTATACCAAAGGAATAACGTATTTTTGCGCCTTCTTCTTTTACATCAATTTCATCAATATTTTTACGAATTTCTACATAATGCGGAGAGCCTGTGTTTAGTAATATTCCTTTTTTTGATTTTTCAAAAGAAGAAACATCTTGCATTTGCAAATATACTAAATTGTTCTTTATCAGAGATTTATGTAATCCATCAACGGCAGAAAAAGTACATTCTTGTTCTATAATCCCAAGTTTGTTGGCAAAAGCGGTAATGCAACGCCCTCCATTGCCACACATTGTACTCAAATTTCCGTCAGAATTATAATATACCATTGAAAAATCATTTTCATCGGATTTTTCTAAAAGGATAAGCCCATCTGCGCCCACACCAAAACGGCGATCGCAAAGGCGTGCAACTAATTTTGTATCTTCTTTCGAGAATAAATTAAGCTGATTATCAATCATTATAAAATCATTTCCCGTGCCTTGATATTTATAAAAATGGATTATTTTCATAGAGTTTCTTTTTTGGCAAAAGTATAAAAAATAATTGAAATATCAAGATTTTTCTATATTTTATTTAATTTTCAAAAAGAGAAATGCATAAAAAATATATTTTTACTATTTTTAACTTTAAAATTGTATGAAAAATAGTATTTTTGCAACCATTTTATATAATTATTTATGAAACTTGTTTTAAAATTTATTTTTCCTTTTATAATTTTGTGGGGTTCTTTTTGGTTACATTCTTATGTTATTGAACCAGAAAATAATCTTTCATTTTATTCATTATCAGATATTTATGTTTTTCATAGTATTTGTTTATTCATTATATTATTAGGAATTTTTATCGTTTATAAAATACAATCCAAATATATAGGAATGGCTTTTTTGGTTCTTACAGGAATTCAATTTATAGCTTGTATAGGCTTTATTTTTCCTTTATTTTCCTTTAAAAATGCCAATACTACGCCCGATGTTTTGTCTTTTATGATAGTATATTTTATTTCCTTGTTTTTTATAGTTTTATTTTCTTTAAAATTACTTAAAAAATCTTAAAAACAATTAGTGATGATAACAACCGAACAAATAAAAGAGTTAGATAATCGTATTACAGCTTTAGAGAAATATCTTCAAATAGATAAAAAAAAGATAGAAATAGCCAACGAAGAAGAAAAAACTCTTGCTCCCGACTTCTGGAACAACCCAAAAGAAGCCCAAAAAGTAGTACAAAAGCTACAATCTCAGAAAAAATGGGTGATAGATTACGAAAAATCCGTAGAAATGTTGGAAGAATTGCAAATAATGTTAGATTTTCTTAAAGAAAATGCCATTTCAGCCAATGAAGTAGAGGATTTTTACTCGCAAACGCTCTCTCATATAGAAAATTTAGAATTTCGCAATATGCTTTCTGATGAAGGAGATGCACTTAGTGCCGTTTTGCAAATTACCGCAGGAGCAGGAGGCACAGAGAGCTGTGATTGGGCTTCTATGCTGATGCGTATGTATATGATGTGGGCTTCCAAACAAGGCTTTTCGGTGAAAGAACTCAATTACCAAGAAGGAGATGTGGCAGGCGTGAAAACGGTTACGCTTGAAATAGATGGCGAATTTGCCTTTGGCTATCTTAAAGGAGAAAATGGCGTGCATCGTTTGGTACGAATTTCCCCTTTTGATAGTAACGCAAAACGGCATACGTCTTTCGCTTCGGTGTATGTGTATCCGCTTGCCGATGATACCATTGAAATAGAAATAAACCCTGCGGATATCACTTTTGAAACAATGCGTTCCAGTGGGGCAGGCGGTCAAAATGTTAATAAAGTAGAAACAGCCGTACGCCTTCGTCACCACCCAACGGGGATTATTATTGAAAATTCGGAAACACGTAGCCAGTTAGATAATAAAAATAAAGCATTGCAACTCCTCAAATCGCAACTTTATGAAATTGAACTAAAAAAACGGCAAGCAAAACGCGATGAAATAGAAGCAAATAAAATGAAAATAGAGTGGGGAAGCCAAATTCGTAATTATGTAATGCACCCTTACAAACTTGTTAAAGATGTACGCACCGCTTACGAAACTACGGATGTGGATAGTGTGATGAATGGCGAATTGGACAACTTTTTAAAAGCCTATTTAATGTTGATGGGACAAAAGACCGAAGAATAGTTAAATATTTTTAGATAAAAGAAAAAACTTCAAAGAAATTAGTTAAAAAAAATAAGAATAAATATTTTTTTTGATTGATTTTTTAAGAAGTTTTTTCTTTTTTTATTTGTTTTTTATGTAATAGAATACAGAAAATAAGTTTTTTGTGTTAAAAAATAAAACAAAAACGAATGTTATTATTGTTAAAATTAAGAAATTCAAGTACTAAATTAGATTAAAACTAAAAAATATTTGCATATTCTGGATTTTTTTGTTAATTTTACACTATTAAATGATTCTATTATTCTAAATTTTAACAAATGAAAAATAAAGAGGTTCTTAACGTAATTGTTATTTCCTGTTTATTGGGAATAGCGGGTTTCCTTATAAAAACTATTTTAGAAAACGGTTTTATATAAGAAAAAAGAGTAATTCATTATCAAAAAGTGAATTACTCTTTTTAAGAAATCTCTTTATTTTTTAGTTAAAGATAGCAAAATATAAAAGATATAAAAAAATAGTCTTTATTTCATAAGAAATGCTTACTTTTGCAATTTGTAAAATGTAAATATGAATTACGCAGAAGCCCTTTCTAATCCTGTTTTTCAACTTATTGCAGAAACTTCCAGCCAAGGCAACCAACAGTGTTTTGTGGTTGGTGGTTTTGTCCGAGACCTTATTTTACAGCGAGGAACTCCAAAAGATATTGATATTGTAACCCTTGGGAGCGGAATTGATTTGGCGCAAAAAATAGCCGAAAAACTACCGAACAACCCTAAAATTTCTGTTTTCAAAAACTTTGGAACAGCAATGATAAAAGGCGATAATATTGACTTGGAATTTGTTGGAGCAAGAAAAGAAAGCTATCAGGAAAATTCAAGAAAGCCTTTTGTGGAAGATGGAACTCTTACAGACGACCAAAACAGGAGAGATTTTACCATAAATGCCTTAGCTATTTCTCTTAATAAAGAAAATTTTGGTGAGCTGATAGACCCTTTTTCAGGAATGGAAGATTTGAAAAATAAGATTATCCGAACACCTCTAAATCCTGATATTACCTACTCTGACGACCCTCTGCGAATGCTTCGTGCTATTCGTTTTGCTACTCAGCTTCGTTTTGAAATTGAAGAAAAATCTTTACAAGCAATTACAAAAAATAAAGAACGTCTTAAAATAATATCCAATGAGCGTATTTCAGAAGAATTAAACAAAATTTTAGCTTCTGAAAAACCTTCTATCGGGCTGAAATTACTTCACGAAACCGAACTTTTACCTTATATTTTACCTGAACTTACTGCCTTGCAAGGCATTGACGAAAAAGAAGGACAACGGCATAAAGATAATTTTTGGCACACGCTAGAAGTAGTGGATAATATTGCTCCTCATACCCAAGATTTATGGCTTCGTTGGGCGGCTCTTTTGCACGATATAGGTAAAGCCCCAACTAAACGTTTTGATAAAAAAATAGGTTGGACATTTCACGGACACGAATTTGTTGGTGCAAAAATGGTGGTCAAATTATTCCAAAGGCTTCGTTTGCCTCAAAATGAAAAAATGAAATTTGTCCAAAAAATGGTGATGATGAGTTCGCGTCCTATCATTATAGCGCAAGATATAGTTACAGATTCTGCCGTTAGACGCTTACTTTTTGATGCTGGTAATGATTTTGAAGACTTAATGACCCTTTGTGAGGCAGATATTACCACAAAAAACCCTAAAAGATATAAAAAATATCATCAAAACTTCCAAATAGTAAGGCAAAAAGTCGTAGAAGTGGAAGAAAGAGACCATATTCGTAATTTTCAACCTCCAATTTCAGGAGAAGAAATAATGAATACTTTTGGGCTAAAACCATCAGCAGAAGTAGGAAGGCTTAAAGAAGCTATAAAAGAAGCTATATTAGAAGGGAAAATAGCAAATACTTATAACGAAGCCTATACTTTTATGCTGGAAAAAGCCTCCAAAATGGGTCTTAAAAAGATATAACGTAAAAACTAAGATATTCCGTAAAAAATATTGTTTTTTCAAAAAAAATTCTTATTTTTGCAGTAAAAATATCATATAACCTAAAAAAATAATATTTTGGAACAAAAAGAATATCGTTTTTCTTATAAAACTTACCGAAAAGAAGAACTCCCGACTGAGGACCAAGAATTAATACAAAAAGCAACAGAAATTCGTGAAACGGCTTATATGCCTTATTCTAAATATGCAGTAGGGGCAGCTATTTTGTTAGATAATGGCAAGATAATAACAGGGAGTAATCAAGAAAATGCTGCTTTTCCGTCGGGTACTTGTGCAGAGCGTTCGGCTATTTTTTATGCAATGTCTCAATATCCTGATGCAAAAATTTTGAAAATAGCTATTTGTGCAGGTGCTGTGGAAAACCCAGAAGATACACCAGCTACCCCTTGTGGGTCGTGCAGGCAAGCCATATTAGAGTATGAAAGTATAAAAAAATCGCCTATAAAAATATATTGCGTAAGTGTATCTGGTAATGTACTTGAAGTTCCTTCTGTGAATTGTTTATTACCTTTTTCATTTGATGCTTTTTATGAAAAATAAAAAAACTTCCCAAATTTGGGAAGTTTTTTTAATCATTACTATTATTTAAATTACTCTACTTTTCCTTTTATTCTAAGAGCAACAGTTGGAGTATCTGTAGCGTTAGAAGTTACCATAATAGTTTTAGCAATTGCTCCAATACGGCTAGTATCGTATTTTACTTCAATTTTGCCTGTAGCTCCTGGTGCAATTGGCTCTTTTGGCCAAGACGGAACGGTACATCCACAGCTTGAACTTGCTCCTGAGATAACAAGAGGAGCTTTACCTGTATTTTTAAATTCGAATACACGAACTCCGTTAGAGTTTTGTTTTACTGTTCCGTAGTCAATTTCTTCGGTAACGAATTTGATTTCAGCTTTGTTTTGTGCTTGTGCAACAAATCCTAATGTTACAGCAAGAAGAAAAAATAAAATTTTTTTCATTGTTCTAAAAATTAAATTATAATTACTATATTAGTTTTCTTAAAAAAAGGCTAATTTTAAGGCAAAGTTACAACAACTTTTCAAAAAACAAAAGAAAATATAATATTTTTTTATAACTTTGTCCCTTTAAATTAGGTATTATAAAATTAATCAAATATTGTGCCAAAAATGGAAATTACAACAAAATATTCTCCAGAAGACTTTGAAAATAAGTGGTATGCTTATTGGTTAGAAAATGATTTTTTTAGCTCAACTCCCGATGAACGAACACCTTACACTATTGTTATACCGCCCCCAAATGTAACAGGAATCCTTCATATGGGGCATATGCTCAATAACACGATTCAAGATGTTTTGATTCGTAGAGCTCGTTTAAAAGGCTTCAATGCTTGCTGGGTGCCTGGTACTGACCACGCTTCTATTGCTACCGAAGCCAAAGTGGTTGCCAAATTGAAAGAGCAAGGCATTCAAAAGAGCGACCTTTCTCGGGAAGAATTTCTACAACACGCTTGGGAATGGACACACCAATATGGAGGTGTTATCTTAGAACAGCTGAAAAAATTAGGTTGTTCTTGCGATTGGAAAAGAACAAAATTTACAATGGATGAAGATTTGTACAAATCTGTGATTAAAGTATTTGTAAATTTGTACAACAAAGGCTATATCTATCGTGGATATCGTATGGTTAATTGGGATCCAGAAGCTAAAACAACTCTTTCTGATGAAGAAGTTATCTACAAAGAACAAAAAGGTAAATTATTTTATCTTATATATAAGGTAGAAAATTCGGACGAATATCTAACCGTAGCTACTACGCGCCCTGAAACTATTTTTGGCGATGTGGCAGTTTGTATAAATCCAAATGATGAACGCTATAAGCATTTACAAGGTAAAAAAGTTATCGTTCCTATCGTGGGACGTTCCGTACCTATTATACAAGATGAATATGTAGATATAGAATTTGGTACAGGAGCTTTAAAAATTACTCCTGCCCACGACTTAAACGACTATGAAATAGGGCTTAAATACCAATTGCCTATTATAGATACTTTTACCAATGACGGAAAACTCAATTCTTATGGAGGGCATTATCAGGGGAAAGATCGTTTTGTTGTAAGAAAAGAGATTGTAAAAGAATTAGAAGAAAAAGGATTACTTGCCAAAGTAGAAGATTATACAAACAACGTAGGAACTTCTGAACGTACAGGAGCAGTTATAGAGCAACGCCCGTTAGACCAATGGTTTTTAAAAATGGAAGAACTCGTAAAACCTGCACTTAAAGCCGTTTTAGAAACAGAAGAAATCAAATTGTATCCTAAAAGATTTGATAACACTTATCGTCATTGGTTAGAAAACATACGCGATTGGAACATCTCTCGGCAATTATGGTGGGGACAACAAATTCCCGCTTATTATTATGGTGAAAATAAGGATTTTGTAGTGGCAGAATCTAAAGAAGAAGCCCTTGAATTGGCAAAAAAGAAAAGCCAAAACCCGAATCTCACCTTAAATGATCTCCAACAAGATGAAGATGCTTTGGATACTTGGTTCTCTTCTTGGCTTTGGCCTATGAGTGTTTTCAATGGTATTTTAGAACCTGAAAATGAGGAGTATAACTACTATTATCCAACGCAAGATTTGGTTACAGGACCAGATATTCTCTTTTTCTGGGTGGCGCGTATGATTATTGCAGGCTATGAATTTAAAGGCGAAAAACCTTTCAGTAATGTGTATCTCACAGGGCTTGTGAGAGATAAATTGCGTAGAAAAATGTCCAAATCCTTAGGAAATTCGCCTGATGCTTTACAACTCATCAAAGACTTTGGTGCTGATGGAGTTCGGGTGGGCTTGCTTCTTTCTTCTTCTGCTGGTAATGATTTGCTTTTTGATGAGGCATTGTGCCAACAAGGAAGTGGTTTTGCTAATAAAATTTGGAATGCTTTCCGACTTATAAAAGGTTGGCAAACTGCCGATATTCCACAGCCTGATTATGCCAAAAAATCAATAGAATGGTTCCAAGCAAAATTCCAAAAAGTACTTACAGAAACAGAGGAAGATTTTAGTAAATATCGTATTTCCGATGCGTTAATGAAAATTTACAAACTCGTGTGGGACGATTTCTGTTCTTGGCTTTTAGAGATGATAAAACCAGCCTTCGGAACTCCTATTGATAAGCAAACTTTAAAGGATGTTATTTCTTTATTTGAAGATAATTTGAAACTTTTGCATCCTTTTATGCCATTTATCACAGAGGAAATTTGGCAACAAATATCCCCAAGAACACCAAAAGAAGCACTTATTGTAGCTAAATATCCTGAGCAAAAAGACTTTAAAGAGGTAATTTTAGAAGATTTTGAGTTTGTTAAAGAGATTATTTCAGGTATTCGCACCATTCGTAAGGAAAAAAATATAGCTTTTAAAGAAGAAATAGCACTTTCTGTTATCAATAATGAGCAATTTAGCACCGATTGGGATAGTATTGTGAAAAAATTAGGGAATATTTCTACTATTTCTTATACAGAAACGGCATTGGAAGGAGCTCTTTCTTACCGAATAAAAGCCAATGAATATTTTATTCCTATTTTGGACAAAATAAATGTGGAAGAAGAAATTAAAAAATTGGAGCAAGAGCTTTTCTACGCAGAAGGTTTCCTTAAATCTGTTCGGGCAAAACTTTCTAATGAAAAATTTGTTAATGCAGCACCCGCACAAGTGGTAGAAAACGAACGAAAAAAAGAAGCGGACGCCTTAGCAAAGATAGAAACTATTCAAAAAAGTATTGAAAATCTTCGCTAAAATATTTAAAATAAAATAAAAACCATAAATAAATGTCTTTTTATTTATGGTTTTTTCTATATTATGAATAGAAAAACAAAACATAACTATTTGATTTTTAATGTTTTATTTTAATATAATAAAAAAAATAAAGATTTTTTCATTTTATACTTGTTTTATTAAAAAAATGTTGTAACTTTGCACCCGCATTAGAGAAGTAATGTATAGAGGACTTGGTAGCTCAGTTGGTAGAGCACAACACTTTTAATGTTGGGGTCCTGGGTTCGAGCCCCAGCCAGGTCACTATTCATTTTTTAAAATTTTAAAGTTATTATTTGGCGACTTGGTAGCTCAGTTGGTAGAGCACAACACTTTTAATGTTGGGGTCCTGGGTTCGAGCCCCAGCCAGGTCACTTTTTTAGGTTAGTAACAAGTTGTTTCAGCCTATGTGGAGAAATTGGTAGACTCGCCATCTTGAGGGGGTGGTGCTCGTTCGGGCGTGCTGGTTCGAATCCAGTCGTAGGCACTTACAATCCCTTTATAATAGAGGGATTTTTTTAATAGTTAATCTCAAATTTTTAAAAATAATAAAAAATAATAGAAAGATAAATACATTATTTTTGTATTTATCTTTTTCTTTTTTATAAAAATTAGTAACTTTGGCTTAAAATAAAAAAATGAATTTTCAAGACATTATAGGGCATATTCATACAAAAAAATACCTTTCCGAAGGCATAGCAAACGGGCGAATTGCTCATACTCAATTATTTGTGGGCGATGAAGGCATAGGAGTGCTTCCGATGGTTATTGCTTATGCAACCGAAATTATTTGTGCAAACGGACACGAAAATGCTCGTGTAAAATGTAACCACCTCACTCACCCCGATTTGCATTTTGCTTTTCCTGTGGCAACTACAAAAAAAATAGACAAAAATCCTGTGAGTACGTTATTTATGAATGATTGGCGAGAATTTGTTCAAAATCAGCCTTATGGCGATTTGTTTGATTGGTATAAATTTATAGGAATTGATAATAAACAAGGGCAAATAGGAGTAAAGGAAGCTGAAGAAATCACACGGAAATTAGCCTTAAAATCTTTTGAAGGAGGTTATAAAATAATGATTATTTGGATGGCAGAGCTGATGAATAATGATTGTGCTAACAAATTGTTAAAACTTTTAGAAGAACCGCCTGCGCAAACTATTTTTCTTTTAGTGGCTGAAAATCAGAACCAAATATTACCAACGATTCTTTCCAGATGCCAAGTAACGCAACTGCATAGGCTTGGCGATGCCGCTATTGAAGAAGGCTTGATAGCAAATGGAGTAGGGGAGGACGAGGCAAAAAAAATAGCACTTCGGGCACAAGGGAATTATAAAAAAGCCTTAGAATATGCCAACCAAACAGAAGACGATTCGTTTGAGCAATGGTTTGTAAAATTAGTAAGAACGGCGTATTCTGCCAAGGGAAACAAAGCCTCTATTTTGGATTTGCTTCGTTGGGGCGATGAACTTTCCTCCAAGGGGCGAGAGATACAAAAGCAGTTTTTAGAATATTGTATGGAAGTTTTCAGACAGGCGTTATTACTTAATTATCAAGCGAATAGCTTGGTATATTTGCAGTTTCCGAGTACGAAGTTTCAGTTAAAAAACTTTGCGCCATTTATCCATAATAACAATATTCAAGGGATACAAGAGGAAATAGAAAAAGCAATTTACCACATAGAAAGGAATGGAAATGGGAAAGCTATTTTTGCGGATTTGTCTATTAAATTAATTCGGTTAATACACGCAAAGCAAGAGTAAAATAGAGAAAAACAAAGAGAGTAAAAAATATTTACTCTCTTTATTTTTTAATGATTTTTAGCTTTTTTGAAAAATAATAAATAAATTAAAAAATAAGAGCATAAAAGGCTCAATATCAGAAAAATATTTCCTAATAAATAATATTCTCGGAAATTTATTTTAATAAATATTCCGCAGAGACAAGAAATGATATTAAGCGTCCATAGAAATATTTTCATAATTTTAAATTATTTTACTTATTTTGTTGCAAAAGTAAATTAAAAAAACAACAAATGATGTAGATTAACATAGTTTAACTAATTTGTAAAACACTGATACTCAGTAGTAAGAAAAATATTTTAA
>JAUMUT010000031.1 GCA_030530525.1 Capnocytophaga sp. | reverse complement strand
ATGAGTTAGGCGAAAAACACCGCAAAGCAAGTTGGTTATACATAAAACGAGAAGAGTAATAAATGTACTTAAAAAAAGGCTACCCGAAAAGGTAGCCTTTTTTCTTTCTGAAAAAATAAATTATAATATTTAAGAGAAATATAAAAAATATTTGTAATATTGTGCTTTAATATTTAAACTAAATAAAAGATGAAACTAAAAACATTTTTTAAGAAAGACTTGATAAGTGCTTTTTTTATATTAGCTTTGTTTTGCTTACTATTTACAATTTTTTATATTTTATTAGGCAATTTAGAAGATGAACGTATGTTGGGGTTATGCCTTACTGCCATTAGTCTTACTCTATCTACTACATCGATTGGATATTCTATTTATTTGAAAAGAAAACAAGAACTCAAAAAATAAAGCCTTCTCTTTAAAAGAAGGCTTTATTTTTTAAATAACTCGAAATTTAGCAAATCGTAAAATTAATGTTTTTTCTCCCGAAGTATCAAACAAAACGTTCGCTTTGGAGTCCATACCACTTCCTTCTATATTAAGGATTTTTCCTCGCCCAAAACGCTCGTGCTCAATGATATCGCCTATATTTACTTTTGGTATTTCGGCATTGCCTGTTGGTTTGTACAAATCAGGCTTTTGGAGTCGGAGTTTTTTCAATTGCTCCTCATTGGGCTTATTGGTTCGGGCTGGAGGTGTGCCATTAATAGGCTTTTGCAATCGTAATTTGCTTTTATCAGGTTCTGAAAAAATATCAATATTTACTAATGGTTTATACCGATAATTAGGATTATTTTCTTTTAAAGTTAGAAAATCTAAATATTTTTCATCTATTTCATCAATAAATCTGCTTGGTTCTGCATCGGCGAGCCTTCCCCATCGGTAACGACTTTCTGTATAAGTGAGATATGCTTGTTTTTCTGCCCGAGTAAGTGCTACATAAAACAGCCTTCGTTCTTCTTCCAACTCTGTACGAGTATTTACACTAAGAGCCGAAGGGAACAAATCTTCTTCCATTCCAACAATGAAAACATAAGGGAATTCCAGCCCTTTGGCAAGGTGAATAGTCATTAAAGAAACCCGATTGTCTTCATCAATTTCTTTATCCATATCTGTGGCAAGGGCAACATCTTCTAAAAATTCTGAAAGCGACCCCGTAGAACCATCTACTTCTTTTTGTCCTTCTACGAAATCCCGAATACCATTGAGCAATTCTTCAATATTTTGCATTCGTTCAATACCTTCTGGCGTTCCGTCTTTTTTAAATTCAAGTAAAATTCCGGTTCGTTTGGCAATATGTTCGGCAAGAGTGAAGGCATCCGTATTTTCCATCATAATACGGAAACTAAGTATCATATTGGCAAATTCAATAAGACGATTTTTTATATTTCCGCTTATTTTTAAAGGGTTTTCGGCTTCTTGTAATTCTAAAATAATTCTAAAAATAGATTTCTTTTGTTCATTGGCAAACAAAGTTAATTTTTCCATCGTAGTATCTCCAATGCCACGCGCTGGGAAATTGATAATACGATTTAACGCTTCTTCGTCTTTTGGGTTGATGACCAAACGGAAATATGCTAAAATATCCTTAATTTCTTTTCGTTGATAGAAAGAAGTTCCGCCATAAATTCGATAAGGAATATCTCGCTTACGAAGTGCGTCTTCAATGGCACGCGATTGCGAATTGGTTCGGTAAAGCACAGCAAAATGCCCGTTGGAGAGTTGTTCGCGCATTTTAATATCAAAAATAGTGCTGGCAACAAATCGCCCTTCATCGGCATCGGTGGGGCTACGATGTACCTTTATTTTTTGTCCGTTTTCATTATCTGTCCAAACGACTTTTTCTAAGCGAGTTTTATTTTTCTCGATGATGCAATTGGCAGCTTCCACAATGTTTTTCGTAGAACGATAATTTTGTTCCAAACGATAAACGCCAACTTTTTCATAATCTTTTTGAAAATGCAAAATATTATCAATATTAGCGCCACGGAAAGCGTAAATACTTTGTGCATCATCGCCTACCACACAAATATTCTGAAATTTGTCTGACAAAGCTCGTACGATAAGGTATTGAGAATGATTGGTATCTTGGTACTCATCAACCAAAATATACCGAAACCGATTTTGATATTTTGCTAAAACATCGGGGAATACGTTTAATAACTCATTGGTTTTTAGTAATAAATCATCAAAATCCATTGCGCCAGCTTTGAAACATCTTTCTACATAATTTTTGTAAATATCGCCCAATCGTGGTCTTTTGGCCATTGCATCTGCTTCTTGCAATTCGGGGTCTGCAAAATAGGCTTTTACAGTGATAAGATTATTTTTGAAAGAGGAAATTCGGGAAGCAATTTGTTTGTATTTGTAAATATCTTTGTCCAAGCCCATTTCTTTAATGATAGAAGAAATAAGCCTTTGTGAGTCTTGCTGGTCATAAATCGTAAAATCTCTCGGATAGCCCAATCTGTGCGCTTCTTCTCGAAGAATACGAGCAAAAATGGAGTGAAAAGTACCCATCCAAAGGTTGCGAGCTTCGCTTTGCCCAACAATTTTCCCGATGCGTTCTTTCATTTCGCGAGCAGCTTTATTGGTAAAAGTAAGCGCGAGAATGTTAAACGGATCCACGTCTTGGCTCATCAAATAGGCAATGCGATAGGTAAGCACCCGAGTTTTGCCCGAGCCCGCCCCAGCAATAACCATAAGTGCGCCGTCTTTATGCAATACAGGAGCGCGTTGGGCTTCATTAAGTTCTGCTAAATATTTTTCCAAAATATAAAATTCTTTATGAAATTTTTACAATTTTTATAATTCTTCGGTATCTACTTTTAGATTACTGATGATAAAATCCTGACGCTCAGGAGTATTGTTTCCCATATAAAAATTGAGCAAACGCTCTACATTCAAGGCTTTGTCAAACATTACAGGGTCAAGCCGAATATCATTTCCGATAAAATTTTTAAATTCATCAGGCGATATTTCTCCAAGCCCTTTAAAACGTGTAATTTCGGGCGAGCTTAGTTTTTCAATAGCTTTTATCCGTTCTTCTTCGGAGTAGCAATAAATAGTTTCTTTTTTGTTTCTGACCCTAAATAAAGGCGTTTGTAAGATATAAACGTGTCCTTCTTTGATAAGTTCAGGGAAAAATTGAAGGAAAAAAGTAATCAAAAGTAAGCGAATATGCATACCATCTACATCGGCATCGGTAGCGAGGACAATGTTGTTATATCGCAAATTTTCCATAGAATCTTCAATGTCCAAAGCCGCTTGCAAGAGGTTAAATTCTTCGTTTTCGTAAATTACTTTTTTGGTTTTCCCGAAAGTATTCAGAGGCTTTCCACGAAGGGAAAAAACGGCTTGTGTATTGGCATCGCGCGAGGTAGTGATAGACCCCGAAGCAGAATTTCCTTCCGTAATGAAAAGCGTACTCTCTAAGGCACGTTCGTTTTTAATATCTGTTAAATGAATACGACAATCCCGAAGTTTTTTGTTGTGCAAACTTACTTTTTTGGCTCGGTCTCTGGCAAGTTTTCGGATGCTGGAAAGCTCGGTTCGTTCGCGTTCTGCCTGCAAAATTTTGCTTAAAATTTCGTTAGCAATTTCCGGATTTTTATGTAAAAAATTATCTAAATTATTTTTTATAAAATCATTAACATAAGTACGTACCGAAGGCATTCCGTCTCCCATTTCGGTAGAGCCGAGTTTGGTTTTGGTTTGGCTTTCAAAAACGGGTTCCATTACTTTAATAGAGATAGCCCCGATGATAGATTTACGAATGTCCGAAGGTTCGTAATTTTTATTGTAAAATCCTCGTAATGTGGCTACTATGGCTTCTCTGAAAGCATTCAAATGTGTTCCTCCTTGTGTGGTATTTTGTCCATTAACGAAAGAATAATACTGCTCGCTGTATTGTGTTTTGCTATGGGTTAGCGCAATTTCAATGTCAGTTCCTTTTAGGTGAATGATAGGATAAGCGAAATCTTCTTCGTTGTTATCGTCAATGAGTAGGTCTTTTAGTCCATTTTCTGAGAAATATTTTTCCCCATTGTAGGTAATGGTAAGTCCGGGATTCAAATATACATAGTTTCGGAGCATTTTTACTACATATTCATTTCGGAATTTGTAGTTTTTGAAAATGGTATTATCAGGAATAAACGTTATTTTTGTGCCACGTTTTTCATTACTTTCTTCGGTTGGGTTGTCGTTTTCTAAAACTCCTTTAGAAAAAACAGCCGATTTTTTTTGTCCATCTCTTACAGATTCAACCAAAAAGTAAGACGAAAGCGCATTCACGGCTTTGGTACCCACTCCATTTAGCCCGACAGATTTTTTAAACGCTCTGGAATCGTACTTTCCGCCAGTATTCATTTTAGAAACCACATCTACCACTTTCCCCAATGGGATACCGCGCCCGTAATCTCGTACAGAAACCTTATTTTCTTCTATTTTTATATCAATTGTCTTCCCTGCACCCATTACAAATTCGTCAATGGAATTGTCAATTACTTCCTTTAAAAGGATATAAATTCCATCATCCGAAGATGAGCCATCACCGAGCTTCCCGATGTACATTCCAGGGCGCATACGCACGTGTTCTTGCCACTCTAAGGATTGTATATTATCTTCGTTATATTCTGTAATTTGCTCAAAAATTTCCATAAAAAACACTCATTTTTCAAATGCGACAAAAATACACTTTTTTATTTTATTAAAAATGTAAAATGAAAAAAACTTATAAACAAGAAAAAATAATAATTTTATTGATGTTTTATAGAAAAAAAATCTATTGAAAATCTTCTGTAAAAGCAATACAGCAAATTCCTAATGTAGTATTCGGGACAGCCAAAATAGCCTTTGCACAAACCTCCAAAGTAGCCCCAGTGGTGATGACATCATCTACCAAAAGAATATTTTTTCCAATAATTTTTTCTTTATTTTGTACAGAAAACAAGTCTTTGCTATCTTTATAACGTTCTTCTTTGTTTTTTTGAGCCTGAGCAGAATTGTTAAAAGTTTTTACTAAAACGTCTTCTATTAGCTTGGCTTGCAAAGAGTTAGCAATTTCTTTTGCAAAGAGATGCACTTGGTTGTAGCCTCTTGTTTTTAATTTTTTAGGATGAACAGGAATAGGAATAACAATGTCAATGTTTTGGTAATGAGGCGATTGTGATAATTCTGTTGCATACCATTTGCCCAGCCATTGCCCGATGTTTTCTTTTCCGTAATATTTTAATTCGTGGATAAGCCTTTGCACCACGCCTTCTTTTTGGAAATAAAACAGAGCCGAAGCACAAGAAAGCGGAAAACTACCCCAAAATTTTTCCGTGATTTTATTTATTTTTTCTTCGTGAAAATTAGTTTTTTCTAAAAAATGCCGACAAGAAATGCATATAAATTCCTCCTTTTGGCTCATTATTTCGTGGCAAGAAATACAATATTTTGGGAAGAGAGTGGATAGAATATTTTTCCAAAGATAACGCATTGTTTGAGATAATTTTTTATTTTGTGGTCAAAAATACAAAAAAATATTCATATGAAAAAATATTTGTATAAATCAAATTAATATCTTATTTTTGAAAAATTTTTTTAAACATAAAAAAAACAGTTTAATAATTGATAATCAGTAAAATAATAAAAAAATAATAGATTACAAATGGCAAATCAAGAAGAAATTTTTAAGAAAGTAATCGCTCACGCTAAGGAATATGGTTTTATTTTCCCTTCTAGTGAAATATATGACGGGCTAAGTGCCGTGTATGACTATGCTCAGAATGGAGCCGAACTCAAAAAAAATATCCGTGAATACTGGTGGAAGGCAATGGTACAGCTCCACGAAAATATCGTAGGGATAGATGCCGCTATCTTTATGCACCCTACCACTTGGAAAGCATCAGGACACGTAGATGCTTTCAATGACCCGCTTATTGATAACAAAGATTCTAAAAAACGCTATCGTGCGGATACTTTGGTAGAGGATTATGTAGCAAAATTGGAAGAAAAAATAGAAAAAGAAATCGCTAAAGCTCAAAAACGTTTTGGAGAGGCTTTTGATAAAGAGCAATTTCTTTCTACCAACCCCAAAGTAATAGAATATAAGCAAAAAGGAGAAGCCATACTACATCGATTAGGAAAATCTCTTGAAAGAGAGGATTTAGCAGATGTTAAGGCTCTCATTGAAGAATTAGAAATTGTGTGTCCTATATCAGGGTCAAAAAATTGGACAGAGGTAAAGCAGTTCAACCTAATGTTCGGAACTAAGCTCGGTGCTACTTCCGAAGGAGCGTTGGACTTATATCTCCGACCTGAAACAGCACAAGGTATCTTTGTCAATTTCTCTAATGTACAGAAGACAGGACGTATGAAGATTCCTTTCGGAATTGCACAAACAGGAAAGGCTTTCCGTAATGAAATTGTAGCACGTCAGTTCATTTTCCGTATGAGGGAATTTGAACAGATGGAAATGCAATTCTTCATCAAGCCGGGTACACAACAACAATGGTATGAGCATTGGAAGAGAACTCGCCTTGCGTGGCATCTTTCATTAGGATTGGGAGCGGATAACTATCGTTTCCACGATCACGAGAAGCTCGCTCATTATGCTGATGCCGCTTGTGATATTGAGTTTCGTTTTCCATTTGGTTTCAAGGAATTAGAAGGAATCCACTCCCGTACAGATTTTGACTTGGGCAACCACGAAAAATATTCAGGGAAAAAGCTACAGTACTTTGACCCTGAGGAAAATAAAAGTTATGTGCCTTATGTATTGGAAACTTCGGTAGGGCTGGACAGACTTTTCTTAGCAATTTTCTCTCATAGCTTGCAGGAAGAAACTCTGGAAGGTGGTGATACTCGTACGGTGCTTCGCTTGCCTTTTGTACTTGCCCCTACGAAAGTTGCAGTGTTACCATTACTGAAAAAAGATGATTTACCTGAAATCGCTTTACAAATAGTCAATGATTTAAAATTTGATTTTAATGTTACTTATGATGAAAAAGATGCCGTAGGTCGTCGTTATCGTCGTCAAGATGCTGTAGGTACTCCTTTCTGTATTACAGTGGATCATCAAACCAAAGAGGACAGCACCGTTACCCTTCGCCATCGAGATACAATGGAACAGCAGAGAGTGCATATTTCTGAACTTAGAGATATTATTTTCAAAGAAGTGGATATGAACCAATGGCTTAGAAAGATAAATCTTTAAAATATAATGAAAACATTTCGGTTTTACTTTATTTAGTAAAATCGGAATGTTTTATAAATAACAGAAAATCAATATTTTATAATTTGAATAAATGACGAATATAGTTTCTTTTTTTTCTGATATTAATTATATTTATATCTTAGACCTTATAGGCACGGTAGTATTTGCCATTACAGGAGTTTTGGCTGCCCGTGAGCATAAAATGGATATTTTCGGGATGTTTATTCTTGCTTTTGTAACAGGAGTAGGAGGGGGGACACTTCGGGATATGATGATAGGAAGCACGCCCGTCTTCTGGATGAAAAATCCGTTTTATATAACAATGATAGTTCTTGGCGTTATTTTACCTATTATGTTAAAAAAATTAGGAGAATGGAAAAAATCTATCCTATTTTTTGATGCCATAGGTTTAGGAGTTTTTACGGTTATTGGTGTAGAAAAAGGAATTAGTTTTGGGCTTCACCCTGTCATTTGTGTTGCCTTAGGTGCGGTAACAGGTTGTTTCGGAGGGCTTATTAGAGATATTTTACGAAACGAAATTCCTGCCGTTTTACATAAAGAAATCTACGCAACGGCTTCATTGGTTGGCGGAACAATGTTTTTTGTGTTAAATTATTTAGGATTTCATAGCGATTGGGTAGCGGTTCTTACGGCTTCTATCGTTATTCTTATCCGAGTTTTAGCACTTAAATACCAATGGGAATTGCCAAAATCTTCTTAAAATAAATTTATTATGCCTATTTCTGAGTACGTTTTACAATTTATTAATAAAACAAACCGCACTATTTTTCTGACAGGAAAAGCAGGAACGGGCAAAACTACTTTGCTTCATAAAATCTTATCTCTCACTTACAAAAATACCATCGTTGCAGCCCCCACAGGTATAGCTGCGCTCAATGCAAAAGGCATAACATTACATTCTTTATTTCAGCTTCCTTTCGGTATTTATATTCCTGATAATAAGAGTGTTATAGAAGTAGAAAATCAAAATTACGTAACTCCTTCTACGCTTATACAACAAATTAAATTACACACCAACAAACGAAAACTTATCCGTAGTTTGGAGTTACTTATCATTGATGAAGTTAGTATGTTACGTGCAGATACTTTGGATATGATAGATGGTATTTTGAAAAATATTCGTAATTCTTCTTTGCCTTTTGGTGGCTTGCAAGTGTTATTTATTGGCGATCTTTTGCAACTTCCGCCTGTGGTTAAGCCACAAGAATGGGATATTTTGCAACAATATTATAAAGGGATTTATTTTTTTCATTCCAAAGTGATAGAGCAAAATCCGCCATTGTATTTAGAGTTAGAAAAAATATACCGACAATCCGATAATGTATTTATTTCTATTCTTAATAATTTGAGAAACAATAAGATAACAGAAGAAGATATTCAAGAATTGGATAAATACGTGAAGCCTAAATTTAAATCTAATCAGAAAGATGGCTACATCACACTTACCACGCACAATCTGCAAGCAGATAAGATAAATGCAGAGGCTTTTAAAAAAATTATTGCGCCAGAATTTGTCTATTCTGCTGAAATTATAGACGATTTTCCTGAAAATATATATCCAATAGAACAAAATTTGGTTTTAAAAGTAGGAACACAAGTGATGTTTGTTAAAAATGACTTAAATCCTGAAAAAAGATATTATAATGGAAAAATAGGTGAAGTCATTTTTCTATCCGAAAAGGAAATAAAAGTACAATTAGAGAACGGCGAAATCATTGATGTGGATAAATATGCTTGGGAAAATGTTCGGTATATTTCTAATCCTAAAAATAATGAAATAACCACAGAAGTTTTGGGCACTTTTGTTCAATATCCGTTGCGAATGGCTTGGGCGATAACCGTTCATAAAAGTCAAGGACTTACTTTTGATAAGGCAATTCTGGACATCGGGAAGGTTTTCGCACCTGGGCAAGCATACGTGGCTCTTTCTCGTTTGCGGTCGTTGGACGGGCTGGTGTTGCACTCGCCAATGTTTAACAATGGGCTTTCTACCTCCGAAGATGTAATACAATTTTCTCAAAATAAAGAAGATGTTAAAACATTAAAAACCAAATTGTTACAAAGTGAAAAAGATTTCCTTCAAAAAGAAATAATTCAAACTTTTTCTTGGAAAGAAATAACCGAAAAATGGAGAAAACATTGTGCTACTTACCTTCACGAGTCGCCAAATGGATTGAAAAGTAATTATAAAAAATGGGCTGAAAACCAAAAAGAAAAGTACGAAGAAATTTTTGTGTTTTCTGAAAAATTTGTTAAACAATTACAAAATATTTTTCAATCAGAAAATCCAAATTTTTCTTTTATTTTAGAACGATTTGAGAAAGCAAAAGCCTATTTTTTCCCTGTTTTAAAGGAAATTGCCTATCAAACAATGAAAAATTTTATTCTGGTTTCTCAACAAAAAAAAGGAAAATCATTTTCAGAAGAACTTTCAGAACTTCTTGAAAATCAGATTTCTATAATAGAGAAAATATTAAAATCCGAAGCATTATTAAAAAGTACTTGCTCCAACGAAGAGCTCAGTAAAGATAGCACCCTTTTGCAACAAGCCAACGCATACAGAGTTAAACTCACAGAACGCATTTTTGAAGAGTTAAAACAATTGGAATTGGATTTAAAAATAGAACGAAAATCCAAAAAGAAAGAAGAAAAAATCGCTACTCACGATAAAACGTGGGAACTCTGGAAAAAACGAATGCCTATCGCAGCTATTGCCAAAGAAAGAAAAGTCTCAGAAAAAACAATTTATTCTCATTTAGAGATACTTATAAGTCAAGGTAAAATACTCATAAGCGAATTATTTTCGCGTAGTTCTGTTATAGAACTTACAAATATTTTTAATCAATCATTTGAAAATCAATCTCTTACTAATATAAAAGAATTAATAGGCGAAAAATATTCTTGGGAAGAATTAAAAGTATTTAAAAGTTATTTTCTGAAAGAAAAATCTTCAAAATAAAGTAATATGCAGTTTTTTACATCCGTACCAATAACTACTATAAACGAAGAACAAAAAATTACGTATCAGTCTGATATTGTGAGTATTGGCTCGTGTTTTGCAGATAATATTTCTCAAAAATTAACGTTTTATAAATGGGATGTATTTTCTAATCCGTTTGGAGTTATTTTTCAGCCATTGGCTATTGAAAATTTGTTAAAAAGAACTATTTTTGAAGAATATTTTACAGAAAAAGATATTTTTTTCTATGATGAATTATGGCATTCTTTTGAAGTACATTCTGAATGTAGTTTTCTTAAAAAAGAAGATATTTTAATTTATTTAAATAAAAAGATAGAAGAATTTTCTTTAAAAATAGAAAAATCAACGCATTTTATTATTACATTAGGAACAGCTTGGGCATATTGGCATAAAGAAAATAAATATTTTGTTGCAAATTGTCATAAAGTTCCACAGAGAGAGTTTCAGAAAAAAGTACTTTCTGTTACTCAAATTTTAGATTCTTTACAAAAAATAGAAAGTTATATTAAACAAAAAAATCCTAAAATTAATATAATTTTTACTATTTCGCCAGTCAGACATTTAAAAGATGGGTTTGTAGAAAATCAATATAGTAAGTCATTGTTATTCTGTGCTTTACATCAGTTTTTAGAAGATAAAAAGAATAATTGTTTTTACTTTCCAGCTTATGAAATTTTGATGGATGAACTACGAGATTATCGTTTTTATGCCGAAGACCTTGTGCATCCTTCCGCACAAGCGATAGAATATATTTGGGAACGATTTTTGCAGACTTTTATTCATTCCAATTGTTTGGAAACGATGAAAGAAGTTAAAGCAATAACGCAAGGATTAGCACATCGAGCACAAAATCCAAATTCTCCAAAACATCAACTTTTTTTACAAAATATTCATAAAAAAATAGAAAAACTACAAAAACAAAATCCTAAAATTAAATTTTAATGAAAAAAATAGGCTTAGGCATTCTTATTGGTATTTTTATTTTCTTTATATTTCAATTTTACCAAAAAGAAAATCAACATAAAACAGAAATCATTGAAAATACGGCTCTTATACAAAAGCAAATAAAAAATGTAGGCAAATTGGTAGTAACCGAAGGCTATTTTTCAGAAATTATTACTTATAAAGATGCTAAAAAATACTTAGCCAATTGGATTTCTTTTGACAAAAAAGCCCTTGTAGTGGTCAATGCCGAAGCTACAATTTCCTATGATTTATCTCAAATTCGTTATGAAATAGATGAACAAAACAAAATAGTAAAAATTACTAATATCCCACCTTCGGAACTGAAAATTTATCCTAATATAGAATATTACGATATAGAAATGAGCCAATTTAACCCTTTTACGGCAACCGATCATAATCTAATTAACAAAAAAGTTAATGAAATTATGAAACAAAAAATAGAAAAATCTTCCTTGAAGCAAAATGCAGAAAACAGACTACTCACAGAGCTCTCTAAACTATTGATTTTGACCAACTCTATGGGCTGGACATTAGAATATAATCATTCTGTAATACAAAATGAAGAAGATTTTAGGAAGAAAACAAAAGGATAATTTTTTGTTAAAAACATACAAAAAAATAGCTATTTCCTAAAAAAGTAGTAATTTTACATCGTAATTAATAATTATGAGCAGAAAATATTTAATTGATAGATTAACTTCGCCTTTGCAAAAATTTACAAAAGAAGCAAAATCAGGCGGAATAGTATTGGGGTTGAACGTTGTTTTAGCACTTTTTTTAGCTAATTCCCCTTGGGCAGAAGAATATTTTCATTTTTTTGAGAATCGTTTAGGTTTTCAAATCAATGGTGTTTCGTATTTGGATTATTCTCTTCATCATTGGATAAATGACGGCTTGATGGCGGTTTTTTTCTTCGTTGTGGGGTTAGAGTTAAAAAGAGAAATGGTAGCAGGAGAGCTTTCCAATCCTCGTAAGGCGTTGTTGCCTATTGGAGCGGCTATTGGAGGGATGATTGTTCCTGCGTTTATTTACTTTTGTTTTAATCAAAATCCGGAAGTGCAACACGGCTGGGGAATACCAATGGCTACCGATATTGCCTTTGCACTTGGCGTTTTGTATATGCTTGGCGATAGAGTTCCGCTTTCGTTAAAAGTTTTCTTAACGGCTCTTGCAATTGTAGATGATCTTGGGGCGGTACTTGTCATTGCGTTTTTTTATACGTCAGAAATTTCTTTGTCCAACTTAGGTATTGGTTTCGCTTTGCTATTCCTTATTTATGTAGGGAAACGAATAGGAATACGGAATATATGGTTCTATATTGTATTAGGGATTATCGTTTGGGGAGCTTTTCTTCTTTCTGGGGTACATGCCACTATTGCAGCGGTTTTGGTAGCCTTTATGATTCCTTCGGATGTTGAGCTTCACGAGAAGGAATTTGTACATAATATTGAGGTATATTTGAATAAATTCCGAAGGTTAGACCCTAACCACAGAATCCCCACTCTTACAGAAAATCAGTTAGTTTTATTGGAAAACGTAGCACGAGATACGCGCAATGCTATACCTCCTTTGCAACGCTTGGAACACTCTCTGCATCCTTTCGTTACTTTTATTATTGTACCCATTTTTGCCCTTGCCAATGCAGGAGTAACTTTGTCTATCAATGTAGAAGAACTTTTCAGTACCAACGTGTTATTGGGCGTAGCGTGCGGATTATTTTTCGGTAAAGTAATAGGAGTGGTAGGCTCTACTTTATTGATGATTAAGCTAAAACTTTCTCCTTTCCCAAGAGGAATGAATTTTACCAATCTATTAGGTCTTGGTTTTTTGGCTGCAATAGGCTTTACAATGTCTTTATTTGTTACTAATTTATCCTTTGATAAAGAAATATATATAAACCAAGCCAAGATAGGCATATTTGCCGCTTCTATTTTAGGAGGAATAGTCGGGTATTTTATCTTAAAAAAAACAGGCAATAAAGGATAGTATAAAGATAAGACTTCTTTAATTAAAAAGTATTTAAACTTAAAAAAGTTCAACATACCCTATTTTATTTTGAGGTTTCTTCAAGATAAGATTTATATATAAAATTTTGGTTATCAATGGATAATATCCAGTTACGATAACCATTTTTTTTAGTTTTATAAGTAAAATAAAAGCGAAAAAGAAATAAAACACTACCAAATAAGAAACTTTATTTTTTATACCAAATAGTATAAAAACGTAGTTTCTCTTTTTGTTTTTAGTAATAAATTTTTTAATTAATATAAAAAAATATCTTGTTCTGTACTAAAAAATATAAAAATTAATCATCTTAAAACTACAATTTATGGAGAATGCATACACACCAGAAGAAACCAAGCTCATCACGCAAGAGTATAAAGAATTATTAAAGATAAGCTATCAAACCCTTACCGAAGAAGATAAAAAACTAATAAGAAAAGCCTTTGAAGTAGCCGTTGATGGGCATAAATACCAACGGCGTAAAAGTGGCGAACCCTATATTCTTCACCCGATAGCTGTCGCAAAGATAGTTGCACACAAAATAGGCTTAGATGCCGTTTCCATAGCCTCTGCCTTGCTACACGATGTGGTAGAAGATACCGAATATACCATAGAAGATATACAGGAAATGTTCGGTGATACTATCGCTAAAATAGTAAAAGGACTCACCAAAATTTCTAATATCAGTAGAGAGACAGACGTATCCCTCCAAGCAGAAAATTTCCGAAAAATGATTCTGACCTTGAATGATGATGTCCGAGTTATCCTCATCAAGATTGCCGACAGGCTCCATAATATGCAAACGATGGACTCTATGCCCGACTACAAGCAACAAAAAATCGCTTCGGAAACCTTATATATCTATGCCCCCATCGCCCACCGAGTAGGGCTATACAATATCAAGACCGAATTGGAAGATCTTGGGCTAAAATATACCGACCCTGAGATGTTCAACCTCATTTTAGGAAAAATTGAAGAGTCCAGAGAAGAACAATCGCAATATATTAAAGAATTTACGACCATCATCAGGCAGGCGCTTGATAATGAAAAAATTGACTGCTATATCAAGGGAAGACCCAAGTCTATTTATTCTATTTACAAGAAAATGGTATCTAAGGGAATATCCTACGAAGAAGTTTATGACAAATTTGCCATTAGGGTGGTCTATAAAAGTGATGAACACAATGAAAAATTCTTGGCGTGGAAGATATATTCTATCGTAACAGACCATTTCAGGCCTAATCCTACCCGTCTTAGAGATTGGCTCTCTGCGCCCAAATCTACCGGATACGAAGCGCTACACACTACCGTGATGGGACCTAAGAACCGATGGGTAGAAATACAAATTCGTAGCGAAAGAATGCACGAAATAGCCGAAAAAGGTTACGCGGCACACTTCAAATACAAACACGGAGAACAAAAAGAACAGGGGATAGAAGTCTGGCTTAACAGACTGCAAGAGGTGCTAGAAAATAGTGAAGGAAATGCGGTGGAATTTGTCCAAGAATTTAAAATGAACCTTTACGCAGACGAGATTTTTATCTTCACACCCAATGGCGAGATAAAATCGCTACCGAAAGGCTCCACCCCGTTAGATTTTGCCTTTTACATACACACGGAAGTAGGTATGCACACCCGTGGGGCGAAAGTAAATAACAAGTTAGTACCGCTCAACTATCGGTTGAAGAGTGGCGACCAAGTGGAAATCATCACCGCCGAAAATGCCTTGCCAAACTCTAACTGGTTAGACTATGCCACCACCGCAAAGGCTCTTTCCAAGATAAAATCTGCCCTAAGAGAAAGTAAAAAGAAAGTAGCAGACGAAGGGAAAGAGATGTTACGAAGAAAATTAAAGCAACTCAAACTCACCTTATCCGAAGAAGTATTAAACGACTTAGTAAATTACTTCAAGGTAAAAACAAGTTTGGATATTTTCTACCAAATGGGAACAGGGGAAATATCCAACCAAATGTTAAAGGACTTCGTATCCAGCAGGAATACCTCTATATTTAATTTTTTCCGTAAGAAACCTACTACTTATGTACCCGACACGAGCAAAGACAGCACAAAATATGATATGATTGTCTTCGGAAAAGATGAGCAAGCCTTAGACTATACCTTTTCTAAGTGTTGCACGCCTATTCCTGGTGATGATATTTTTGGGTATATAGCCATCAATGGCGGAAGCATCAAAGTACATAAAAAGACTTGCCCGAATGCCGTTTCAATGCATTCCAACTATGCTTATAGAATAATCCCCGCAAAATGGGTTAAATCAACCGAAAGAGAGTTTGAAGCTACCATAAAAATAACAGGGATAGACCGAAAAGGGTTGGTAGCAGAAATTACCAATCGTATTCAGCAGAATAGTAGTGTAACAATTACCAATTTAAATTTTAATACTTCTGGGGGAGTATTTGACGGAAAATTAACCGTGAGTATCACCAACACACAAGTATTACTTCAATTATTAGAAAATTTGCATAAGATAAACGGAGTAGATAAAGTAACAAGAATATAAAGGAATAAATAATAAAAAAAATACTATAAGAATGAAAAAAATAATAAAAATACTAATAGCTATTGGGATATTATCTGTATTGGGCGGAGTAGTTTATAATATACTTCCTGAAAAAAAATTACCGAAAGATGCAAAGATAGACAGGATTGTTATTGAAAAAAGTAAAAGGAAGATGATGGTATATGAGAAAGGTAAATTATTAAAAACGTATAGCATAGCTTTGGGAAGAAATCCTATCGGAGCAAAAGAATACGAAGGAGATAAGAAAACCCCAGAGGGAATTTATACCATAAATGATAAAAACCCAAACAGCGGATACTATAAAAATTTAGGGATATCGTACCCTAATAAAGAAAACATAAAACACGCTAAAAAATTAGGAAAACCAGCTGGTGGCGATATAAAAATACACGGACTTCGTAATAAAGGAGGATTTATTGGTAAGTTTCATCGTTTTAAGGATTGGACATTGGGTTGTATTGCAGTAACCAACGAAGAAATGGAAGAATTATATAATGCTACTCCCATAGGAACAAAAATAGAGATTAAACCCTAATAAAAGATAATTCAAAATACTAAAAAAATAGTATAATAGTAGTAAGTATTTATTAAAAATAAAAAGAGTTTGTTTAGGCTCTTTTTTTTATATCTATATTCTATTTAAAATATAGTCAATACTAATTTGTTTTGTATCTATTTATTTTTTTAAATAGTTAGTAGTAAATAGTATTTTGTAATTAAAATATTTTTATTTGCTAATACTAATTAGTTTTAATTGGTTTTGTGTTTAAATATATAAAATACATATTAATATTATATTGATTTTATTTAATAAATAATAAATATTAATTAGTTTTGTGTATTTGTAAAAATAAATGTTGTAAGTATTTATTAATATTTGCTTAATATATAAGTAAAACAATAAATAATATAAAAGTATTTAGTTTATTTGTTTTTTCTTTGGGTTAGATATATTATGTTTTATATATTTATTTTTATATTTTATATTGGAATATATTTGTATTTAGTATTAGAAAAATATTTTGGTATTCGTTTGGTTTTATATTTGGTGTTTTTTGTTTTTTGAGTAATAAAAAAAGGATAAAGGAAATAAGTTCCAATATCCTTTTGTGATAATATATAACTTGTTTAATAATATTGTAAAAATAAAAGATAAAGATTATTCGTATCTTAATGCGCTAATTGGTTCTAACTCGGCAGCCTTTCGGGCAGGATACCAGCCAAAAAATACTCCCGTAATAGTACATACTAAGAAGGATATAACAATAGAATACAAGGTGATACTCACAGGCCAACCTATTACCACAGAAACAATAAAGGTGGTAAACAAGCCTATAACAACTCCCAGCACGCCTCCTGTAATGCTAATAAGTACCGATTCTATAAGGAACTGCGACAAAATGTCCTTCCCCTTAGCTCCGATAGCCATACGCAAGCCTATTTCCTTAGTGCGTTCTTTTACCGATACGTACATAATGTTCATAATACCAATCCCACCTACGATAAGCGATATGCTGGCAATGGCAACGAGCAATACTGTGAGCATTTCGCTGGTAGAGCTGAACGTACTGATGAGCTCTTGTTGTGAAAACACGTTGAAATCGTTGTCCTGAGTAGCCGAAAGGTTATGGGTGCGTTCCAATATCTTCTTTACCTGATTCACCGCATTATCCGATTGACTTTCATCTATTACCGAAGCCACAATACTCTGCAAGAACGTTTGCGCCAAAATGCGCTTCTGTACCGTGGTATAAGGGGCGATAATTATATCGTCTTGGTCTTGCCCAAAGTTGCTTTCGCCCTTTTTGGCGAGCACGCCTATCACCTTAAAAGGGATATTCTTAAAGCGAATGGTTTGCCCTATGGGGTTTTCGCCGTTCTTGAAGAGGTTCTTAGCTACTGTCTGCCCAATGACGGCTACTTTGGCAAAATTGGTAATCTCATCTTCGCCAAACATACTGCCCTCGGCTACGCTCCATTCGCGTATGGCAAGGTATTCGGTATTCACGCCATAGATAGAGGTAGGCCAGTTGTTGCCTCCCGCGATGCTCTGTCCGTTGCCACTCACCACCGGCGAGACGTGTTTGAGCAGCGTACCTTCTTTTTTGAGGGCTTCGTAATCCGTCATTTTCAGCGATTGCATATCGCTCATACTCATACGCACCCCGCCCATCATACCCGCACCAGGACGGATATTGAGCATATTGGTACCCATCTTAGAGATGTTCTCTTTGATGCTCTTCTTAGAGCCCTCGCCAATGGCAAGCATCGTAATGACCGAGCCCACCCCGATGATGATGCCCAGCATTGTAAGCATAGCCCTTGTTTTGTTCAGCAGCAGGGCGCGCCACGCTATTTTAAAAAGGTTTTGTATGTTCATAGTGTTAGGGTTTAGGGGGCTGGGTTTAGGGGTCAGGGGTTAGGAAAGTCCTGACAATCCTGATTATTCTGAAATTATAAGTTCTTTATTCATCATTATCAACCCAATCATAAAAGCCAGTGGCTCTTAGTTTGTTTTTGTATTCTTCAATGAGCTTCTCATCGTAATTATCCTTGTTGAAGCGTTGTAAATCATCATAGACTACATAAGCGGGTATTCCATAAAGTTTATAGATAACATCTCCTAATGAGCTTTCATAATAATTACTAAGCAGAAACGCTATTAGTTTATAATCACTTTTTTGAATATCAGGAAAAGCTTTTCGAATAAAACTCATACTTTCTTCTTTATAAGCATCTGCTTTTTTTTCTTTTTTATGATTGCATTATCAAGTATGCCACTTTTATAGTCGGCAGGTTCTAAATCACCATATTCATACTCCTTATTTAACTTGTATTGCTGAGCAATTTGTTCTTCCCAAGCCATAAAAGCCTCATCGTATTTAATAGGAACATAGTCGCTATGAGTCCAATACATATTGCCTTTTACAAGCATCATTGCCCAATCGTCTTGTGTTCTATGAGTGATAAAAAACACTTCATCTATTGATTCGGGCAATCGCATCCAGTCGGAAGTCTCAACTAATCGAGTAGCCTCTTCCATTGTTACACCTCCATAACGTACTGCTAAATGCTTTAGCCATTCACAAGCGGAATAGTGATTATACACACAGAAATCTCCTTTTTCATTATAGTAAATCACTCCATCTCTAAGTCCGTTACTATGAGGAGTTGTGTCAATACCTTTTAATGCTTTTTCAAGTTCGGTTATATTGTTCATTCAGCTATAATTAGTTCTTTTATTTGAGTAGTAGGGCATTCTCCTTCTAAAAATAGCACTCCTGTACACCCTAAATCTATAAAATCAATAGAAAGACCATACATTTCTATTTGTTTTAGGGTGAAATTTATCTCTACCAAAGTGTTATTGTCTATTTTTATAAGATTGAAAACCTCTCCTTTGTAAATAATATCCCCAGCAATCACTCTTCCTGCTACTGAAAATGTATTTTTATTAATAACTGAAAATTTTTCTACTTGAAATATCTTATTCATAACATCAGTATTGTCAAAAGAAAAAGAATATCCCTGTTTTGTATTCTATAGCTTTATGAAGCATTGCTAAAAATTTCTGCCCTACAGGCTGTTTACTTATAGCGTTTGCCTCTGTAACTTCATAGGCTTTTTGTAGCGCTTCTACCCCTATAATATCCTCCCATTCATAGTCATCAATAAGTTTATCTAATTCGTAATTAAGTTCGTGGAATAGATGAGAATCCAAAAGCAAGTCAAATTCTTCTTCTGTTAAGTGCCAATCGATAAAGCCTTCTTCTGAATTTATATCATTCTCAAACTTTTCCATTGCTTCAACGCTCGTGAATGTTGATATTATTTTGCTACTCATCTCTTCTAATATGGTACTCCAATAATGCTTTCAAACCACTGTTCCAAATACGCTCCTTGTTCTTTTACAGTGGCAAGTTGTGAAGGATCAAGTTCGGGGTCAAAGATATTGATTTTCTCGGAACTATGATAATCATATCGCTTTCCTAAGTCCAAACGTATGGCACGGGTATCTTGCTTAAAATGCCGAATGATATAATAATGTCGCCTTGCCCCTTGCACCAAGAGCTGAACTCCTTGTTGCTCCAAACGCTCTCTAAGTACATAAAACAGCGACCTTACCTCATCAGAGACCATTTCGTAATGACGATTTTGTGTATCGTGATAGGTTATTACAAAAACTTTTAAATAAGTACCTTTTTTATGTTCATAGATAAAAATACGATCTTCTGAAAACATACTTACCAATGAGGTAGGATGATCTGTACGCACTTCTGTTGAAAGTGTAATGGTAGCATCAATAACTTGTTCTTCAGCGGTAAGGACCTTTATAGGATACAGGATAGTATTTTCTTTAGATGATTGTGCTTGCATATTTACAATAGTTAAAAAGAATATTAATAAGGCTCTCATAGGATATACAAATTCATACTTTGCACAAAGAAACCATTATTTTCCTCATACAAAGTATAGTTAGCAATAGTAAGAGGGCGCAACATTTGTCTTATTATAGGTTTTTCTTCAAGTCTTAGCTTACAATGTGTCCATTTATCCCACCATCGCTCATTATCTTTGACTTCTGAAAATCTACCCGTTGGAGTATAAAAATTCCCTACATAATTAAAATCCAATGTTACAATTACACCGTTTTCATTCCTGATTTGAGCATAAATCTCCCTTATGTAAAACGTTGTAATACACAATTCTACTTCTAAATATTCGCTATTACTAAAAAGTGTATTATATTTTAGCAAATTGTTAGGGTCTTCTCTGAAATCTACGCTTTTAGCGTTTTCATCTATGTAAAACATAGTTAGTGTTCTATTTTCTTTAAAAATTCCTATACAAATACCGCTTTACTAATCCCTTTTCATCAAACACAAAAAGAGCGTTATAACCCTCTGCGCCATCGCCTCCCATAAAATCAATAATATATTGTCCATTTCCCTTATCATATACTCTTACTGACCAGAGTGTAGGACTGAACAAGTATTGGGTTTTAGGCAAAAGATAAGGTTTTTTACCCAAAAAAGTGATTCGGATATAAATTATTTCTGTTTCCAAATGACCTTGAAAATCTTGTGTATCAGAATACCCCCAAACCCTTTCTCCATTTTCAGCAACTGCTACTCCATATTTATCAATCTTAAACTTATAATCGTTTTTATTTACTTTTTTAGTAATAAATTCTATTTTAACATCTTTGTTAGCTACCAATAATTCATTGTTTTTTTCTTCTTTATGTAATATTTTAGGGTATTCATAACCAATGATAAAGAACGAAGTTGTTCCTTTTAATGAATTAAGTTTTACAATCGTATCTCGCAATATTTCATTTTCCGTTTCAAGCGAATTATCCTCAAAATCTATTTTCAGGGCAATAAGTTCCTTATCATTAGCTCGCTGTATCCTGCTTTTGTGTACAAAACCTTGTAAGTGTTTTTGAGTGCTTACTTTATACCAATTATTAGGACTTTCTTTATAGAAAAAGTATTCATTTTTTAGCAATTTGCCTATAATCTCTGCTTTGCTGTTAGGGGCTTTGCGGATATTAGTGTAGCCATCGGGGTCATTTATCTGCCCGATGTATCGCTGTTGTGCTAATGATAGTTGAGCAATGAAAAGGAATAGCACTAAGTATTTCATATAAAGTAATTTTTGGCAAAGATACACCTTTTAATCTACCACTCGTCTTTTACGGCTCGTATTTTTTCTAACTCTTCCTTAGCGTTTAGCCTATCGGTTACTTCCTTATCACTGATGATATGCCCGTCTTTGAGCACTACCGTGCGCTTACTAAATTTAGCAATATCGTCCTCGTGGGTTACAAAGCCAATGGTGCTCCCTTGGTCGTTGAGGCGTTGGAAGAGCTCCATTACCTCGTAGGAGGTTTTAGTGTCAAGGTTACCCGTAGCCTCATCGGCGAGGAGTATCACAGGGTGATTTACCAGCGAACGCGCAATGGCTACCCGCTGTTGCTGTCCGCCCGATAGTTCACTGGGCAAGTGGTTCAGGCGACTTTCCAAGCCTACACTTATCAGGGCTTCAATGGCACGCTCACGGCGTTCTTTGGCTGAGATTTTAGGGTTATACATTAGGGGGAGTTCTACGTTCTCAATAGCAGAGGTGCGCGCCAACAGGTTGTACGACTGAAAGATAAACCCTATCTTAGTGTTGCGTATTTGTGCCAACTCGTTTTTGCTCATATCCTTCACCGAAATACCGTCCAAAAGGTAATCGCCAGACGAAGGACGGTCTAAGCAACCGAGTATGTTCAGCAGGGTGGATTTCCCCGACCCACTGGGACCCATAATGGTTACGAACTCTCCCTCGCGAATCGTTAGGTTGATGCCTTTCAGGGCGTGTACCGTCTCGTTCCCCATCTGGAAGTTGCGTTTCATATCGCGTATGTCTATAATCGCTTTGTTCATTTATTTCGCTTTAGAATTGTTACGTTGGGGGCGTTTTGGCATAAACGGACTGTCGCTATCACCGCTTTTCTTCTCGCCTGTGGCTACATCGGGCGTAGCACTTTGCAAGGCTGTAGCTACCGTTTCACCCACCGAAAGCCCACTGACTACCTGCACGTTGATACCGTCATTGCTGCCTATGGTTACCTCTTTTTGGGAAAGACTACCATCAGGATTTACGATCCAAATGAATTTATTTTTACCTTTGCTTTGTTCTATTTTAGGTATTTGTGTATTAATTCTTTTTTGCTGATAATATTCTGCTAAAATATCAGTATCAGGAGTAAAATTAATAGCTTTTGCAGGAATAATGGTAACATTTTTTAGTTCATTAGTAAAAATAGCAATCGTAGCGGTAAGCCCTGGTTTGAGCTTTTCATCGGGGTTTTCTGCCTCTACAATCACCGTATAGGTAACCACATTAGAGGTCGTAGTAGGCGATAGGCGCACTTGGGTTACCTTGCCCGAAAACTCCTCTTGTGGGTAAGCATCTACGGTAAAGCTTACTCGTTGTCCTACTTTTACTTGCCCTATGTCTGCCTCATCTACATTCACTTCTACCTGCATACGCTTGATGTCTTTCGCTATTTTAAAAAGTGTAGGGGCACTCATTGAAGCGGCTACTGTTTGCCCTTCTTCTACCTCTTTACTTAATACAATTCCATCAATAGGAGCGTAAATGTTGGCATAACCTAAATTCGTTTTTGCTTGATTAAGAGATGTAAGGCGTTGGGTTACCATTGTTTTAGCATTGGTAAGCTGATAGAGAGCCTGTTCGTAATCAGATTTGCTAATTACCTGAGCATCAAACATTTTCTTTTGTCTGTCGTAATTTTGCTGATAATAATTTAATTCATTTAAAGCTGAATTATAATTAGCAGTAGCGTTAATAACATTTTCTTGTAAATTGGTTTTGTCCAACTCAGCCAAAAGCTGCCCTTTTTTCACTTGGCTGTTGTAATCTACATAGATTTTGCTCACCAAGCCCGATACCTGTGTACCTACTTCCACTTCATCAACAGGTTGCACGCTTCCTGTGGCGGTTACTTCGGTGGTAACATCGCCTTGCGTAACTTTGTCGGTTTGCAACACAATAAGAGTAGGCTGTTCTTTCATAAAGAAGTAATATACGCCGAAAGCCACAAGGGCAAGTAGCGCAACAATAATGATTTTTTTGATGTTCTTATTCATTTTTTTATTTATTTTATTTCTTTTCCTTCGTAAAAATTTAACAATTGAATATATAAGGCTAACATATATTTATTTTGTAAATATGTTTGTTCAGCATTTAAATAAGTGTTCTGACTTACAAGGAGTTCTGTGTTGGTAAGCCCTCCAAATTCGTGTTTTTTTGTAGCCAATTCATATGCTAATTTGGCATTATCACGAGCGGTTCGTGAGGCGTTTTGTTGCGCTTGGTGTTTTGTTGCGTTTTGCCAAGCGGTTTCTATCTTAGAATAAAGGTCTTTTTCGGCTTGTTGTTCTTCTAAAATAGCTTGTTGTTGAGAAAATTGAGCAAGTTTTACGCTATTTTTGTTCTTATTTTGAGAAAAAATTGGAATACTTAGCGATGCGCCTATGGTTTGCCCGAAATTATTATCCAATTGTGTCCGATAATTATAGTTAGTTAGGTTAGAATAGCCTGTATTTACCCCAGCTTGTAGAGAAAGTGTAGGTAAATATCCTGCTTTTGCTATTTTTACATCTGTTTCAGCTATTTTTTGTTGCGATTGATATATTTTTAAATTAGGAAAATTCTGTTTTGCTTGCTCAAAAACATCTTCTTTATTTGGAATAATTGCCACCACATCATCAGCTTGCAAATCCAAAGCAATAGAAAAATCACTATTAGGAGCAAGTTCTAATAATTGTTTGAGTGTAAGCACACGCGTAGCATATTGATTTTCAGCCTCAATAATAGCATATTCGTTGTTAGCGTGGCGAGTTTCTATCTCTGCTAAACTCAATTTTGCAATTGCGCCACTTTCAAATTTTGTCTGTGCTTGTTTTAGCTCTTCTTCGGAAGATAAAGCTGTATTTTTAGCAACAATAATTCCTTCATAACTATACAATGCTTGCAGATAAGCCTCTAAAACACTGAGAGTTATGTTGTTTTTTGCTTCCTGAACATACAATTCGTTTTGTTCTAAAAGTAATTTGGTTCGGTTTATTTGTAAATTTAATTTATTTCCTTGATAAACAGGCAAAGAAGCCGAAATTCCAAAATTATTGGAAAAAGTACGACGTGTAACCCTTTCATTGGAAATTTGGTTAATAGCCGATCCGTTGTTCAAATTCGCTGATGCTGAACCACTTACCGAAGGCAAACGATTGTCTTTCGCTTGTTGGTAATTGACTTCTGCCGTTTGCTGATTGACTTCCGTTTTTTTTACCGAAATATTATTGGAAACTGCATAGTTAATGCAATCCGAAAGCGACCATTGTTTATTTTGCGCCGTCATTGTTAAGGGCAAAAAACAAAAAAATAATCTATATATGTTCTGTCTCATAGTTGCAGAATTAATTTTGCTACAAAGATAAATTTATTTTTCGGAAAATAACAAATAAAATTCATAAAAAATGTTTTTTTTTTCATAAAATATTATTTTTATTTAATGAAAATTATATTTTTTGTTAAAAAAATAATGATAAAAACAACTTGTCTTTGTGCTGAAAAAGGAAGAATACGTTAGAAATAGGATAAAATTTATTTCTTTTTAACTTTAATAAATTATAAATTAATCAAAATAAAGTTATATTTAATAA
>JAUMUT010000058.1 GCA_030530525.1 Capnocytophaga sp. | reverse complement strand
AAAAAATCACACTTTTTTTAGTAACAATTTTATTATTAGGATCTTGTAAAAAAGATGAAGACGAAAGAATTAATGAACGCCCTAAATCATTTAATAGTTTATACGAATTAAAAACAGATTTACTTTTGTTATTTGGAACAGAAATGACATATTCTAATGGGTATTTCTATGTATATGGCTCAAATCGTAGAGAATGGAAAATTCCTGTATTAGATTGTTCTTATGAAGTAAATAGAACAAATAGTAATACAATATCGGTTTTATTTAGATGTGCTTATGTTTCTGATTGTATTTCTTATGAAAAAGAAAGTGGCTATTTATTAATTCCAAACGATAGAGCTAGATTGAGTCGCTTTACATCTACTTTTAATACAGGTTCAGAAGTAAGTGTACAGGAAGTAAAAGAATTTTTCCATAAAGCAGTAAATTACTTAAAAGTTGGGGATATATAACAAAAAAACTTAAAACAACCTGAAAAAATCAGATTGTTTTAAGTTTTTTTTGTATTCTACTTTTCTATGGTAGAAAAAAAATTTACAAATAAAAAAACCAATAATTACTTATCGGTTTTTCTTTTGATTATTGTTTATAATAGATACCACAGCATAAGTTAATAATAAACAAACCAATGCAAAAACAAGTATCATTATAGTTCCATTTGTATGGTTGTAAAGTGGAAAAGATAAAAGTTTCATATCTCTAATTTTATAATTCTTTAAAAGCTGTATGCATCAAGCGTTTTTTATCGTTGATACTTTCTTCCATTGAAATCATACTTTCCGTTCTATGCACTCCCATAATATCATCAATCAAGAAGATTATTTCTTTGGTGTGTCTTGTATCACGAGCTCTTATTTTACACAATATATTATATTTCCCGCTGATAACACTAGCCATTGTTATATACGGAATTTCTAATAATCGTTCCATAACGAACTGTGTATGATGGTTTTTCTCTAAATAAATTCCTACATACGCCACAAACGTATAACCAATTTTTTCATAATCCACAGATAAGGTAGAACCCTTAATAATACCCGCTTCTTCCATTTTTCGCACACGAATATGCACCGTTCCTGCCGAAATATCTAAGCTCTTAGCTATATCCGTAAAAGGCATTCGCGTGTTTTCGATAAGCAAATCAAGTATCTTGTGGTCTATTTCATCTAACTTAAATCGCACTGATATATTTTTTTAAAATTATTGGGCAAAGGTAATAAAATTTTTAATTATTACAAAATAAATTAAATATTTTTTATTATTTTTCGTTTTTATAGTCTAAAAATGCATATTTTTCAATATTTCAGCATAATTTATTCCTTCTGATTTTGACAAATTGTCCTTACAAATTTCACTCAAAATATATTTTTTATGTGCTTTTTTGTCTTTTAACACTCCTATTTCTATTATTTTAGGAACAAAATCAATGCATTTTTTCTCCTCATTTAGTTTTTCTTCATATTGTATGGCTATATTTTCTTTATTTTTAATATCATTTTGTATTAAAATATCACAAAATAATTTATGATTTTCAGGAATTTGAAAATATTTTTCAAAAGAATTGCCTGTTATTTCCTTATCGTTAATATATTGTATAGCCTCTATCAGTGCCAAAAACATATACTTTCGGCTTTCTTCTCGTTCATAATCCTCAGGAAAATGTCCTGCCTCAAACAAAATAGTAGGAACTCCCAAAGATGAATATTTGTCGCCTGTACAATTAATGTTAAAGCTGTCATCAAATCTACCTATTTGATTAGGGATATAGTTTTGTAAAACAGAATATATCTGCGCTATTACTTCCATCGCTTTTTTTCGAGTTAAAGTAATACTTCTAATTTCATCTACGGAAGGAGCTAAAAATGAAATAGTTGCAGGCTTCTCTCCTACTCCAAAAATAGTTCGTTGGTCGTGCAAATTAAAACAAAAATCAGGTTGAATTTCATCAAATATTTTACGTAAAAATAAACTTTCTTTTTGGCTAAGTTCGTCCGCATCTCTGTTTAAATCTACATTTTTATAATTTGCTCGTGTATAAAGCTTAGCTCCGTCAGGATTTAACATAGGAATAATATACAATTCACAATTGTTAAACGGATTTTTATTTTGTTTTAAATACCGAAAAACGTCTAAAATAGCTTTTGTTGCCGTAGATTCGTTTCCGTGCATTTGAGACCACATTAAAATCTTTCTTTTGCCATTTCCTACTTTATATAAAGGAATTGGAATACCTAAAACAGAACTTCCTTCTTGTATTTTCCAATCTTCATAAGGTTTCAAAAAAGGGCTTATCATATCATAAGTTATGTATCTTCCTTTTATACCATTTTCTTTAAACTCCGAATAATCCATATTATTTTTTTACAAAAATAATCAAAATAAATTTACTTTTGTAAAATACAATAGATTTTAAATTAATTCACAAAAAGATTTGATAAAAGAAATAATTTTTATATTTTTGCAAATGTAACTATTAAAAGTTTTACAATGGTAAATCAGGAAGAATTTATAAATCGTTTGCAAACAATAATGGAATATTATTCTATAAACGCCTCTTATTTAGCAGATTATATCAATGTTCCACGCTCTTCTATTTCTCATATTCTTTCACAGAGAAATAAACCGAGCTTGGATTTGGTATTAAAAATAACCGAAAAATTCTCCGAAGTAAATTTAGAATGGCTTGTTTTAGGTAAAGGAGAATTTCCTAATCCAAAAGAAAAAGAAATTATTTCCAAAAAAGAATATAAACAGCCAGAACTTCCTTTGTTTGAAGAAAATCCATATCAATTACCTGAAAAACAAGAAGATACTAAATCTAAACAAGAAGAAATAACCTCAAAGAAACAAATTAAAAAAATTATTTTCTTTTTTGAGGATAATTCCTTTGAAATATTTCAAAATTAATCGTATATTTGGAATTATTTTTCATTAAAAACCAAGTAATTCACATTTGTAAAATATTAATTTATGGATTTTTTATTCTCCGCAGATGCTTTAATAGCTTTGCTTACTTTAACTTTTTTAGAAATTGTACTTGGGATAGATAATGTTATCTTTATCTCTATTGTTACAGGAAAATTACCCAAAGAAAAACAGAAAAAAGCTACTCGCTTAGGATTGTTTTTGGCTATGTTTTTACGTTTGGGCTTACTTTTTAGTATTTCCTATTTGGTACATTTGAAAAACGCTCTGTTTTCTGTTAATTGGAGTTGGTTTAGTGCCGATTTTAATGGACAATCTCTTATTTTGCTTGCAGGAGGGATATTTTTACTTTATAAATCCACCAAAGAGATTCACTCCAAAGTAAATCATATTGAGCATATAACCGAATCACATTCCACCGAAAATACTCGTTCGGTTTCTTTTGGAAGTGTTATTTTTCAGATACTTATGATAGATATTATATTCTCTGTGGATAGTATTCTAACGGCTGTTGGAATGACAAATGGATTGGAAGGAGCGTTGCCACTGATGATTATAGCTGTCGTGCTTTCTGTGGCTATTATGATGCTTTTTGCTAATCCTGTGGGGCAATTTGTTAATCGTAATCCATCTATCCAAATATTAGCATTATCTTTCCTTATTCTTATTGGTTTTATGCTAATTACGGAAAGTATGCACTTATCTAACGCTTTACTTGCAGGAAATCCGATAGGAGCTGTGCCAAAAGGATATTTATATTTTGCTATTGCATTCTCATTAGGAGTAGAATTTTTAAATATGAAAATGCGTAAAAACAAATAGTTACATATTTTAATTTAAATAAAAAGTTTAAAAAAATAAAGTGAATAGATATATTTTCTATTTGCTTTATTTTTTTAGTATAATATCCTTATAATCAGGTTCTATATGTATAAGGATTGAATGTAATACTTTAATTTTTTTACATAAAACATCTTTTAGCTGATGTGCTATATCGTGTCCTTCTTTTACAGAAATATTTCCGCTTACCACCAAGTGAATATCTACACAATAATGCATTCCTACTTTTCTGATATAACATTTTTCAATGCCGATAACACCATTTACTTCTCTGGAAATAGCATTGATTTTTTCTGTTAATTCAGAATAATTATTTTCATCCATTATCTCACGAAACGCAGGACGAAAAATAGAAATAGCGTTATAAATAATAATTCCAGAAGCTAACAACGCCGCCCAGTCGTCAGCAGTTTCATAGCCTTCCCCGAAATATAAGGCAATACTAATCCCGATGAAAGCAGCAACAGAAGTAATAGCATCTGCTCTATGATGCCAGGCATCTGCTTTTAGAGAAGTACTATTTGTTAATTTGCTGTTTCTCAATACTATTTGATAAGAAATTTCTTTCCATAAAATAATTACCCCAAGCACTAAGAGTGTCCAATTTTTAGGTAATTGATGTGTGTTATTATGTTTATATAGCTTTGATATGCAATAAATAAAGCGGAAAATATAAGAATTGCAACTATTATAAATGTAATGAGTGGTTCTATCTTTCCGTGTCCATAAGGATGATTTTCATCTGCGGGTTTTTGAGAATATTTAAGCCCAAAAAGAACTAATATAGAAGAAAAAGTATCTCCTAATGATTCTATTCCATCTGCAATTAATGCATAAGTATTTCCTATTATTCCAGACATTATTTTTATACCTGCCAAGCCTAAATTTCCTAAAATACTAAAATATGCCGTTTTTTGAGCTATTTCGTTTTTCATTTTTATTTTATTTTCGTACAAAATTACATAATTTTTTTGGTATTTTATAAATTATATTTATATTTTATATAATTTACTGATTAATAAA
>JAUMUT010000001.1:4411-211831 GCA_030530525.1 Capnocytophaga sp. | reverse complement strand
GTTCAATATTTCTCGTCGCATGTACTACTTTTGACTTCTGAACTCCAACATTTGACTTCTGAGCTCCAATGGAATTATTTTTTATCTACAAAGAAATGATATAAAAACCACCTCAGCGCAAAATAGAACGACAGTCCTATTACCAAGATTGGCAAAAAGGAAAGTTGCAAGGTGTAGAAAAGTATTTCGCTTCGGGAGTAAGTGCTCCAACTCGCCTCATAATCCACAAACATTTGATAATCCCAGTAAAACCAACACAACACGAGCAAACCCGTGAAAATAGGTATATCAAAAGGGGAGTTCCACAGCCTGCCCCTAAGAAAGAAAATGCCTACGAATAGCAAGGTTAAAAGAGATAACGATAATATCCTTTCTGGCAGTGAAGTGCTCGCATCGGCAGACGAAACGCTGCCTGTAAAGTCTTTCAACGCCCATAACAATTGTAAAAAAGTCGCCACAAAGGTAATACAGCACACGAAAAGAATTTTTTTCCAGTGCCAAATAGATATTTCTTTCTTTTTCTTTGTCATTTTTTAGCGAAAAGGATAGGATAAAGTGCCTTTAATGGAGTAAAAAAGGAGCTACAAACTCAAAAAAATAAGTTTATAGATCCTTTTGTTAGCTATTTACGGCTCAGGATTGGGTTCATTGGGTTTGTTTTCGGGTGTTTTTGCCAAACGGCTTTGTTTTACAAACCTTTTTCCTAAATCTTCCTGAATAGATTTGGCATCTACATCGCCCAATTTGGCTGCCATCTTCACGCTTGCGTAGTAAAGCAACGCCTGTGCGTATGCCTCGTGCCCTGAAAGCATTAGCGTGTCCGAAAGATTATCTACCAGCTGTTTAAGGCTGTTATAAACGGGCTGTAATGCCTGATTTACGGCGAAATCCTTGCCTAATTCCTCCGCTTCCATCATTGGGGGAATGAGTTTCGGGTTGGTTTTCACATATTCGGCAGTTTTGGAGACAAACGCCAAAGTTTTATCGCTCATCTTGGGCAGACTCTTGCGGTCTTCCACAGTGAGGGTTACTACATACGGAGCCAATAGCTCACGAAGCTCTTTCAGCTTCTCTTGTATTTGTGTGATGGTCTGTGCAGGCACATCTACACTCAATAGATTTTTTGCCATAGTGCTATGTTTTTAAAATTTATAGAGCAAAAGTAATTATTTTCTGGCAATAAAAAATATTTTTAACAAAAAAATTTTCCTCCTAAGAGCGATGCCTACGGGTTTTTGGGGTTTTCTCTCCCCCTTTGGAGGAAGCCTGTGAGAGCATAACTGAAGCAACTCCCCCTTTGGAGGCAGTCTGCGAGAACATAACCAAAGCAACTCCCCCTTTGGAGGGGGACGGGGGGAGGTAAATATCTAACCTTTTATAAAAAACCTCCCCCTTACCCCCTCAGAGAGGGGGAATGTATGCCGCAACTATACTTCTTTTATTTTAAAGTAAATACGGGATTTAATCAGGGCGATGCCTACGGTTTTTTGGGTGTTTATCTCCCCCTTTGGAGGAAACCTGTGAGAGCATAACCGAAGCAACTCCCCCTTTGGAGGGGGACGGGGGAGGTAAATATCTAACCTTTTATAAAAAAACCTCCCCCTTTCACATACTCTGCTCGCGCAGACTTCCTCAGAGAGGGGGAATGTATGTCGCAACTATACTTCTTTTATTTTAAAGTAAATACGGGATTTAATCAGGGCGATGCCTACGGTTTTTTGGGTGTTTATCTCCCCCTTTGGAGGAAACCTGTGAGAGCATAACCGAAGCAACTCCCCCTTTGGAGGGGGACGGGGGAGGTAAATATCTAACCTTTTATAAAAAAACCTCCCCCTTTCACATACTCTGCTCGCGCAGACTTCCTCAGAGAGGGGGAATGTATGTCGCAACTATACTTCTTTTATTTTTAAGTAAATACGGGATTTAATCAGGGCGATGCCTACGGTTTTTTGGGTGTTTATCTCCCCCTTTGGAGGAAACCTGTGAGAGCATAACCGAAGCAACTCCCCCTTTGGAGGGGGACGGGGGAGGTAAATATCTAACCTTTTATAAAAAAACCTCCCCCTTTCACATACTCTGCTCGCGCAGACTTCCTCAGAGAGGGGGAATGTATGTCGCAACTATACTTCTTTTATTTTTAAGTAAATACGGGATTTAAACAGGGCGATGCCTACGGGTTTTTGGGGTTTTCTTTTTCCTTTTACCTCCACTTTTCAGCAAGCGATAGCCCCACGACAAGGGAAGATAGATAATACTAAAAATAAAAAACGGAATGGTGAAGATAATAGCAAGAAGTATAAACAGCAAAACCCCTAAAAAGGGACTGTAATTCGTGGCTTTGTTCAGCCCCTCTACTAAGGCTTTGGTAATCCAGAGGTTTTCTATGGTCTTTTTCAGGGTCATTGTTTTTCCTGCTTTATCGTTGGGGCATTCTGCTCTAAGTCTAACAAAAACTTCTTGCGCCACAACCCTCCGCCGTAGCCTGTTAGGTTTCCGTCGGCACCAATCACACGATGACAGGGGATAAGAATAGAAATGCGGTTCATTCCGTTGGCATTGGCGACGGCGCGCACGCTTTCGGGCTTGCCCAAGGCAACAGCTTGCTCCTTGTAACTCCTTGTCTGCCCATACGGAATGGTTTGCAGTACCTGCCAAACGCTTTTTTGGAAATCCGTTCCCATAGGGTGAAGCGGCACAGAAAAAGACTGGCGCACGCCTGCGAAATATTCGGCGAGTTCGCGCTCCAAGACTTCAAAATAAGGGTTTTCGGCTTGCACAATGGGCGCATTATAGTATTTGGAGATGTCTTTTAGTTCTGTTTCGAGCATTTTTCGGTTAGAAAATTCCAACAGACAGATACCTTTGTCGGTGGCACAGGCAATCATCGTGCCCAGAGGTGTTTCTATGCGCTTGAGCTGGATTAGGTGTTGCTCTTTTCCCTTTTTGGGAGAGAAGCCGAAGATACTTTTGAAGGCATCGCCAAAACCGCTCACCGATTCAAAGCCTGTATCGAAGGCAATATCTGTAATTTTCTCACCGTCTTGTATTTTCTTGAAGGCGGTATTGATACGCAACATCCGCTGAAAGGCGTGAAAGGTGATGCCATAGTGCTTGACGAACCAACGGCGTATTTGTGCGGGCTCAATACCCTGCGCTCTGAGGTCATAATCCTTAAACTTCAAGGCGGGATTGGCTTGCAGCTGGCTGATAAGTTGTGCATAAGGGGTTGGCAATTGGCTCAGGCTCTGCAAGGGTTTGCATACCTTGCAGGGGCGATAACCGCTTTCTATACATTCCTTAATGGTAGAGAAAAACTCCACATTTTCTATTTTGGGTTTTCGGGCAGTACAGGAGGGACGACAGAAAATGCCTGTCGTTTTTACAGCGGTGTAGAAAATACCTTCAAAAGAAGTGTCTTTTTCTACAATTGCCTTGTACATCAGTTCCTTAGTGAGTTCTTGGTGCATAGTCTTTTTTTGGGGACAAAGATAGGGTAAGCGATGATAACGGACAACCGAAAAATGAACAACTATTTTCTGGCTTGCTTCACGGTAAGCCCGAAAGGTTCGAGCAAATATTGAAGATTGGAGAGGATATAATCTTTTTCCTTAGGAAAACGCTTGGCAATTTGCTTGTAATAAGGCAACAAACGCTCATCGGTTATCCCTCTAAGGGCTTGCATTGCGGTGCGGAGGACATTATTATCGGTTTCTTGCAAGCCTTTGATAAAGGTATCGAGGAAAAGCTCTCTTTTTTCGCTTTGTCCCAGCGTGTAATAGGCGGTAATGCGTATATTTGGGTTCTCGTTATCGGTGAAAGGCAGGATAAATGTCTCCCAACCCTCGCTTTCGCTCTCGGTAAGGAGGTAGGTAGCAAAGTCAAGGGTGCTTTCATCGGTAATGGTGGGCAATAGTTCTTTTACAATAGGCACCCACTCGGCATAATGGTCTTTGGCATACCAATACACATACTGAAATACCTCTTTGGGCTTTTCATTTACTAAGGATTGCAGATAAGGTCGGGCGCGCTCGTAAGACGATTGGGCAAGGATTTCAATTAAGAAAATTTTATCCTCGTTATTCAAAGCGATAAGGCTTTCTATTTGATTTAAAACAGCCTCAGGCAGGGGTGCTTTCTTGTGATATACCCCTTCGAGGCAGTCGGTTTGGGTGTCGCGGTCGGTGGTTTGGGTATATTCGTACAACAGTGCTTCGGGAGCTTCCCCGCGATAGTAACCGAACCAAGTAGGTCGGTCGTCTATGAGTTGCCCTGAGATAACTTCGTCCAAATATCGCTCATACCAGTCCAAGAAGTTGGCTTCAAAGGCGAATTTTGGGCATCGTAAGTCGATATCTACATTTACCACGCGCCCTGCATAGTCGCCATTGAGCACCAAAGCGTGGAAATAGGTACAGCCTTGGCTTCCGAGAGGCAACAGCCCACCAAAAACTTTTCCGCGTTCGGCGAAATAGTCGTCTTCTACTTCTATGGTGTTTTCTTCTTCATCAAAATCGCCTTCCTCTGATAGGAGCTTGTCGGTAAGGGCTTCCCATTGGGCATCGGTCATCGTAGGGGAAAGGAGGCAAGGGGCTTTGAGGTATTCTTCTGCTCCTTCATAGACAAATTCATCTGTTTGCGTGCCGAAAGCATACAAGCCGTAGTAAGGACCTGCTATATTATCCTGCTTTTGTGCGGTGCTATCGCCAATGGTGCGCATAAAAGAGCGGTAACATTCGGGTAAGGAGATGGCGTATTTCTGCTCAAAAGCAAGGATTTCGGCTTCGCTCGCGGGTGGGTTCAGGTGGTACTGATGTCCTTCGGCGCCAAAGACTTCAAAATCTTTATCGCTGGCTTTGGCTTGTGCTATTTTCTGCTGAATGCGAGAGAGTTGTTCGGTCATTTTATTTTAGTTATTTTCATATATTCCCATACACTTCTATATAAGTGCAAGTAGGGAGTTTGTTTTCTATATGGGCGATTACTTTCTCTATAAAAGTCTTTACGCTTTCATCGGGGAAAGTACGCTGGCGCAGTTGTATGATAATCTTTTTGCAAACCTCAGGGGTAAAGATATTGCTGCTGGTACTGTCAAAATAAGTAGTTACTTCGTTCCATTGAGGTTGATATAAGGGGAATACCGCTTGGAAATCTTCTAACAGATAGCTGTCAAAATCTTCCATTGGGATAAAAGCGGCACGCCTTGGCACAGCTTCCAAATCGGTATCTAAGGATTTTATAAAGTAGCCCATCCCTGCTTTGGGCAATTTATCAACATTGCCTTGTGTGGAAAGGAATACGGGTGTTTTCAGCAGGTGTGTGATTGCCTTTGCCGCATTGTGGTTAAACTGCTCATAGGCTTTTTCGGCTTCCCATAACTCGCAATCCATTTCAAAGAGAATTGCCTCTATCTGATCTTGGTGATAAGGGGTCATATAATTATATTTTTTTGAAAAAGAATTCTTCTTCATCACTTACTACCACTACAAAGTCATCGGTGGAGGGAATACCTAATGATGCCCATTCTTCTTTGAGGCGTTTGGCACAAGCGACTAATAGTTTAGTAGCAGCAGTATATTTTTCTTGCATTTCGGTTTCTTGGTTGAAAAGGTCAAAGAGAGCAGCGTCTTCTTCGTTGGGTTCTATATCTATAATATGAGCATACTGGGTAGTGTTCCAAAGATATCTATCAACTCTTTCCCCGTAAGTCTCTTTCCATTTTTGTCTGTTACTTTCAAGTCCAAAGCCTATCCTTGTAGGCAGTATGTTTTGGTAGTCAAACGATAGATTGATACAATACAAGGGCTCTTTCACAGGGTATGCCTTAATGGTAGGCACCAATAGGGCATAGTAGCGTTCCATAGCTTTTTCAGAGAGGGCTTTATAGCTGATTTTCTTATCCTTCTTCTGATAGCGTACATAGCCCGTTCCGCTGGTAATACTATTGAGTTTCCCCAGCATATCATAGGTATAGAGAAGGGTGTTATCAATATAATCTATTCCTTTTTTCTCTTGGCGGATGAGTTTGCTCCCCTCGTAATACATAGTCCTTTCGCTCCAAGTATTATTATCGAAAGCGGAGTAGATTGATTGCAAGAGTCCGTTCTTATAGATGAATATTTTAGTATTTATACATTTTTTCTTAGGCGAAAAATCAAAGTGATAACTGATAATTTGGTTTTCCTCACGGAAATAAAACTCTTCGTAATAATCGCCTTCACACCCAATATAAGAGTGTGCTACAATTATTTCATCTTTTTTATTTACTCCATATTGATACTTATTGTCAGTATCTTTTGGAGCATCTTTTAGGATTTTAGACTTTGGAAAACGGTTTTGTTCAAAGTAAAAAGGCTCTAAAGAAAAAAGCCCCATACCTCCTGCTGCCCAAAACCAACGCACTACCTGAGCCTCTATTTGGGTTTTCAACGTTGGGTAATCCGCTTGGGCTTGGTCGTAAAGGTTTCTTGCTTGTTCGTTCATAGTGTTAATTTGTAAAATGATTAAAGGTTTAAAAGTTTTTTCCAGTCTTCAAGTGCTTGTTTGTCTCCTTGTATTTGAGAAATGGGGTATATAAGAGCTTCTTTTTTTACCTTTTTGAGTCGGGTAAGGTACATTTTTTCATATTTTGCCATTAGTTTTTCCTCTCCTTTTTGCTTGTATATCTCTTTGAGGTAGAAAAAAGGTTCCCAATCTTGGTTCACTACAGTAGCTTTACCTACTTTCACCGCATTAAGTAACTCTTCTTCGGCTTCCCCTGTGCGCTCTAAGTAAAACAAAGCCACACCTAATTCTGTTCCATACCTTGCTTCGCTTTTAGTCGATATCCAACCTCCTTTTTCATCTCTACCTAAGGCTTTTTCAAGCCAAGGAATAGCTTCTTCCCATTTTCCCTGTAAAAGGTACAGATGTCCATAGTTAAAGGGAATATATCTCAGCACATCATACTTATCGCCTTCGGCTTTGTAATGAAAGGCTTTAGCAGCCATAGCTTCCGCTTTGTCATACTGGGCAACATCTGCCAATGCTCCAAAGTAATCCCCAAAGAACATAGCTTTATCAAGAGTATCTGAGAGTTCTGCCTCTATCTTTGAGGCTATTTCTTCATAGATAGCCAGAGCCTCTTCATATTGGTAAGTTCCTATTAGGGACTTAGCTGTATCCCATTGTTTGAATATTGGATTCATTTTATTTTTAGATTTTGATTACACTATACTTTCTTACCCTTCTTCTGATATATAACATAGCCCGTTCCGCTGGTAATACTATTGAGTTCTCCCGATGTATCATAGGTATAGAGAAGAGCGCGGTCAAAGGGTTTTAAATCATAGTCTTTTCCTTTACTTTCACGGCGTATGAGTTTGTCCCCCTCATAATATATTGTTTCTTCCCAATGGTGCTTTTTAAAAGCAGCGTAGATATGTTGAAGCAATCCGTCTTTATAAGTAAAAATCTTTACATTGTCACATTCCTTTTTTGCAGAATGGTCAAAGCGATAACTGATAATTTGGTTTTCCTCACGAAAGAAAAACTCCTCATAACATTGGTCTTCAAAGATAACATACCAACGTTCCACAATTATTTCATCTTTATCATTTACGCCGTACTGATATTTGTTATCTACATTTTTAGGAGCTTTTTTTAGGATTTTAGCTTTTGAAAAATGGTTTTGTTCAAAGTAAAAAGGCTCTAAAGAAAGGAGCCCCATACCTCCTGAAGCCCAAAACCAACGCACTACCTGAGCCTCTATTTGGGCTTTCAACGCTGGGTAATCCGCTTGGGCTTGTTTGTAAAGTTTTCTTGCTTGTTCGTTCATAGGGTTTCTTGGTTACTTTATTTTATTAACTTTCTTATACAAATCTTTAAGCAGGGCAATGTGTTGCTCCGTTTCTGCTACTAATTCCTGCTGGGTCTGGGTAGTCTCAGCTGTATAGAGCAATGCACGGCAATACTCATCAAGCAAACTTATATTTAGTTCATATTCATCATTGAGACTATCTGCAAGTTTTATGACATCTTCTTTACAAGAAGCAATCGTTTCTCCTGAACGAATAATAGAAAGCGTCTTGTTGACATTTGCTTCATTCCACGCATCTATATAAGCCTCATCGTGTTTGCCCTTATCGTGTTCTAATAGTTGTCTTTTACTGGATTCATACCAGAGATTAAGGAGGTCGTGATGTAGCTTCTTTTGTGTTGGGGCATCTCCGATAAAATATTTCAGATAGTAGACAGGCTCCATAAAAACCCAGTTAAGAAACTGTTTTTTGTTTTCAGCAGTAGGGTACCCCTGTGCTACAAGATAGTCTATACAAAGCTGCACAGCAGGCATATTGCCCGCTACGAAAAAGTCATATACAAGGAAAGTGAACTTCTGGGCATCAGGCTGGCGGGTGAACTTAAATCCTTTTTCAATAAATTTAGCAATAGTGGTTTGTTGTTTCTTAGTCTCGGCTAAGGGTGCTAATTGTTCAAAAAGTGTGCTCATTTTTTTAATATTTTGTTTTATAATTTACTTCATTTTTGGCCTAAACGACCGCTTGTTATCAAAGCCTTTGGAGGCGATTTTAAGTGCATTGGGCAGTTCGGGCGATTGCTCTGCTTGGGTTTTTAGGCCGGAAAGGTACTGCACGATATGTTGCCATACAAAATCAGAGTCAAGATAGATGCCGAGTTCTTGCAAGTTTAGGTAATGCGAGGCTCTGTTACTTCCGTCTTGGTTTCTGTTGAAAATCAGTAGTAACGGACTTTCTAAAACAAGCCAAGGTGGTTGGTCTTCCAACTTAAAAATATTTTGCGCGCGAGGGGTTTCTATTTGTTCTAAAAGGGTATCGCGTGAGGCGTGTAAGTAAGAGGTTATTTTAATCTCCTTACCGTCATTCATCAGTACCTCGCGGTCATACCACAAATCATATATGCTATAATTCCAATCAGCAGGGTCGTCAAAATCCCAATGAGTGTATATCTTGGAGCGTGTAGCAAAGAGGTGCACAAGTGCATTGCCCACATAGAGTACGGAATGTAAAGCCTCGTCATCGGTGGAGTTGTTTAAGGTAATCCAACTTCTTTGCGGGAAGTTGATCCCCACCCCCGCAGGCAAACGCCTATCATAGATGAGGGTTTCGTCCATACCATATTCAGCAACTTTGTAGTCGTAATAATCTTTGAATTTAGAAAGGATTTTCATTTTACACTATTTTCAGGAAGAAGAGTATCTAAGCATTTCTGTAAGCATTGGTAACAGCTCTATCTATCATCTGATAAAGACCTATATAGAATAAAACACTGAGGAATAGTAATACTAAGGCTATTATAGAAATAGTAAAATCTCTTTCTCGCTCTTTATCTCTTATCAGTTTGATAATTTGATAAACAAAAAAAAGAGGGTATAATAAATAAGCAGATACAAAAATTGTTCCACAGATAAACTCTACAATCCCTATATTATAGAATTTTTGATAAAAAAGAAAAGTACTCACTATTATAGGCGCAAGAATTATGGATACCAAACACCATATACTAAAATATAATCGAAATTTTTTCATCTCCTTTTTCAATCTTTAAATTCCCTACATCTAAACATTTTAAAAATAGGTTTTACTGATTTATCTAAATGCTTTAAAATTGTTATTCGTTTTTCGCTTCTGCAAGAAATTCTTCTATACTGTTCCACAGCTTTTCACCTAAACAAGGCTTTCCTTCCTCATCATAGTCTTCGCGATAAATAGTTCCTGAGGCTTGCTCTATATAGAGAAAATCACTTGCATAAGGGTTAGCAAAGACCGCTACTCCTTGAGGAATTGCTTCTCTGTCTTCTTGGTCTTCGTAAATATCTTTGAGTGTTTGCAAAGAACAACTCAGACCCATACCGTGAAATATAGCAGGGTCAGTAGTGCCACCCCCATACTCACACAAGAAGTCAAAATGATCTTGCCGATAAAGGATGTGGTACTGTTCAAAGAATTGTAACACTTCTTTGGGGTTGCAAGGGAGAACATCTTTCATAAGTTCTTACTCAAAATAAAAATAATGGAAAGAAACGCATTACTTTATAGCATTATCTATCTCCCAGTGCTTCTCTTTCAGGCAACTGATAGCAAGGCACGCCCCCACGGCATTCCATACCGAGTAGTCAAAGGTGGCTTTGAGCCCTACGGAAGTGAACATTGCCAACCCAAAACAAGCGATAAGTGCGCCTGATAACTTGGCTACCAGCTCGGTTTTGAAGCCCAACAACAAACATATTGGGAACACGATTTCCAACACGGTCGCTATCCAGCCTCCTGCATTAGCCAATGAAGCTGGTAAATAAGGCAATAGCGATTGGGTGTATTGTAAAAAGTTATCCATATTGCCCCATACAGAAATTTCAGCTGGCCATAAGCCAAAACGGTCGGCTACTGCCGAAAGCATAGCGGTACTTACCGCTACTCGTAAAAAAAGTTTGATGTATTTTGTCATATTAAAAATGTTTAGATTAATATCTATAATTCACTTTGCCTAAGGCAATAGGTTGAGGATTCTGTACGACCCAAGCAGTCGCCAATTCACATAGGCGTTTGGTGCCAGTGCCATCGTCTTCCAAGATGTGTTTTTGAATATTGGATACTTCGGCGAGTTCACTCTCCGAGAGAGGGTTGCCTTGCTCCAAATAGCCTGTAATAGCATTGAGCATTTTGCGGTACTCCTTATCCCAATTGCCCATAGCGTTGCGCAAAAGTTCAAGGTTTATTCTGCCTGCTATACGCACTACCTCGCCTTGCACTGTAGCAGCACTGCCATTGCTAGGCACTAAGCTATCCCACGCTTGCATATAGCGTTTTTCCCACGTATCACCCGTGAGTATAATAGATGATTGTCCGTCGTGTTGGATACGGCGGGGTACAGGAGGCACATTGAAGAGTTTATATAGTTGTTGCAATCCTGCATCGGTTTCCTCTAAGTATTCGGGGTTAAATTTTTCACGGTGAAACTCAAATTCTTCACCTATACGAGTTACTTGTTCCTTAGCAAACTTAGTAGGTTTCAAGCCTGCGCTAAGGTATATCTCAGCTGTTTTTGCCGCCTTAGAGATGTCAATACTTTGGACATTGAGGAGCATTGCCTCCATAGGGTTATGCTTCATATCATCTTTTGCCTTGATATTAGCTCCTTTTTTTATAAGCAAAGCTGTTACTTCGGGGTAATAGCCCGCAGCGTGTAAGGGGGTTTCATCATATTCGGCTATAGCTTCAATATCAGCTCCTTTCTCTAAAAGAAAAGTTACTCGTTCTACACCGTTCACTTGGGCGTGATAGTGTAGTGGAGTACGGTTGTACTCATCTTTTACATTGATGTCTGCCCCTTGTGCAAGTAGCCAGTCCATTAGCTCCAAAGGGACATCGTAGAACGAAAGGGCGGGTTTCTTGAACGAACGACGGTCATACGCATTCCAATCACATTCGCTGAACACTGCTTTAAGAGCGTCTAAATCATTCGCTTCTATAAGCTCATAGAAGTTTGCTGGGAGGGTTTTCTTTTTCTTTGCCATATAAATTATCTTGCAGGCAAAGATAAGTTTTTTTGTAGAAATTTTAAAAAAAATAAAATATTTGTAGATAGAAGAAATTAATTAGAAAAAAATATCTCTTAACCAATTAAATATTTTTATCTAATTTTCGTATTTTTCAAGTATATATTGTACGGCAAAGGCAAGCAAAAGGGCTATACACAAGCAGAAATCGCCCACTATTGCCAAAGGAAACAAGAGGACGGTTCTCAGGGTACTGCCAAAAGTTTTACGGCGTTTTTCAATAAGGTGCAGGGTAATAAATACTTTTATATTCATCAGCCGAACATTTGGGCATAATTGAACTCTTTACCGTCAAAATCAGAAGCTATAAGTGCGTGTCCGAAGAACATATCGTTGTCGTTAAAGAAGAAATCCACATTTTCTGCGCCCAAAAACGATATAACATCTAAGGTAAGAGCTTCCATAAATTCTTCCTCAGTGAGCTCTGGTTTGTCTTCCTCTTCATCGTCATCGGAAAAACGCCAATTGTCATTATAAAGCTTTAAAAACTCTTTGGCAATACATTGTTTTGCTTTCGGTAGGAGCGTACTAAACTGACTGAGAACGGTATTGAGATACTGTTCCACTTTTTGTAGGTCGGTCTCGCCATTGAGGTCAATGCCTACTTTGGTTTCTTTGTTGTCGAGCAGTAGGACGGCTTCATACAAATCGGGAAGGTCTTCATACTCCGCTTTGGTAAAATCGGTAAATTTAAACTGTGTCATAGGGATTTTTAGGGCAAAGGTACAAATAATTAGCATATTAGCAAATAGGTTTGTATATTACTTGCAGTCATAAGGTTATTTCGGTTAATTTGTTGATGAGTTCATTCGCTAATAAATTTATCAAAATCGGAATACCCCACCGCTATAATCGCCGATAAGTTATAGTGTTTCGTGTTATATGTTTTTCCATCATCGGCAGTTACTCGAAAAATTCGAGTAACTGAATTTTCTTCTAATTCATTATCTGAAAATATTTTTTGTAAGTGGTAAGTAATTGTATGAGCTTCTACATTATAAAGCAATCCCATCATCTTTTGGGAAAGCCATACGTTTTCATCGATATAAATACTTTGTATATTGCTCTCGCCGGTAGCCGTTACAAAAGTAAGGTATTCCGCTACCGAAGCCCGTACTATATCCTTTAGATTCTTTTTCATTTTTAATCAATTATTCTAACCAAATAGTTGGGCATATTTCAGCATCATTAAAATTCTCGCCATCAAACTCCGAAGCGATGAACGAGTGTTCTAGGAAGATATCATTATTATCAAAGAAAATTTCTACATCCTCACTGTAAAACAAGAAATTACGCAAGCTAAGAGCTTCTATAAAATCCTCTTTTGTAAGTTCGGGTTTGTCGTCATTACCGCTAAAGCGCCAATTGTCATTGTAGAGCCCTAAAAATTCTTTGGCAATACATTCCTTTGCTTTGGGTAATAGGGTGTTTATCTCACTAAAAAAGAAGTTCATCTGTTGTTCTATTTTTTCAGTTTCGCCTTCATCTTCAAGTATGATGCTCACGCTTAGTTCTTTTCCGTTAAGAACCACCGTCCCTTCATAAGAAGTAGGGTCGTCATTGTCTTGAGTAAAGTCTGTGATTTTGTAATACTTCATAGTGTTAAGATTTATTTTAATTGCTTTGTATGGGAGTAGTATCATACCCTAAAAACTCCAAGAAAAGAAGCCCGTTTAGTGGCGAGATTTTGTTGTCTCCTTTCCAGCCTTGCACCTCTCCCCAGTCAATCAGTTTTGGGATATATTTGGGTTTGTTGAGGTTTATGGTTTCTTTGGTTTGTGTGTTTTTGTTTAGTAAATTGATATTGCCATTGAGAGGCTGTCCCATGTATTTATCATCAATAGTAATGAAATCGATACATAAAGGCGTGTTTTTTTCTCCTGCCAAAAAGATACGCACGGAGAGCAGAGAGGTGTTGTCTTTTTTCGTGTTGTAGGCTGTATTTATTCTATACAAATACTCTTTGTCTTTATGAATCAATTTGCGCAATTTCTGTTTCATGTTTGTTTCTATTTAGTTCATAAAACCAAAACGATGATAATTAGTTTATTGTCTCTATAACCTTTTGAATGAAATTCAATACAAAATCACTGTTCTTGAGTTCATAACTGAGACTTATAGGAGCAATATTTCCTCTTATCAGTTCCCAATTTTCGTCACGAGTTATGACCTCATTTGTAGAAGTAATGGTTACTATCCCGTTTTGTATAGTGATATTTTGAAGTTCGTAGAGTCGCCATTCTTCTTCGCGGGCATCTCTAAAGAATGTCTTTTCAAACAAAATCTTTGTATCAGCAATTTCATTGCGACTTTGCAATTTGTTCTCTTCATTGATTCCCATAGTAAATACACTAAAGCCGCCACCTTCTTCAGCAGAAGGGATTACATGCTCTTCATTGTCATATTGAGTGGCTCTTAGCTCAATGATTTTGCCTTTTTCTGTTCCGAATGTAATCGTGCTCCAGTGCTTTTCTCGCCTATTTAAGAGAATTTTTTTGGTGTGAAGCTCATAAACAGCTTTAATCCAAACCTTATCCGATGGATATTGAGCCAAGAACTGAAAGCGTTCTATTTTCCATTTTGAAAGTACTTCAAAGGATAATTCGCTATAATCGGCATTTACTTGCACATTGTAAAGGGGTAGGGGATAGGTGTCTCCATAAGGGTTTTCATCATAGAAATATTGATGTGTTTTAGGGGCGTATTCCAAACATGCAAATTTATCTTCCTCATTTCCTAATACTACTGAAAAACAATCAAAATCATCTATTTCCACGCTACAATTATGCAGTGCAATTACTGTAGGTGCTGGTGTCTCAAAACCATACGCCAAAGCCGCATCACGGATGAAGTTAGAAAGTTCTATCGTATAACCATTGTAAAGAAACCCCCAAAGATATTCAGGCATTTCTTCTTCCTCAGGGTCGTTGAAGGTAGAGAGTTGCTCACAAATGGTTTGTATACCTTCTGCGAGGTAGGCCTGTTTATCAGTGGCTTGGTCAGCCTTTTCTAATTTCGTCAAGAAAGCCTCCAAATGTGCGTTACAATCAGTTATATTCTGTTCTGTATAGTAGCGGTCTTCCTCAATAGTTGTTGAGAGTTCTGCACGCATTTGTGTGATGATTTGGTCTTTTTGAGTAATGAATCTGGTCATATCTGTTATTTTATGGTTGTTTGAAATAATTGATAACCTACATATTTTTTTAAATCAGGATAAACATTCCGATAGAAAAGATCCCAATAACTGGCAATACGGCTCTCTATACACTTTTGGTAGAGAGGATTGGCACGAAAGAAGACCTTCAATCTATCACGAGTGTTATTAGGAAGTTCGCGGTAAAGCACTTCTAATATTTCTATCACATAATCACCAAAAAGTTTGGCTATAAAAGGCAAGGCAAAATCTCCTTTTACTGCTAACAATTCCCTTAGGTAAAATTCTCTTAAATGACCATTACTATGACACAAATACAAGCAATTAAGCATTTGCTCCTGAACTAAAGTCAGGTTTTGAGTGTTGAACTCCCCAAAATAGACTCTTTGAGGTAACTCTAAAACTTCCCCATTGAGATAAACGACTTCTGTCCCTATAATATTGAAGTCTTTAGGATCATTTTGCTGTAGAAAATTTGCTATTTTAGTAGCTTCTTTATGCAAATAAGAGGGAAAAGCCTTTTGTATCATCTTTTATTGTTAAAACTAGAGAGTTGCTCACAAACGGTTTGTATAGCTTCTGTGAGGTAGGTTTGTTTATCAGTGGCTTGGTCAGCTTTTTCTAATTTCGTCAAGAAAGCCACCAAATGCGCGTTACAATCAGTTATATTCTGTTCTGTATAGTAACGGTTTTCAGCTGCGGTAGCTGAGAGTTCTGCACACATTTGTGCGATGATTTGGTCTTTTTGAGTAATGAGTGGTGTCATTTTTTGTTTTTAATATGAAACAAAAATAAACTAATTAGCTAATAGAAGAGCAAGTAGGGTTAAAGAAATTTATTTTTCTTCCTTAAAAATTCCAATTTCTTTCTCATATTTACCCCCGTGAAAGTAGTCATAAGCACTGACTTCCAATTCGCCACAATCGGAAATCAGATTCCCCTCTTCATCGTATATTCTATAAGTCTGCTGGGTGTTACCAATGGGGTATTCGCCGTCTAAACCTAACAGAACGCCGTAAAACACATCGTTTAGTAGTAGGTCAATCACTTCTTTGAGCTTCTCCTGCTCAGAGGGAGGCAGTGCCATTGCTTTTATTTTGGCATTTACAGCCGAAGGATATTCGGGTTGCGCCTGAAAGTATGCCTTTACATACTTTTGTTTTTCAATGTAAAAATTCTTTGCAAATTCGTCTGATGTCATATTATTAGATGTTTTTATTTAAAACTTTCTTTCTGCAAGGCTACACAGAGCTTGCTTTTTACCTGTTTGTATATAATGGGAAATAGCTTAGGAGCTAACTTTTGGATGCCGTAGAGCATCTTCCGATGAAAAGAATAATGATGATCATACTCCATATAAGGCAGGGAGAGGTTAAAAGCTTTTTGCAGAGTGGGAACATTGGAAATATTGCCAAAAGTGGCAATTGCATATACAATATCTTCGTGGCTGTGGTGCCAATCATCTAAAAGTAGAGGTTCGTATAATGACAACAATGGTTTGTCATAGCCTAATTCCCCTGCAAGGATAAGCCCACACTCTATGCGGTCGGCATTTTTGTGGGTGATAGCATCGCTGAGGTAGTCTTTGAGCAGACTAAGAGTATCCCCTTCTTCAAGAAGCGGTTCTATATAATAGGGAAGGTCATAACCTTGTATTTCTTCATCTATAAGGCGGTCAGCAAGGTTGTCGAGGGTTTCAAAAGAGGTCATTTGTTATTCCGTTGATGTATGATTTTATTGATTTCCTTCATTCGCGCTTTGGCAAACTCCACTACATAGTCATCTTCATCGTCTAAGAAGGGTTTGATGTGAATGGTTGCCTCGCTGGCTGTTGCCAAAGTGATAATGGCATAAATGCGTGAAGAGCGTGCTTGGTCGGTGCAATTGTCGTCGGGGAGTTGCTCAATTTCGTGGTATAGCTGGGTAATGATAGTTTCTCTTTCAGGGAAATCTTCTATCGTATTAGCAGGGAAATCGAATACCTTGGGAAGTTCATTTAAATCATCAAAATCGCCTGCATCAGGGTGTTTTTCTATGGCAACTAACAACCGACTGATGTTCTTAAAGCGAGGCTCTAAACGGTCTTGCTCTTCGTGATTGAGGTAGCAAACAAGCCCTTTGCGTGCCCCTTCGGTAAAGACACACCAATAGTTGGAATTGCCGTCAGAGAGTAGCGGACAAAGTCCGTTAAAGAGCGAAAACTGACCGAAGAATTTTTGTAAATCTTCGTATTCTTCATCTTCAACAAGCATAAAGCCGTCTGTTGAAGTAAATGCTTTTACATTTTGGATATCTTCAAAGGGAATCCCCGCCCTCTCTAAGGTGTTGTATATTTTCATTGTCTTTTATTTCATTACTTAAAAATCCCTTGTGGTATCAAACCACTGTTCTACCTTGTCTTCGTCAATAGCAAAAGGCGCAGAAGCCGCTAATTGAAACACCGCTTCGGCAGTATCTTCGCGCTCGGTGGTCTCTATATCGGGCAGACTATTAACGACCTGAATAAGGGCAACTAATAGCGTTTTGGCTTCGGCTTCGGTTTTTACTTTTTTGATAGCTTTGAGGGTAGCTTTATAGGCTTTCATCGCCTCCTTGCCTTTCTTGCCTTCCCAATTGGTAAAGGGAATATTATACTCGGTAGCAAACCACACTTTTTTGCGCAATTGCGATACCGAACCGTGTTGAAGTTTTCTCTCTTTAAGTATTGCTTTTAGTTCTTGTCGCAGGCGTTTGCCCGTTTCCTCTTCCACATTCCAAAAAACGCAAAAGTTAAGGTTTGCCCACGTATTCAGTGGCGGAAATCCGCTCATATCGGCGCAATAGCGCACCGCAATAGAGGTAAGTTGGGGCATCTGGGCTAACGCTTCGGTATTACAAATATTTCCCCAGAAACTCACGCTTTTAAGGTGTTTGTAAGGCAACAGACTTGCACAATCAAACGGCTGTCCTACCACAGGAATACTGATTTCAATACGTTCAATAGCTTCAAGGGCTGAAAAGAAAGGCAGAGAAACAGGCGTGTTGCTCTTCTTTTCGGTAGATAAGTAGAAAGAAATATCTTTGATTGCGGTGGCTTCTTCAAGGGTAAGTAACTGCGGATTTCCCTGAAAAGATACCCTACGCAATACACTATTATTGAGCTTAATGCGAAGCGGAAAGTCGCCATTTATCACTATCAAACACCTGATTTGTGCTTCGGTGAGGTCAATAGACGCAGGTGCGAGCAGTATCCAACGAAAGTCTTCTATTTCGCGATTTTTCGACCACGCTACAAAGCTCGTATCGTTGCCCATATAGGTAAAAAAACGAGGCCAGTTACTGCCTGCGGGCGTTTCAAGCTCATCAAAAGCGTGCCATAACACGGGTGTATCGGCATCGATATAGGCATCGGCTTTCTCGCCAGAGGATTTGGGAGCAATGCTAAAACTGCCTTGCCCAGCATCTATATTCACTGTATGGCTGTCCTTTCCTGTAAGGGATAACGTAAATTTTCCTACGGGTCTTTTCATTATTGTATAGAGATTATTTCTTTAAGCAGAATTTATGTTGTAGTTTTTCTTGTTGTTGTACTTGCCATTCAGGAATTACATAAGGAGATTTTTTGTTTTTGAGCAGTTGTACAGGTAAAATGGTAGAGAACAACACCATTCCTACAAAAGCCGAAGTTCCATAAAACCAGCCTATTGAAGTAATCAAATCATTATCAATGATAAAAATAAAATAATACACACTAATAGGAATAAAGAGGAAGATTACGGAAGCAAGTCCTGGATTGTACCAAGTATTCAGTACTCTGTTCATTTGCAAACCGTGTCCAAAAAGTTGAAAGAGGTTGAAAAACATTGTAGCTACACCTAACCAAATAAGGTCAGAAAATATAATCGCTACCAAGTAGATAGCGTATGCTAAATGATTAACAATCATTGAGGAATGCATATTACCAGGAAAATTGCGGAAGAGCGCTCGTTCATTAAAAGTAGCTTTATTCACTACTACCGGACCTCCTCCTGGCAGTACATATTCCTCAAACTGATGAATAAGCAATGCCATAAAGCTCGCAATCAAGATAATTTGTAAAGGAGAAAAACAATGCACACCCCAAAATAGCATATAAAAAGCAATAACAATAAACCATATTATGGAGAAGTAAAACCAGTTATTTCTGTAGAAATTCATAATTTTCTTTTATATTTAAGGCAAAGATAAGGATAATTTGTTAATGTATACCTTTTTTTTTTACAGAAAAAGAAAATTTCTATATATTGTCTTACCTCTCCCTTAACAAGAAGCCTGCCCAGAGGCTCTAAACGCATTGGGGGTAATGCCTGTTTTCTGTTTGAACAAACGAGAGAAATACTGCGGATACTCAAAGCCCAATTCAAAAGCCAATTCGCTGACGCTCTTGTTGGTGGTGGAGAGCAGATATTGGGCTTCTTTGATAAGGTGGGCGTGAATGTGGTCTTGCGCATTCATTCCCGTTTCCTTTTTGAGTAGGTCGCTCAGGTAATTGGGCGACAAACACACTTCATTGGCAAGATATTTCACCGAGGGCAAGCCTTTTTCAGAGCGTTTGGGGTCGGCGAAATAGGTATCGAGCACCTCTTCCACCTTGGCGAGAGTATCGCTATGGGTGGCACGGCGGGTAATGAACTGACGGTCGTAATAGCGCGTGCAATAATTGAGCAACAGCTCGATATTGCTCACAATGAGCCGTTGGCTATGCTTATCGATATTCTCAGAAAGTTCGCCCGCTATCTGTGCGACTATCTCTGCCAATCGGTTTTTCTCTTTTTGAGAGAGGTGCAACGATTCGTTTATCTCATAGTCAAAGAAAGTATAATCGCGCATTCCTCTGCTAAGGCTCGTGCCTTTGAGTAGGTCGGGGTGAAAGAAAAGTCCCCATCCCGATACCTCTTCGGCGAGAGATACATTGGCTTCGCCAGAGCTCACTTGCTGATTGGGAGCAATACAAATGAGGTTGCCACTCTCAAAATCGCAAGACTGCTGTCCGTATTTCATTTTATTGGTGCAATGGTTTTTGAACAGTAGCGCGTAAAAACCAAACGTAAAGACCTGATGTTCGGGAAAAGGTTCTTGGTATTTAGAAAAGTCAATCACGGCTACCAATGGGTGCTGTAAATGGTCTTTCGGCAACCATTGGTAGAGTTGTGATATTTTTTCTAAGTGTTTCGTAGGGGACGGATTAGCCATTGATAAAGCGTAAAATATGTTCGTAATATTCCTCAGCACGGTGCTGGGAGAAATAATCGACTACCAAGCCCACCAAACCGAAGTAAGTAAGCCCAATGCCCACGCCCTGCCAGGTGTAGCTTTTGGAAAACCAGAAAATAAGCAGGGTCGCAATAAAGCAGACGGTAGCCACCACCTTAGAAATCACATACTGGTATTGAAAACCCTCTACGCGCGCTTTTTCGCTTTGAGCAAAAGCGGTGGGGTCTTCTTTGTATTGCGCTTCAAAGGTAGCGTGATGCTTGGGGTTGGAAGTGATAAGGGTCGTTCCCACAGCTACATAGATAGCACCTACTACGAGTAGCGGAATAAGGAGGGCTTTGGCTGTGGGAGCCGTACCGAATTTCCAAAAAACAACCCCCAGCAGGGCAGTGCATACAGCAAAAGCAAGGACGAGCTTCCCCTCGAAGAGTTCGCCCCTGAGCCAATTCTGTGTATAAGAGAATATTTCCATTTTTTATTTCAATTGACTGGTTACCATTTTGTCGTACATCTTGTCGCCTACCAGATTACGCAAGAAAATGAGCGGTTTTGCCATTTTTCCTACGCTGTATCGCGTTTTGGGGTTTTTGGTTTTGATGATTTTGCTCACAGCATCGGCAATTACGGTTGGTTGAGAATTGCTTCCCTCGGCTTCAGTTTTTTTTGTGTTGCTGATGATGGCATTCATCATTTCGGAATAGGCAGAATCTTTGGATATTTTCTCGAAATTGTTTAGAAGTACGCTTCCAAATTCGGTAGCGATAAAGCCTGGTTCGAGGATTACGACATCTATTCCAAACGGCTTCAGCTCCAAACGAAGGCAATCGCTAAGTCCCTCCACGGCGTGTTTGCTGGCGTGATACCAAGCACCCATAGGGAAATAAACCTTGCCTCCCACCGACGAAGTGTTGATTATCAACCCCGATTTCTTCTCGCGCATAAACGGCACTACTTTTTGGGTCATCAGCGCCAAACCGAATACATTTACCTCCATTTGCTTGCGGGCTTCTTCGAGGGAGACATCTTCTACCGAGCCGTACAATCCATAACCAGCGTTGTTCCAAAGCACGTCTATACGTCCTTCTTTTTCTATAATGGTTTGTACCGCTTTGGTAACCTCTTCTTCGCTGGCGATATCCATTTTGATAGGGTGTCCGCCCAGATTTTTAAGGTCGTCCATTTGCTCGATACGGCGAGCGAGGGTATAAACGATATGTCCTTCGCCAATGAGCTTTTTGGCAGTTTCTTTGCCCATTCCAGAGCTTGCTCCTGTAATAACAATTACTTTTGTCATAATGGTTCTTTTTTTAAGTTCTTAATTTTTAATTATTAGTTTTTAGTTTATTAGTGCTGTTACCTTCTGATAACTATTCACAATTCACTATTCACTATTCGTTTGTTTTACGGGTGCAAAAGTACGGCATTTTGGGCAAATAGGATTATACAAATCACAGAATTTTTTATACGAAATACGGAAGTGAATAAAAATCCCTCCCCAACGGTAGTTTTTCCTACTAATGGAGAGGGTGTTTGTACCTTGTTTTATATCTTCTTCAAAGCATTTATCTCATTAATAGCAACGGAAAAACTTTTATAAATGAATACAAGGAGCAAAACGATTCTGCTAATTCGTCAAAAGTTTGTGCAGTTGGGCATTGAACGAGGGTTGCTCAGTTGCCAAAATGCTGAAAAACTCCTTGTCGAAAGCCTCGACCTTAGCGACTGCCTGCGCGATGAGTTCGGCACCTTGAGCGGTGATAGCGACTACTTTGGCGCGCGTGTCGGTTTTGTGCTCTTCCCTTGTAATGAGGCTTTTGCTCTGCAAGGTACGCACCACTTGCGAGGTGGTCATTGGGTCTATCTTGGTGAAATTTGCCAAAGATACCTGTGTGATTTCCGTTCCTTGTTGGGCAAGCCACTGAGCGCTCGCCAAGAGTACAAATTGGGCGTGTGTGAGGTCAAAAGGTTGCAACACTTTTTTGATTTCGCGTTGCCATAACATACTTACTTGCCAAAGTAAAAGCCCTGAGCTTTCTTCGGCATTCATACTAAAAATGGAGGGCTGAGAGGTCATCGTGTAACATTTTAGAGGCTATAAGTTTAAAATCGCTTTCGGATATTTCCAAAATACCAAATCGGAAAGGATATCCCCACGCTTTTTTGTTGGGAATAAAGTCTAACAGCTCGATAAGGTCGGCTATGGGTGCTTCTTCACAGTCTACAAAAGTAATATTTCTCCTAAACGGACAGAAATTTTCACTCATCTGAAAGGCATAGACTTCCTCGTCTTTCACTCTGCCAATAGCTGTGAAGGCTTGGCATTTGTCTTCTTTGCCAAAATAGCGTTTGGAAGAGTAATAGAGAATACCGTCTCCCTCCTGCATACGTTTCAAGGGTTGTGCCTTGCCGTGGCAGGCTTGTGCAAAGCCTCCCGCCACGCCCATTTGTACGTGGTCTTTGCTTGCCACTACTATCCAATATTTAGTAGGTCTTTTTTTCATTTATAAATGGAATAGGAGTTCGTAATAATTTCTATATGAATATAGTAAAAATATATTCATCAAGAAAATAAATAAGCCCGGTCCCACCACAGGAGGAGCTACAAAGAGGTGAAATAGCAAAATATTGATAGAGATAGGTAACAATATCAATACTGCTAAGGGCGTTAAATACCCTGAGAGTAACAAAATTCCTACAATCAATTCTGTTACTTGCACAAAAGTAAGCAAATAGCCCGTTTCTTGGAAAGCGAGCATAATATGCTGTGCTTTTTCAGGCATCTTAGGCTTGAAAGCCTTAATAAAAAGAGCATTCACAGGGAATACTACCAATATAAGCCCTAATACAATACGTACAATAAGTGTAGCGGTTGTCATAAAAATTAATATTTGTAATTCGGGTGCAAAGGTAATATGTTTTTATATAATAAGCAAACTTATTATATAGTGTTTTATAAAATATTTTTTTGAGTGATTGGTATGAGTATTATAACTTAACTAATTGTCAATTAATAAGAAAACTCCCGCTTGTTATAAGCGGGAGTTTATTTTTATACTAAGTATTTTACTCAGGAGCAGAGTAGGTTACTATATCAATACCAATGCCGTTGGGATCTACAATGGCAAAATGGCGATCGCCCCAAGGTTCTTCACGGAGGTCTATGGCAATAGGTACGCCCTGTTCTTTTAGCTTGTGGTAATAGTCATCTACATTCTCTACTTCAATGGTGAGGTATACGCCCTGTTGGGTAAAAGGTTTTTGGAAGATGGGCTGTTGTGAGGGGTGGTTAGGCAATAAAAAACTAATTTCTGCCTCGTGATTGGGGGTGTGCAACAGCAAATAAAAGTCGTTTTCAAAAGTAACGCCAAATTGTAATACTTGGGTGTAGAAAGCCTTGCTCTCGGCTAATTTTTCGGTGATAATACCTGCGTTTAATTTCATTCTGATAATGTATATTTGTTATTCAGGGAGCAAAAGTACAGCAAGCGCAGGGAATACGATTGTAAAAAACGGACAAAAAAAATGACTACTTTAAATCAATGTCAAACAACATTTCTAAATCTGTCTTATAAATAATACTTATTTCTGTATTATATAATAAGAAACCAGAAACTTTAGGAGGATAAACTTTATCTAAAATCTGTTCTTCTAAAATGAATTCCTTTCTTAACTGCATTAATAATCTGCCAAGAGCGTTTTTACCAACTAAAAAGCCATTTTCTTCTTTTGCCCCCCAATCTCTATCTTTATTGGATAATTCTACAATAGGTTTTTCTTCTGTTTTCCTTAGAAGTTCCGAGAGCCTATGATAATTATGTAAAAGTTTTATTTTTAAAACCCAATACATTATATCATATTTTTTTTGTTCCCAATCTTGACGAGTATATTTATAGTACTTTTTACTAATCATTTTAGCTGTCATTGGGCTATTTTGGTTTATTATTTCCTCTTGTATTGCAGGAAAAAGAGGATATCTACAAGCCTGATACAAAGCTTCTGATGAAGGAATAATAACATCATTTACCAAAATAGAAAAACCAGAAGCCATATTAGATAAAGCTCCAAATGATTCTTTTGTACTTCTAAAAGTAATGACTTCTTCTTTTTTGTATTTTCTTTCATTTCTACTCATATTCTCCTCTATTTTTAAGTGAAAACAAGGGTGTCCAATAATGACCAGCATCCCACCAAAAAACTATTGGACAAGTATTAGAAATATTTCTCCAAGTAAAAAATAAAGTGCCAGTTCCCAATGTTTTATGTGATTTTACAGTATGTCCTAAGGGCCTTTTATAAGAGTCTGGATTTTCTTTTTTTATATTTTGTAGTAATTCTAATCCTTTGTCTAAAATTATCTTCTCAAATTTATTTCTATTCTCTTTAGAACTAAAAAAAGTTTCTTCTAAGGGTAAATGTTCCGGTCTAAATGTAGGAGGAGAATTAGGGTTGTTTACATTAAGTTGCCCTATGTATTCTAAAACTTTATTAGACTGTTTATCTATTGGATAAGCACAATTTAGTTTTTGGCTTGAATCCATTCTATTTTCTACAAGATAATAACATAAATTATTACTTAAAACTTTAAATACAGAATCACTATACTCATATTTTAGTCTCCATAAAGTTTTGTTATAACCTAATGTATGACAGCAAAACAAACATATATTTATTGTTTTTTCTTTTTTTTCAAAATCTGATAAATTAGAGTAAAATATACTTTTTAGATTTTTGAAAATAGTTCCCCCTGTTGCCAAAATATCATCAAAATAAATATAATGTTTCTTTGAAGGTGTTTGTTGTAAAGAATCATAGTCTATCTTATAGTCTTTTTGTAATATTTCTTTTACTAAAACTAAGATTTCTTTCTGACTTTTTTCTTCTTTTTGGACATCAATAAAATAAGTATTTTTAATAAATTCATCCATAGATGAATACCTATATTTTCCTTTTAAAAATTCAAACTGTTTTTTTAGAATAGAAATAGCTTTTTCTCTTGACACATATACATTTGATAAGAAATGAAGAAGCTCTGTTAGTATAAACTCTGCATCATCTCCAAATTGTCCAGCCCATTTTAAAATATGTTCAACAGACATTTTATGTTTTGTGTCTGGGTAATCACAGTGATAATCTTTTAGTATTTCAAATATTTGTTCTGCTAATTCTTGCATATTTATTACAAGTTTGAAATTTTATTTTGATTTGTATCAAATTATTTTCTATTCATTCTCTTCTGAAGAGATGTAATCTTTTGCTTTACTTTCATAAAATAACCTTGTTAATTCAGATGTTAAAAAAGCATCATCTAACATTTTTATAAATAATTCTTTTGATAACTTTGTTTTTAATATAATTTGTTTTCCATCAGATGTATATTTCATTTTCCCTTTTAACTTTGGGAACGTTTTTGTGAACTTAATGATAGTTTCATTAGGGATGTTGTTGATTATCACAGGAGAATTTTTAATTTTTAAAACTTTTCTTGCAAAAGAAATATTAGAAATAAGTTCTTTAATTCCTTCTATACTTTGTTCATTAAGAATGCACATTTTTTGAATACAACAAAGACTAATCATTGCTTCTCGATTTATAATATCATGAAAACCACACACTTTTTCTAAAACATCAATCTTTGTAAAGAAAATACTATTATTAATTTTTAAAGCATAAAAGCTATCTGTAAATCTTAATACTTGTTCATTAAAACTTTCAAATCTTTGATTTGATTTTAACCATAATACAATTCCTCCTCTTCCTAAAATTTCAACAGGAGTAATTTTTTTAAACAATCTTAATTGTTTTTCCTCTGTCCCTATTTCAATTATTAGAGATTCTATGTTTATAATTTTATCATTATTAAACTTGAAAATAGAAATAGTGTCGTTTAACTCAGCATTAAAAAAACATAATTCTTTTGGTAGTTCCAAATCATACTCAAAAATATCACTCTTTCTATCATCTGCTTCAGAAAATTTTTGTAAGATTAGTTCCTCTTTATCTATAATATTTTTTTTAATACTATCAATAAAGATTTTTTGTATATTTTTAATTTCATCTTCAACAATGTCCAACTGTTTTACTTCATAAGTTTCTTTTAAAACAGCATAAACCACGGTTGAGAGATTCTCATTTTCTTCTAGTATAGAGTTAATATCTAATATAAGCTCTTCTCTTGTCATTATTTTTTTAGTTTAACAAAGTATATTCTGTCATCAAGTTTAATATAATCACATCTCTGATTTAACTTTAGCTTTTCTCTACTTATCAAAATAATATTTGTACGCTCACCATCTTTAAATTCACCATCTACATTATAAATTCGATAGTTTAATAGAGCTAAAGTAGGATTAGCATAAAACAAATCTGTTTTTATAAATATTACACAAATAACAACTATTAATAATAGAAAAATTGTTAGATATCTTGTTTTTGTAAAATCAAAGCAAACAAGAGGGATAATGTATGTAGTAAGAAAAGTTAAAGGCTCATAATTTATATCTGTAATTTTGTTGATTTTAAATGGCATTTGGTTGGCTCCTTTTATTCTAAAAGAAAAATCAAAATAAGAAATAGCACCTATTATTAAACAAAAAATACATATAATTAGGAATAATATTTTGTGAGAGCAACTCTTTAGCACTTACAAACTTATAATCATCACCAAAATATATGGGCATATCTATAGTTATTATTATAATAGATAAAAATAGCAACCATAGAGATAGAAAAAAAAGACCTACTTTCCTATACATGATAATAGAAAATTTTTGCAAAATTACTCAAAAAAAATTACTTCACAATCTTTTTAACTAATTACTCTGCAAACACCTTGCTCGGTGTATCGCCATAGAATGTTTTAAACGATTTGATAAAATGGGCTTGGTCGTAATAAGTATCTAAAAAAGAATGGTTATGGTAGGCTTTTGCACTTAGTATATTTAGTATATGCTGAAAGCGTACAATATTGCTAAAAGTCTTAGGACTATCGCCTATGTAGTAGTCGAAAAGGCGGCGCAACTGTCGGGTACTAATGCCAGTATCCAACTCACTAATGTGCATACTACCTTTGCTTTGCAATATCTGCAAGAGTGCCGAGAAAAAGCGGTTGTCCATCTGTAAAGGGTGCTGAGATAGGTGGCAGAGAAAATAGTTGTCCAAACATTGTGCTATGGTAGCTAATGAAAGGGGAGCTTCCAACTGTTCGGTTATAAAAGTAGCCAAAGCGGGTACTACTTCGCGCAAGGGAATTTCCTGTGCGCTGATTTCAAAAGCATCTTGACCAAAAAGTAGCGGGAAGGCACTGGGCAGAAAGCGCACTCCCACATAGTGAAACGCTCCCATTATAGAAAATTCTATATAGGTATTACAATAACCCATTAGAGAACTCATCTGAGGGTTATTACAATCAAAAAACAAGTCTATGCAACCATCAGCCACCACTCGATAGCAAAAAGGTGTGTTACGCAAAGGTGATTTCAGCTCCCAATAGCAATAGATAAACGAGCGCAAAGCCTCACACGGAAGAAGCTCGGTATAGGTAACCTCTTTTTCTTCCGCAGGAATAATGGATTGCATAGGGTGATAATAAGGGCGAAGTGATAACACACTGTTTGCTATTAATTGAGGGCAAAAGTAGTGAATAATTATATCTTCAACAACTTTTCAGCATTCTCGTAGGCTATTTTACGCTTATCGGCAGCGGAGATAGGGGCTTCTTCCAAAAATTGTTTAGCATTGTTATCTATCAGAAACGGGTAATCACAAGCAAAGAGAATGCGGTCTGCCCCTACGGTATTCACCGCATAGGTAAGTTGGTGCGCATCAAAAAAGCCACTGGGCGAGATGTAGATATTGCGCTTAAAATAATCGGAAATCTTGCGCTCAATGGTAAGGGTTTTCTGCAACTGGTCGTCCAAGCGGTTGAGGTAGAAAGGCACTAACTCTCCCCAATGCCCTGAGATGATTTGCAGGTTAGGCAGCTTGTCAAACAAGCCCGAAATAATCATACGGATAAGAGCAATCCCCGCATCGGCGTGCCAGCCAAAGCCTGCGGTGGCAAACATCGCTCCTGCTACGGCACTCCACTGCGGACTGTTGAAATAGTAATCCACTATCGGCTTATTGTTAATGATAGCAGGATGCATAAAAATAGGCACGCCCAGCTCCTGCGCCTTAGCAAAAAGCGGTAAGAACTGAGGTTCATCAAAGAAAGTACCGTTGTAAGTACCCGAAATCATCGCCCCTTTAAGCCCCAATTGCTGTACGCTATACGTGAGCTCCTCAGCGGCTTTTTCGGCATTAGTAACGGGTAGCAGAGCAAAGCCTGCAAAGCGGGTAGGGTGCGCCTGTATGAGCTTAGCGATGGCTTCATTGGCTTCCCTGCATAACTCAGCAGCCAAACCCACATCGGCAATATTCTGCGGACTGCCAGCACCGTAAGAAAGTACCTGCTTGCTGATACCTGCCGCATCCATATACTGCAAGCGGCGTGCGCCCACTTCCTCAATGGCATCATCGGGGAGGACGATTTTCATCAAATCGCGTTGCGTTTGGCTTACGGGAGGTACGCCATTATTCATTTTGGTAAGGTATGCCATCACCTTGCCCGCGATGTTTTTCAGGGTAAAGTGCTCTTCTACGGCGATAACCCCTTTGAGGGTGTGCTTTTTGGGTTTTGCTTCTTCGGCGACCGTTAGCGGATTTGCCAAAGTAGCCCCCGCACAAAGGGTAGCGGAGGCTGTGATAAAATTCCGTCTGTTCATTTGCTAATTTTCTAATTTCTTAAAGATAGTTTGCATTGCTTCGGGGTCAAGGGCATCCATTTCTATAAGTTTGAGGTCTTTGACCATTTTCAGAGTGCTGTTCTTATACTCCAAAAAGTGCGCCGACTGTATATGCTGCTGGTAGGCTGCTTCGTCCTTATATATTTCAATAATACGCACTTGCAAGGGGTTGTCCTGCATTACCATAGGGAAAATACAAATCACGCCCGCTTCTCTCTCTACCGAGAGTGCCCCTACTTTTTTTGCTTTTTGCAAATAGATGTCCTTATACTCGGGTACGATACTTATTTCGGCTAAACGGATTTTCATCTTTTGGGTGTTTTGCGCTTGGAGGGGTACAAAACCAAGCAGTATTAAAGTGATGAATAGGATTTTTTTCATTGATTATTCTAATTTTACGGGGCAAAAGTATGGCAGTTTGCGCTCTTGTACCTCAGCCGCAAGCAACCACTCACCACAAAGGTAAAGAAGTGGCATATTTCTCCTTCTTTGAGAACAAATTCCTCGCGCTTGTAGGTTTTAGGGGTGAAAAGTTCGCGTACTAAGGCTTGCTCCTGCTCGTTAAGAGGAGCTATTTTGCTAAAGTAGTTGATAATTGGCAACTGATAATTCATAATTGACAATTTTGCTATAAGGAGATATATTTTTTCATACTATTGATGATTAGGCAACAAATATACAATTTTTTTGTAAGGCATATTGGCAATCCAAATTAATATTGTACATTTGCGAAAAATAATTTTTATTAGAATCCGAATTAATGAAAAAAATCCGAGCAATAGAGTTTTTCTTTTTGTATATAGTTGTCCCTTTACTATTGTTTTTCTTCCGTGAGCAACTGAAAGCCCAAATGGGTGGTGGCAGTTTTGTAATTCTTTTTCTTCCTATCATAGCCCCACTTTTGGTAACAATTCTTCTACGAGAGAAAACTATTCAATGGTGTGAATTGTGGTCGGTAGCAAATTTTAAATACCACTTCATACAAATACTAAAGATTTTTTTACCCTTTTCGCTTGTCATTACAATTGCTACATACTATTTTTTCTCCGACTTATTTTTAATTTTACCTAAAATGTCAATCGGGTTATGGATTATTGTAATGCTTTTTTATCCTTTATTATCCGTTCTTCCGCAAGGAATTATTTATAGGGTCTTTTTCTATAAACGTTATGCAATGATATTCAAGCAGACAAATCTGTTATGGATAAGTGCTTTATCCTTTTGTTTCTGCCATATATTTTTTAACAACATATACGCTCTTATTTTTACTTTCTTAGGAGGGTTTCTCTTTTCTTTTCGGTACGAAAAAACAAATTCTTGGCTCATTAGCTCATTGGAACACGCTATGTACGGCAACTTATTATTTACCATAGGTTTAGGTACGTTCTTAGTTTCGTAATTATTTTTTGCTAATTTACTAATTCCTTAAAGATAGTCTGTATTGCTTCGGGGTCAAGGGCATTCATTTCTATGAGTTTGAGGTCTTGCACGATTCATTTATTTTCAATAGTGCGCAAGGCTTTTTTGATAATGTATTGTGTTGCTTTGGTAGGGCTTTCCTTTTCCCACTGGGTACATACAGCACGCACAAAGTCAGGGCGCGTTTTGCTGGCATCGTTCAGCCAATTGCCTACACTGTCCTGCACGTACTTAGCAGGGTCTGATTTGAGTTTGTTCAGTATAGGTAAGTATTGTTCGGGCTGTTCTTTGAGTTCCTCAATATGAGCGCACCACACCCCACGCGGACGAAGCGACTCACTACTGAACCTGCGAATGTTCTCATCATCACTTTCTGCCCAATCGGAGAGCAAAATAATAGAATGTGCTAACTGTTCACTCATTTCAGGACGCAATGCCATCCAGATAATTTCACGTACGCCAAAATGCTTATCGGCTACCAAAGGCTTTAGGGTGTTTAGCTTCTCTTTGAGAGGCATAGGGTACAATGCCATTAGATAGCAAGCATAACAACGCACCGAATCGGAAATATGTGTGCTCATTTGCTCAAATAATTGTGCGTACTGTGGTGTTGTACCATAACGTTCGTACAGAAAGTTCCCCACTAATTTCACAGTGTTCATTACCGAAGGCTTTTTCTGACTATCCATAAGGAAAACCAACTCATCAATCCTTTCCCCACTGATGTTCATCGCAGGAAAGGTTGATTTTATCAACTCTGAATGGTTCACTGCCAACCACTCTGTAAGGTTTACTGTTGGGATTTCGCCTTTATTGAGAAGAGATAGCACTTCAGCAGGAATGGTAGAGGCTTTTTGCGCTCCTTTTCTGTTTTTTATCTCGTCTATTGTCATTGTATTTTTTATAATGTTTTTACTTTTCATTGACGAGGGCAAAGATATAACATTTTTCGTAACCTACCCCTCAAAGTAGTTTAATATTGCTAAATTTTTTGTACATTTGCCCCGCTGGTGGGGTTCTTGTGGCCTACCAACTTGGGTACGCCCATAATAGCATTAGACAGTGAAGGGAATCACGTTTGGAATCGCCAATTAGACATATACGGACGTGTAAAACGTGAGTTTAGGGCTTCCTCTCTTGGTGAAGATGTACGCCCATTTATACCATTTCTTTATCAAGGGCAGTATTATGACTTTGAAACTAAACTTGCTTACAATCGCTTCCGCTACTACTCACCTGAAACGGGTGCGTATATAAGTCAGGATCCAATTGGTTTAGAAGGAGGATACCATTTATATAATTATGTACGAAATATAAATACATATAATGATGTATTTGGATTAGAAGAGCGCGTTATTACAAACAAATTCCCAGAAGAAGAATTACCTACAAATGGTAGGATTACATCTTTTGATATTATTGATGGTAAAATTAAAAATGTGAATGGAGAAAGAGAGTTTGACTTTATAATTACAAAAGAGAATAAGTTAGTTATAGGGAAAAAACATCATTTTTTAGGAAATAGAGAAGATGTATTAGCTGCAGGACAGCTAAAATTAAATGGGCAAGGACAAATTAGACGAATTGATAATTTATCAGGACATTATCGTCCAACAGTACTAGAATCCTCTCAGTTTCCTGATATTTTTAAGAAAATGGGACTAAATATAAAGGGAGCTACTTTTATTGTATGGGAATTTAAAATTAATGAAGATCAATTGATTATTGATGATAAAATAAATACTTGTAAGGTATGTCATTAACAAAAAAAGAATTTGGAGATAATCTCATTTCATTACTAATAGAAAATAATATAAATATCAGTAGTGAGGATAAGTTTATAATAAAACCCATTAAGGAGAAGAATGTTTCTTACAATTCATTTGACGATTATGTTAGAATATGGTATTTACAAGAAAAAAACATTAATAGATACTTTTATTTTGAAGAAGCTATAGATTTTTTATCTTTTTCTAATGAAAGATATCCTTTGTGGATTAAAGTCGTATTGTTTGAAAAGAATCAATTTTTTTCTATTTTTGAGTTATATATTAGTATGCGATTCAGGAAACCATCTGAATTGAAATACAAAGAATTAGGATATCCTCCTTTCATATTTGAAGATTATAAGAATAATAAATTAGAATGAAATTCGCAATTACTAGAACTAAATATCATAATTATAAAACTAAGATTAAAATATATCAAACCTATATTTCAGTAATACATCCTCCTACTTCTAGCTATACAAAAGTACATTTCAATAATGCAGAATCCTACTTTCAGCTATACAAAAGTACGTTCCCGTATTGATTGATGATTTGCATAAGGTGCCGCTTGATGTTCCTGAGGGCAAAGATAAAAATTAATTCACAAATTATTCTTTTAATATTAATTCTTTAACAAAAAAAGACAGCCTCCAAAAAGTGTGTTTCTTTTAGAGACTGCCTGAATTTTTTAATATCCTATTTGGTAATTTTGCTATTTTAGCTCTATTATTTCTTTAAATTCGCCTTCTGCACCCCAATATTCGGCTTTTTCGTAGGCTTTTTTAGTTCCTTTTGGCACATAAAGTACTCTTTTTGCTTTATTTCCAGCAGAAGAAGAAAAAGTATTATTGCTTATTGTAGGTGGAGTAGTGCTAAGTACGGTTATTTTGTTTAAGTTATAATTATTCATAAATGCTTGTCCGCTTATGTTGGTTACAGAAGCAGGCAAAGTAATTTCTGTAAGTCCGCTACCTGTAAAAGCTCCAAATCCTATTTTTTTCACTTTTTTCATTGTTACTTTTGTAAGGTTTTTCGTATCATAGAAAGCACCTTCGCCTATATATTCTATATTATTCAAATCTACTTCTGTAATTTCTCTATTACCAGAAAATATTTCGTCCATTAGCTTAACTCCTTCGGCAGGAATGGTAATTCGCCCTTTGGCTATCACGCCAGATTTAAGAGATACGAATGCTATTTCTTCGCCATCGGAGTCTTCGTCATCATTTTCATAATTTTCAATTTCAAAAATATCTTCTGAACCAGAAGTGGCATTTACCGTTACGGCTATTCTTTGTGTTTCGCCTGCTGTATCGGTAATAATAATTTGTACTTTTCCTGCTTTTAGGGCTCTTACATAGATCATATTATCCGAAATTTGCGTTTGTACTATGTTTGGCAAAGTATATTTTATCGTATAATTAGGATTTCCGCTAGTAATGCGTATTTGTTCGTAGTTTCCTTCCTCTAAGGTAATACTATTTTTTTCAATAGTGAAAGGAAAACCTGTTACTTCCACAGCAAATGTATCTTTTTTACCAGTTTCTTTATCGGTAACTGTTACGGTAGCTTTTCCTACTTTTTGTCCTTGTACTTTAAGAATATCATTGGTATGTGCCATTACCAATACGGCTTCTTCTGGCTCAACTTTAAAATCGTAATTGCCATTTCCGTTTATTAATTTAACATTTCCTTGTTCGCCATACTTTATGGTTAATTTTTTTGTTTCTACGGAAAATACGCCTACTACTGTTACGCTAAATTCTTGTACTTTCTCGGTTTTTGGGTCTTTTACTGATATTTTTGCAGTTCCTTTTTTAACCGCTGTAATGGTCAAAATATTATTATTTACAGAAGCGGTAGCTATTTTCGCATCAGAAGAAGAAACTTGGTAATTACTACCGAATGTAAGCGTATGTGTTTTTGTTTTGCCTTCTCCAAGAGTTACTTCTTCGCCAGGAACTACCAAATTTATCACCGTTACGCTAAATTCTTGTACTTTCTCGGTTTTTGGGTCTTTTACTGATATTTTTGTAGTTCCTTCTTTTACTCCTGTAATGGTCAAAATATTATTATTTACAGAAGCGGTAGCTATTTTCGCATCGGAAGAAGAAACTTCGTAATTACTACCGAATGTAAGCGTATGCGTTTTTGTTTTGCCTTCTCCGAGCGTTACTTCTTCGCCAGGAACTACCAAGTTTATCACCGTTACTTTTATTTCTACTTGTTTTTCTTCGGTATCGGTAATGGTCAATGTAATTTCTCCTTCGGCTTTTGCGGTTATTTTTACATTATTTTCTTCAATAATGGCAGTAGCTTTACTTTCATCAGAAGATTTTACGGAATAATTTCCGTTTCCTTTCTGTATGGCAATACTTTGTGTTTCATTAACTTTTATAGTAATTTCTGTTTTTTCAACACTTAGAGTAAAGGCATTTACCGTTACGCTAAATTCTTGTACTTTCTCGGTTTTTGGGTCTTTTACCGATATTTTTGTAGTTCCTTTTTCTACTGCGGTAATGGTTAAAGTATTATCTTTTACAGAAGCAGTGGCTATTTTTTCGTCAGCAGAAGTAACTTCGTAATTACTACCAAAAGTAAGCGTATGCTCGTGCGTTGCGCCTTTTTCTATCGTCATTTCTTCGCCAGGAACTACCAAGTTTATCACCGTTACTCTCAGTTCTGCTTGTTTCCCTTTGGCGTCGGATAGGGTTAGGGTAGCTTCTCCTTCGGCTTTTGCTACCACTTTTACAGAAGATTTTTCAATCGTAGCAGTTGCTTTGCTTTCATCAGAAGATTTTACGGAATAGCTACCATTTCCTGTCAAAATGGCAACACTTTGTGTTTCTTCTACCTTCAAGGTTATAGCGGTTTTCTCTAAAGAAAGATTATTAATAATTTCTTCGGGCTTGTCGTCTTCCTTTTTGCAAGCTCCAAAAAAGGCTATAAAAGCCATAAACGCATAAAATAGATTAATTTTTTGCATAAAATTAGAATATTTAGTGTGATAATTAATAATTAAATAGATATTTTTTTCTATAATTTATAAAACATTATAAAAACAGGGCAAAGGTAATAAATTATTTTTAAACAAACTAAATAAAGTTTAAAATGTTTTTATATATTTTTTTATAAAAATATAAAGATTTTATGTGAAATATCTACATAAAATTAACAATTATATGTTTTTTCTAATAATAATTTCTATGTTTTATAATAAAAATGAAATTATTAGCAGAAGCATCTACAAAATATTTTAGCAAATAATTATAGTTATTTCGTTTTATTTTTCTCTTTTTTTAGTATTTTTTATCTTTTTATTGCTAATAAAAAAGGATTTTCATTCTATATTTTAAAATATAATAAAAAGAAAAGTTTCATTTATTCAAAAAATTGTAATTTTGCAAAAAAAATATTAATGAAAACTATTCTAAATATTCGTGCAGATTTTCCTATTCTGGAAAGGAAAATAAATGGAAAACCTTTGGTATATTTTGACAACGGAGCTACTTCTCAAAAACCTAAAATAGTCATTGACAGCATTGTAGAGTATTATTCTTCTTATAATGCAAACATTCACCGAGGCGTGCATACCCTCAGCCAAGAAGCTACCAATACGTATGAAGAAGCTCGGCAAAAAATACAAAAACACATCAATGCCCAACAAGCTCACGAAGTTATTTTTACAAGCGGAACCACAGAAGGAATTAACCTAATTGCATCTTCTTTAACGAATTTCCTTAAAAAAAATGACGAAATTTTGGTGCTAACTACCGAGCATCATAGCAATATTGTCCCTTGGCAATTCCTCTCTGAGCGCACAGGAGCTATACTTCGTCCTATTCCTATTGATAATGAAGGAATGATTATTCTTCCTGAATTGGAAAAACTTCTTTCTGAGAAAACCAAAATTGTTAGTTGCCAACACGTTTCCAATGCTTTGGGGAATATTCACCCAATACAAGAAATCATTCAAAAAGCAAAGGCAGTGGGCGCAATTACTATCATAGACGGCGCACAAGCTGCTCCACACTTTTCCATAGATGTACAAGCCCTTGATGCAGATTTCTACGTGGCTTCCGCACATAAAATGTATGGCCCAACAGGTGTAGGATTTTTATACGGAAAAGAAAAATGGTTACAACAACTTCCGCCATACCAAGGAGGAGGAGAGATGATAAAAACCGTATGTTTCCAAGAGAGTACGTATGCTGATTTACCTTATAAATTTGAAGCAGGAACGCCTAACATATGTGGTGGAATCGCTTTCGGATATGCCATAGATTATATCCAATCTTTGGGAATGAATTTTATAGCAGAACACGAGCATAAACTCTTAGAATATGCCACCGAGAAGATACTTTCTTTAGGAAATATTACCATTTACGGAACTTCTGACCTTACTAAAAAGGCTGGCGTGCTTTCTTTTAATATAAACAACGTTCATCCTTACGATGTCGGGACGATTTTAGACAAAATGGGCATCGCTGTTCGTACAGGACACCATTGCGCACAGCCCATTATGGATTATTATCAAATTCCCGGCACGGTAAGAGCAAGTTTTGCTGTGTATAATACTTTTCAAGAGATAGATATGCTTATAGAAGGGCTACAAAAAGCCAAAAGAATGCTTCTATAATCTTTCTGTAACATCATTTTATAAAATTCCTTACTGAAATGAAATTATTCCTTTCTATTCTATGCGTATTCCTTTCTTGGTTTTCTATTTCCGCACAAGGAAAAAGAGTTTTGAAAGAGGAAACATACGCACAACGACTACAAAACAAAGCAAAACACGTTGCCGATTTTGTAAAAAATAAAAAATATAATCAAAAAATAGCTTTCCTGATAGACTTTCATAAGCCTGTCGGGAAGTTTCGTTTTTATATATATGATCTCCAAGATAAGAAAATCTTAGAACAAGGTCTTGTACTGCACGGAGAAGGTTCCGAAGTAAAAGGGAAAGATGGTTTAGTGTTTAGCAATACTGAAAACTCTCTCCAAAGTTCTCTCGGAAAGTGTGCCATAGGTAAAAGTTATTACGGACAATTTGGAAAAGCTTATAAACTAAAAGGATTAGACAAAACTAATAGTAATACAGAGAAAAGATATATTGTCTTACACGCTTTCTCTTGTGTGCCAGACGAAGAAACAGATAAAAAATTGTGTCTTTCGTGGGGTTGTCCTACTCTTTCACCTGCTTTTTTTAATAAAGTAGCTTCTTATATTGACAATTCTAATCTCCCAATAATTATTTATTCTTTCTACGAATGATTTCTCGTTTCAAAAAACATTTTGCAGCTCACTTTTCGGATATCCAAGATAAAAAAATCCTTTTAGCTATTAGCGGAGGAATAGATAGTGTTGTTTTAGCTATTTTACTAAAACAAATAAACGTTTCTCTACATCTGGCACATTGTAATTTTCAATTGAGAGGAGAGGAGAGTGATGGCGATGAACTTTTTGTAAAAGATTTTGCTAATAAACAAGCTCTTCCATTGTATTTTACTCGTTTTGAAACAAAAAAATATGCAAAAGAACATAAGTTAAATACTCAATTAGCCGCTCGCCAACTTCGTTATCAATGGTTTGCAGAAGTATGTAAAGAAAAACAATGTGATTATATAGCCGTAGCACATCACGCAGACGATATGGTAGAAACATTTTTAATTAACCTTTCTCGTGGGTCAGGTTTGCAAGGTTTATTATCTATTCCTGAACGTAACGGAAACATTATTCGTCCTCTTTTACCTTTTTCCAGAGATGAAATATGTCATTTTGCAATAGAAAATAATATAAAATGGCGTGAAGATAGCTCTAACGCTACTGACCACTATGTTCGTAATAAAATAAGACATCATATTTCCCCTATTTTAAAAGAAATTCATTCTCATTTTTTACAAAACTTTCTACGTACGCAAGAAAACTTAGCACAAACACAATCTTTTCTTCATTCCGTATTAGAAAATATAGCAAAAGAATGTTTTATTTATGAAGATAAAACTATTTTTTTAGTAGAAAAAATAAAAAATAATCCTCACAGAAGATATATTTTATTAGAATTATTTAAAAAATATAATTTCAAAAACGCTGACGAATTAGATAAATTTGTTTCCGCACCTTCGGGAAAACAAATATATTCTGATACTCACCGAATTATTCAACATCACGGAAAGTGGGAGGTAGTTCCTCTTCATTCCGAGAAAGAAAATTTTATTTTCCTTATAGAAGAAAATATTTCACAGATAGAAAATCCTTTCCGAATGCATATTACAGAGGTAGAAAAGGTAGAAAATTTCAATCCAAACGTTATTTATATAAATAAAGATAAAGTAACTTTCCCTTTACAGCTAAGAAAACGAAAAGAAGCAGATTATTTTTATCCTATCGGAATGAAATATCAAAAAAAGCTCCTTAGTAAATTCTTTAAAGATGAAAAATATTCTATTATTGATAAAGAAAATCAGTGGATATTAACCGATAATGAAGATTCTATTATATGGATAATAAAAAAACGCCTTGATGAACGTTATAAAGTAACAGAAAATACAAAAAATATACTGAAAATAGAAATTTTATAGATAGAAAACTTCATTTACCATCTGGAATATTGCATAACCTATATAGGAAATGTAATATTCCAGATGGTTTTTTATTTTTACCAGATAGATTTTTTTATTTCTTAGATAGAAAATACTAAAAACAAGATAGTTTTTCTTATTTTGCAGATAAAAAGTATCATTTTCTATCTATTTTATTTAACTTATAAGCATAAAAATAGTTTTTTAAAGCTATTTTTTATCAGGAGATACCTAAAATAGAGTAAGAGATAGATAGAAAAAACATATTTTTATATATTTTTTTTAAGTTTTCAGATAGATTTTTTAATACCCAAGATGCTATATTTCTATTTATTATTTCTAATAAAAAGAAAATACAAACAAAAACGTTCCACGTGGAACATATAATAAAATAATTAATTACATTTATTTAAAATAAAATTAACAAGTAAAAGATAAAAGATTGGGTATTTTTTATTACATTTGTCATATTTTTAAAATGTTATACAATGGCAAATTTCCAATTAATTTTATCCGATAGCCAACATTGGGAGGCTTTTTTACCACTTACTTTTACTCGTCCCGTAGCAGAATTACGTTGCGGAATACTTACTTTTAGAGAAAGATGGCAACGATTATTGAATACAGAAGCTGTTTCTTTCCTCACCGAAGATTATTTACAGCATAAATATCCTAAAAAAAGCAGCGAAGAAGCATTATTTATCGTTCCGAATTTTATCCCAAACGAAGATTTATTAAAAAAAATAAAAGATCTAAAAGTAGGTGAGGGGTTAGTATATAGAAATGAAATTATCGTAGCTCGGGTAGAAAATTCTGAATTTCCTTTGGAAAAATTACAAAAAAGAACCGAAATAACCGAAGAAGTTTTGTTTTTTAACAAATTACCCGAATTATTTTTGAAAAATACACAAGCAATAGACTTTGATTTTGAACTACTCACCAAAGGAAAAACTTCTCAACCTATCTCAAAAACCAACGGAATACTTGGCAATCCCGAACATATTTTCTTGGAAGAAGGCGCAGTAGTAGAATATGCAACACTCAACTCTTCTAAGGGAAAAATATACATTGGTCGTGATGCAGAAGTAATGGAAGGCTGTAACCTTCGTGGAGCTATTGCTCTTGGCGAGCATTCTATTTTTAATATGGGAGCAAAAATTTACGGAGCAACTACCATTGGTCCTTATTCTAAAATAGGTGGCGAAGTGAATAATCTTATCGTTTTTGGTTATACCAACAAAGCTCACGATGGTTTTTTAGGTAATTCGGTAGTAGGAGAGTGGTGTAATATTGGTGCAGATACTAACTCTTCCAACCTAAAAAATACTTATACTAATATCAACTTATGGAGCTACAAAAGAAAACATTTTGAAGATAGTGGGCTACAATTCTGTGGATTATTAATGGGCGATCATTCCAAAACAGCTATAAATACACAATTAAACACAGGAACTACCGTAGGCGTTTTTGCAAATATTTTCAAAGAAGGTTTCTTACCAAAATATGTAGATAATTTCAGTTGGGGAGGCGTTATGGGAGAAGAACGCTTTTTGTTAGAAGAAGCCTATAAATTAGCCGAACGTGTTATGCTTCGCAGAAATAAAACACTAAGCAACGAAGATAAAGAAATCTTAAAATATATTTATGAAAAATATTAATTTATCTCTATTTTTTTAGAAGAAAATTATTTTAAATAGGTAAATTTCAATTATTTCTTTATAAAATGTAATTCTATATTAAAATAAAAAGAAAATACAAAAATAAATACTTTCTGAAAGTGGATTTTTTGTGTTTTTTTGATAAAATAATAAAAACTAAAAAATGTTCCACGTGGAACATTTGTAAAAAATAGAAAATGGAAAATTTAAAAACTAAAAATCCTTATTTAAATGTTTCTGGGCTTACTTCCTCAGAAGCAAATTATGTATGCGAACGAATTAAAGAACGTGTAAAACCTATTCAAGACCTTGTTACGGATATTCCTACACACACCGCAAGTATAGACGGAGAAGCGTTGGATATTAATACAAAAGTAGAGAATATAGACGAAAAATTACTACAAATTGGTACTTTATACGCTATTTCTGCCTACTTGCGTACTGCTATAAAAGAAAAAGATAAACGAATAGAGTTAATTAATAATCAACTGAAAAATGTTTTTAATGAAGTAGAACAAGAGGTGAAACCTATGGATTATGAATATTTGGAAACTTTCAAAAACGTAACCATAGATGATTATTTGAAAACACTTCCGTTAGAAGAAGTGATTAAATACAAAGAAAGTGAAGCAAAAGCAGCGCATATTGGTAAATATATTCATAACTTTGATGAAATTCGGAAAAATCTTACTAAAAAAGAACTTATTAGTTTTAAACAAGTAGGAGAGCAAGTTTTTAAAATAAAAAATACACCTTTGTATAATTTAAATGAACTGCAAAACCTTCAAGAACAGCTACTTGCACAACACAGAGAGTTTGAAAGTCAAGTGAATTTTTATAAAACTAAGTTTCGGGAATTTGAAAATAATAAAAGAGTTGAATACGAAAAAGAACAAAAAAGATTGTACGAAGAACGACAAAATAAAATAAATGAATTGGTATTAGAAAAAACTTCGGATCTTAGCAAAATAAAAGAAGAAATAGCAAACTACCGAATTGTAATACCAAATAGTTACAAATCCGAAATTGAAAATTTATTAAAGGTTTCATCTACACAAAATAATTGACCTATAATTATTTGTAAAAGATGAATTTAGAAAGCTACAAACAGTTTTTTAATGGATAGCCACCATTATGGTACATTTCGCTCTATATCCATATATTTTATAATAAAAGGAACGCTATACCTTGTATAATTATAACTTTATCATTATTTTTACCTTTGAGGATATAGAGGTCTTCGGCTTGGGTTTTGCCATCAACTGCGTGCTGTTTTGTAGCTTTCACTTTTAAATTCTTTATTAAATAGGTGTTTTTTTAATTATTTTATTATTAAATATAATATTATATCAAAATAAAAAGAAAATAGAAATTTAACCATTTTCTAAGGGTTGATTTTTTACTATTTTCTAAAAAAATATGATTTTTATTAAAAAATATGTTCCACGTGGAACAAATAAATTATGCAAATAGAAGATTATAGTGTTAGCAAAGAAATTTTTTATTTAAAATATAATGAAAAATATGATTTGTATCAAACCGAACCTGTACCAGAAAATTTGAGCTTTTATTACCAAAGTAATAATTATATTTCGCATACCGATTCTAAAAAGAGTTTTTTTGAAAAAATATATCAGGTTGCAAAAAAATATATGTTACAACAGAAAATTTCTTTAATAGAAAAATATATTCCACAAAAAGGAAAAATATTGGATATTGGAGCAGGAACAGGAGATTTTCTTCGGGTAGCAAAAGAAAAAAAATGGCAAATAGCAGGAGTAGAACCTGAAGCAAAAGCACGTAGTAGAGCAGAGGAGAAGGGTATTTTTTTAGAAGAAAATCAAAATCATATAAACGAAAAATATGACGCTATCACGATGTGGCACGTTTTAGAGCATATCCCTGATACGGAAAAACAAATTCAGTTTCTGGATAATCATCTTTCTGAAAACGGAATTGTAGTTATTGCCGTACCCAATTTTAAAAGTAAAGATGCTAAAATATACGGAAAATATTGGGCAGCTTATGATGTACCACGACATCTTTGGCATTTTTCTAAAACAAGTATTCATTTACTTTTTAAAGAAAAAGGATTTCAGCTTATAAAAATAAAACCTATGTGGTTAGATGCCTTTTATGTAAGTCTTCTTTCTGAAAAATATAAAACAGGAAAAATTAATTTTATTAAAGGAATTTTCAACGGATTTCTTTCCAATTGGTCAGCTTTACGAACAGGAGAATATTCTTCTTTGATTTATATTCTGAAAAAGGAAAAATAATATTTCTCACAGAAATTTTACTAAATGTAATATTTTTTAGCTTTAAAAAAAATAGAAAAACGATTTTAAATGTTGTTTTTTTAATTATTTTGATAATAAATGTAATATTATATCAAAATTAAAAGAAAATAAAAATTTAATAGATTTCTGAAAGCTGATTTTTTATCTATTTTCAAAAATAATATTAATTTGTTAAAATAGAAATATTATAAGAAAAAAATTCGTAACTTTGTAAAAAATTTAAATTTAGTGTTATGAATAAAATAATTTTCGGAGGATTATTAATTGCGTCTCTTACTGCTTGCCAACACAAAATAGGCTATGTAGATAATAGCAAGTTGTTAGATGAGTATCAGGAAAAGAAAGACTTAGAATCGTTACTGCAAGGAAAAATAGATAAATATGACCGCAAGCGAGATAGTATTTCCAGAGCTTTTCAATTAAAAGTACAAAATTTTGAATCACAAGCAAAAAATTTATCACAAGCTGCAATACAAGAAAAACAAAATGAATTAATGCAAGAAAGTCAAATTCTTCAACAGCATTTAATGGAAGAACAGCAGGCTATTCAGGAAGAAAGTCGTACAAAAATGGATACTTTGCTTAAAAAAGTGAAAACTTTTGTAAAAGAATATGGTAAAAAACATAATTATGATTTTATTCTTGGAGCAAATGATGGAGGAAGCGTACATTATGGGAAAGAAGATAAAGATATTACCCAAGAATTAATAAAAGAATTAAACGAAAAGAAATAAATTAAAAGTGATTATCTACTTAGATAATCACTTTTTTTGTATGGTAATACATTCATTTTAAATTATTTACATAAAAAATAAAGTTTATAAATCTTATTTATTGTTAATAACTTAATGTAAAACAGAAAACGTTCCACGTGGAACATTTTATTCTATAACTGCATTGAAATTAGTAGGAAAAATACCTTGAAAAATAAGAAATAAACCAAATATTACTAAGAAAATATTGATGCCTTGCTTTATTTTATGAATATTCATAGGAGTAAGTTTATTTCTTAATCGCTTGGCTATCAATATTTTTATAATATCTACTAATAAATAAGTTAGTAAAATAGCTGATAAAAAAGTAATTACACGAGTAGAAGTAATATTGCCTTGTTTAGAAAAACTCATAATAACAGCAAGCCAATAGGCGAAAACCCCAACATTGATGATATTTAATAAAAATCCTTTATAGAAAAGAGAAAAATAATTCTTTTCTTTGATTTCTATTATTCTGTTGGTGGTTATGTTTTTTTTATTCTTTCGTTGGGAAAAATAAGAAAAAAGCCCATAAAGTATGATAATAATTCCTCCATAAATGAATAAATTGGGATTATTTTTTATATAATCAGAGAGCTTACTCGTACTCCAATAAGCTAAAATTATAAAAAAAGCATCGCCAAGTAAAGCACCAAAATCAAAAAAAAGTGCCGCTCGGAAGCCTCTTGTTATACTCGTTTCTAATAAAATAAAAAATACAGGCCCAATGGTAAATGCCAAAAATATTCCAAAAGGAATGGCACTAATAATATCTTGTATCATTCGTAATAATTAAGCTACAAAAATAGCAATTTTTTATATGGTAAATAATAAATTTGTACGAAAAATGAAAAGGTTATTTTACCAATTCAAAGTCTAAATGCCTCTTAGCCAAATCCGTATTCTTTACACGTATTCTTACCTCATCACCTAAGGTATAGCGTTGCTTGTTCACTTCGCCTATAAGGGCATATGCTTTTTCATCAAATATATAATAATCGTCCTTTATATCACGAGCGCGAATCATCCCTTCACATTTATTTTCAATAATTTCTACATAAATTCCAAATTCGGTAACTCCTGAAATCACTCCTAAAAATTCCTGATTCTTATGCTCTTCCATATACTTGATTTGCATATACTTAATAGAATCACGCTCGGCAGAAGTCGCCAAATTTTCCATTTGGGAGGAGTGCTTACATTTTTCTTCATACTCGGCTTCATTAGCAGAAGCTCCCTTATCCAAATACCACTGCAACAGGCGATGTACCATCACATCAGGATAACGACGAATAGGGGAGGTAAAGTGCGTATAATCATCAAAAGCCAAACCGTAATGTCCTATATTATGGGTAGAATAAGCAGCCTTACTCATACTACGGATAGCCAAAGTATCCACTAAGTTCTGTTCTTTCTTTCCGTGTACTGCTTCTAATAAGTTATTGATAGAGTGGGCAATAGAATTTTTATCTTTAAGATTGAGCTTATAGCCAAAGCGAGAAATAACCCCCTGCATCTGTAAGAGCTTCTCTTCATCAGGCTGATCGTGAATGCGATATACAAAAGTCTTTTTTAATTTAGAAACATATTCAGCTACTTTTCGGTTAGCTAAGAGCATAAATTCCTCTATAAGCTTATTCGCTTCTTTACTTTCCTTTGTATAAACGCCAAGTGGATTGTTATTTTCATCTAAAAGGAATTTCACTTCCAACTTATCAAAGGAAATAGCTCCTGACTTCATACGTTTGGCACGAAGAATTTCCGCCAAGGCATTCAGTGAAAGAATAGCTTCTACTATTTCTTTAGAAACAGTATAGCTTCCTTCTGGGCGAATAGAAATCTCCTCAGGCATTGTAAAATCTGTCAATATCTCTCCATAAGGCGTATCAAAAGCCTCAATTACTGCCTGTGCTTCCTCATAGGCAAAGCGCACATCGGAGCGAATTACCGTACGACCCAGCCAAGTATTACGAATTTCCGCCTTCGGGGAGAGTTCAAAAATAGCTGAAAAAGTATATTTCTCCTCCTCAGGACGCAAGGAGCAGGCAAAGTTAGAAAGTACTTCAGGAAGCATAGGCACTACCCTATCCACTAAGTATACGGAAGTTGCTCGCTGATAAGCCTCATCGTCCAAAATAGTATTCGGCTGTACATAGTGGGAGACATCGGCTATATGCACCCCTATTTCAAAATTACCATTTTCAAGCACTTGGAAGGACAGTGCATCATCAAAATCCTTAGCATCGCGAGGGTCAATAGTAAAAGTAAGTACCTCACGCATATCTCTGCGCCGTACTATTTCTTCTTCCTTAATAGTTGTATCCAATTCTTGTGCATATGCCTCCACTTCCTTAGGAAATTCGTTAGGTAAGCCATATTCTGCAAGAATAGCGTGTATTTCTGTATGATGTTTGCCAGGCTTACCAAGAATTTTTTCCACTACTCCATAAGGTGAGTTAGCACTAGAAGTCCATTGCGTGATGCGTACTAATACTTTATCGCCGTCCTGCGCTCCATTACAGTCATTTTTTGGAACGAAAATATCCGTATACATCCTACGGTCGGTAGGCACTACAAAAGCGAAATTTTTCTGCATTTGTACCACTCCTACAAAGGTTGTACGCTTACGTTCTATCACTTGGGTAATTTCCCCTTCTAACTTTTCCCTACGGCGAGGAAATACATACACTTCCACTACATCGCCGTGGAGGGCTTTATTCAGCAAGTTATTAGGCACAAAAACATCCTGTTCCAAATCCTCACATATTACATAAGCATTCCCATTAGAAGCCATATCCACTATTCCTTGGTGGTAGTAAGTAGCTTCTAAGGCTTGGTATTGCCCTTTGTCTATTTCATTGATATGAGATTGCTTTACTAACTTAGCCAAAGAGTGGATAAGGTCGTTCCGCATTTCTGTAGAAGTTGCTTTTAATTTTTCTGCTATTTGCTTCCAAGAAAAACTTTTTCCACTATTTTTTTGCAAAATAGTTAATATATCCTTGCTGTAATCTTTATTTTTTTTCTTTTTCTGTTTTATTTTTTTTCTTGCCATAAGTTATCTAATATTTTTTAGCACAACGCTAAACGATTTGTGCAAAAGTACTATTTTTTTTCTAAAAAATTAAATTTTCAAAAACTTTATCCACCATTTATTATTCATAAAATAAAATATTTATTTAAAAAAATAAAAAATGATGATGATAATACGTTGTTAGTTTAGGTAAAAAAAACTTAAAAAAACTCTTGTAAGTATGGAAAACCCTACTTTTTCCATAGTTATTAACACAAAATACGCTATTTAAATGTTTGAAAAACAGAAAATAAAATCACTTATTAACAAAAGAAATTTCTTTCCGTTAATTACCTTTTTCTTTTCAAAAATCATTTCTTTTTATATTAAAAAACTCCATTTTACTTGTTGATAACTATATTAAAAATAAATTTGTTTTATCCAAAACACTTCTCCTATATACAAGAATTGGAAAAAATCAAATTTTTTATTTACTTTTTACAGAAAAAATATCCACTATTTATCCAAAAACTAATGTTTTGATAATGAGCATTATTAAAAAAATAATAAACAATATTGTTCATATCGTATTTTGGCTGTGAATAATGCTTTTTTATTTCTTTTTTTACTAAATTTTTCCTTTTGCTGATGCCTTTTTATAAGCGTAAAAATAGTTTTTTTATAAATAAAACAAAAATAATTTTTCTGTTTGCGAAAAAAGTTATAACTTTGGCACGATATTTTCTATACTGAAATTATGAAACCAAAAAAGATACATTTTGCGCTTTTGGTATTTTTGGTGAATTTTTGTACTTTTGCTCAGAAAAGCACGCGAATTGCCTATTTGGATATGGATTATATCCTCTCTCAGCTTGACGAATACAAGGTAGCCAGCGAACAACTCAATGAAAAAGTAGCCCAATGGCAAAGAGAAATTGATACAAAACAAGCCGAAATACAAGCTCGCAAAGATAAATTAGAAGCCGAAAAACCTTTGCTAACTGCCGAAATGCTTAAAGACCGAGAAGAAGAAATTGACCTCTTGGAGCGCAACTTAGAAGCATATCAACAAAAAAGATTCGGTACCGAAAAAGGCGATTATATAGAACAACGCTGGAAGTTGGCACAACCTATTCAAGACCAAATATTTAACATCGTTCAAGAAATAGGAAAAACAAAAAGATATGATTATATTTTTACCAAAGAAGATGCCAGCGCAGTTTTTGCAGAAGAAAAATATGATATTACCAAATTGGTACTTCGGTTGTTAAAAAGAAAAGATAATGCGGAGGACAGAAATAAAGAAATCAGTCAATTGCTCAAAGAAAATAATTATAACTATGAGCTAAAAGACGAAAAAACAAAACGAAAAGAAGCATACGAAAAACAAAAAGCTGACGACCTTGCTAAACGACAAGCCGAACGAGAAAAACTCAAACGACAACAAGCCGAAGAACGACTAAAACGACAAAAAGAAAGAGAAGAGGCTAACAAAGCAAAGCAAGCCGAACGAGAAAAACTCAAACAAGAGAAAAATAAAAGTCAAAAATAAATAAAATTAATTAATACAATAAGCAAATGGTAAAAAACATCAGAAATTGGGTGATAGTAGCTGCTCTTATGTTGAGTGGTTCTGTAATGGCACAAAGTAAAGTAGCACATATTGATTCTCAAAAACTACTAAATGAAATGCCTGAAATGAAATCTGCACAATCACAATTACAAAAATTGGAACAAACTTATACTAATGATTTGCAGGCTTCTTTCAAAGAATACCAAACCAAAGCAGAGGCTTTCCAAAAGAAAATTAGCGCACTTACCGAAGCGCAGCTAAAAGCACAACAATCTGACCTTGAAAAAGAAAGCAGAACTTTGGAAACTATGCAAAACAACATTCGCCAAGCACAACAAACTGCTGCCGAAGATTTGCAAAAGAAAAGAGAAACTCTTATCGCTCCTATAATGGAAAAAGCTAAAAAAGCTGTAGAAAAGGTAGCAAAAGCAAAAGGAATACAATACGTTTTGGACTCTACACAAGGGTCAGGAGTTATTGTAGCTGACGGAGAAGACCTTTATAGCAGTGTTAAAAAAGAATTAGGTTTTTAGTCATAATGTTTAAAAATTAAATTGTTGAAAAGTGCTTCTTAGGAGGCACTTTTTTTAGTATTATGATAGGTTTATTTGATTCAGGAATTGGAGGAACAAGTATTTGGCGAGAAATAGTGCATACTTTGCCTTACGAAAGTACTATTTTCTTGGCAGATAGTGCCAATGCTCCTTACGGAATAAAAGGAAAAGATAAAATAATTTCACTTTGTGAGAAAAATGTAGAATTTCTATTAGAGAATCATTGTAAAATCATTGTAGTTGCTTGTAATACAGCCACAACCAATGCCATTTCTCACCTTAGAACAAAATACAAAGTACCTTTCATAGGTATAGAACCTGCTATAAAACCTGCAAGCCTGAATAGTAAAACAAAAAAAATAGGTGTTTTGGCTACAAAAGGCACATTAAGTAGCGAACTTTTTGCACGAACAAGTCAAAATTTTATCCAATCTGGGGTAACAATTATAGAACAAATAGGCGAGGGGCTGGTAGAACTTATAGAAGAAGGAAAACACAATTCTGCACAAATATACAATTTATTAGAGAAATACCTTACCCCGATGGTAGCCAAAAATATAGATTATTTGGTATTGGGTTGCACACATTATCCTTATCTTTTAGAACAAATACAACAAATTATCCCTAAAAATATAAAAATAATAGACTCTGGCGAGGCTGTCGCAAGGCAAACGAAACATATTTTAGAACAAAATAATCTATTATCTTCTTTGGGTAAAGAAGGTAAACATAAATGGCTTACGAATAAAAATCCTGAAATTTTGAAACTATTTATGCCAAAGGGAATACCAATAGAAGTAAAACAAGAGAATTTTTAACTAATATTAGGATAAAAAATCGTATATTTGCAAATATTTTACATTGGTAAATATGAAAAAGTCTTTGTTTATTTTAGCATTATTATCTTTTTCTTGCAAAAAAGAAGAAGTAACCCTCTCTATCTCTGATTTAACTTCTTATGTGAATCCGTTTATAGGAACGGACGGAACAGGGAACACTTATCCAGGAGCAATGACCCCTTTCGGAATGGTACAGCTTAGCCCAGATATTGGCATAGCGGGCTGGGACAGAATTTCAGGATACTTTTATCAAGATAGTATCATCACAGGATTTTCACACACACACCTTTCGGGTACAGGTGCAGGCGACCTTTATGATGTGCTGATAATGCCCACCAATAGCCGTTTTGATAAACGAATAGAAACCAACAACTATAAGCCTTTTTCTTATTTTAACCATCAGCACGAAACGGCAACAGCAGGTTATTATTCCGTAGATTTGCTCAGTTACGGAATAAAAGCAGAACTAACCACAACCCCTCGTGTTGGCATACAACAATATACTTTCCCGAAAGATGATAATTCATTGATTACCATTGATTTATCTTATTCTATAAATTGGGATAAAACTACCGAAACTCACATCAAAGTAGTAAATGACACTACCATAGAAGGTTATCGTTTTTCTACAGGATGGGCAAGAAACCAAAAAGTGTATTTTGTAGCGCAATTTTCCAAACCTTTTGAAAATTATTCTCTTTCCGAAGAAAATACAGGCGATAAAACGAATAATTCCAAAATTACTCTTCATTATAAAACTTCGGATAATGAAAAAATTATTATAAAAACCGCACTTTCTATGACAAATATAGAAGGTGCTTATAAAAATATGCATACCGAAGCTACTCATTTTAATTTTGAAGAATATAAAAAAAATGCAAAAAAACTTTGGCAAAATGAATTACAAAAAATAACCATAGAAGGTGGTACAAAAGATGAAAAAATAATATTTTACACAATGTTGTATCAGTCAATGCTTGCTCCAAATCTGTTAAGCGATGCTAATGATACGGACAGATACGATACTTTTTCCCTTTGGGATACCTTCCGAGCGGCACATCCGTTATATACTATTTTGCACCCCAAGATTAGTAAAGATTTTATAAAAAGTTTCTTAATTCATTATAACAAAACAGGTACTTTGCCCGTGTGGAGTATGCAAGGAGGCGAAACGAATATGATGATAGGCTACCACGCTGTGTCTATTATCGTAGATGCTTATTTTAAAGGAATACCAATGGATACAGAGCTTGCTTATGATGCTTGTAAAGCCAGTGCAATGGTAGAAGAACGAGAAATAGATTTGTATAAAAAATATGGCTACATTCCGTATGATTTGGACAAATCAGGAGAAAATTGGTCTGTTTCCAAAACCTTAGAATATGCTTATGATGATTGGTGTATAGCTGAGTTTGCCCAAGCCTTAGGCAAAACCGAAGATGCTTTGTATTTTAAAAATAGATCAGAAAATTGGCGAAATTTATTCGATGAAAATACAATGTTCTTCCGCCCGAAAGATAGTAAAGGAAATTTTATAACTAACTTTAATCCAAAAGATTACACTCCTTATTTCTGCGAAAGTAACGCTTGGCATTATCGCTTTTTTGTTCCTCAAAATATAGAAGGAATGATAGAGAAAATGGGCGGAAAAGATGCTTTGGAAATAAAGTTGGACTCTATGTTTTCTCTTGCTTCTACTCCCGATGAAAAATTGCCTATTTTCAGTACAGGAATGATAGGGCAGTATGTGCAAGGCAATGAACCCAGTCACCACGTTGCCTATTTATACAATTTCACTTCCAAGCCAGAAAAAGCCCAAGAACGCATACAACAAATTATGCAAACACAATATAAAAACACTCCCGATGGGCATTGTGGCAACGAAGATTGTGGGCAAATGTCTTCTTGGTACGTACTTAGTGCCTTAGGTTTTTACCCTATTAACCCCGCCGATGGCAAATTTTATTTTGGAAAACCTTTTTTTGATAAAACTATTTTACATCTGGAAAACGGAAATAGTTTTACCATAATTAAACAAAAAAATTCTGCCAATACCATTCCTTCGCTTAACGGAAAACCTTTGGATAGAAAATTTATTCTTTACAAAGAAATAATGCAAGGCGGAACACTTATTTTTTAAAGATATAAATAACAGATTTTCAATTATTTACAAATGAGAGCTATTATACAGCGCGTTTCCCAAGCCAGCCTTACTATTGAACAAAATATATATTCTCAAATAGAAAAAGGACTTGTTGTGCTTTTGGGAATAGAAGATACGGACACACAAGAAGATATAGAATGGCTGGCAAATAAAATTCTTAAAATGAGAATATTTGATGATAATCAGGGAGTTATGAACCTTTCTGTGGAAGATATACAAGGAGAAATAATGATTGTTAGTCAATTTACTCTACACGCTTCTACCAAAAAAGGAAACAGACCTTCTTATATACGAGCTGCCAAACCAGAAGTTTCTATTCCTATTTACGAACAATTTATTCTTTTTATAAAGAAAAATTTTAATGAAAAGATAAAAACAGGAGTTTTCGGAGCTGATATGAAAATAAATCTTACCAACGATGGGCCTGTTACCATTTTTATAGATACCAAAAATAAAGAATAATGAAAATAGGAATTATTGGAGCAATGGATATTGAAATTCAATTGCTTAGAGAACATTTGAAAGATGCAAAAGAAACAAAAATATCTCGGTTTTCTTTCTATGAAGGAAAAATAGGAAATCACCAAGTGGTTATTTTACTTTCAGGAATAGGGAAGGTGAGTGCTTCGGTGGGGACAGCTTTGCTTATTCATACTTTTTCGCCCGATTTGGTTATCAATACAGGCACAGCGGGTGGGCTACAAACCTCACGAGTGTATGACCTTATTTTAGCTACCGAAGTGGCATATTACGATGTAGATGTAACTGCTTTTGGCTATCAATTGGGGCAACAAGCACAAATGCCTGTTTCATATATTACTGATAATCAATGGTTAGAAAAAGCAAAACAAAATTGTCTTCAATTTACAAATCAATTACATTGTGCGCCAATAGTTAGTGGAGATAGTTTTATTCACAATCCTGAAAAAAAACTTTGGATAGAACAGAATTTCCCTTCGGCACTTGCCGTAGAAATGGAAGCGGCAGCCATAGCGCAAACGTGTTATCTTTTACAAACGCCTTTCTTGGTGCTTCGAGCTATTTCAGACAATGCAGGCGAAGGTGATACCGTTTCTTATGATACTTTTGTAGAAAAAGCGGGCGAACTTTCTGCAAAAATGAATATAAATTTAATAAAAAGTCTATAATTTTTCTTATCTTTGCCTTTTTAAATCGTTAAAAGATGTCTTTAATAGCTATTTCTCCTATTGATGGTCGTTATGCCAGCAAAACAAAGGCTTTGCAAGCCTTTTTCTCAGAACAAGCCTTGATAAAATATCGGGTGCGTGTGGAAGTGGAATATTTTATCGCATTATGCGAAATTCCTTTACCACAACTTGCTGATTTTAACAAAGAAAATTTTCAAAAATTAAGAGATATTTATCTTCATTTTTCTAATGAAAATGCTTTGAAAATCAAAGAAATAGAACAAACTACCAACCACGATGTAAAAGCGGTAGAATATTTTATAAAACAAGAGTTTGACCGCTTGGGCTTGGATAAGTATAAAGAATTTATTCATTTTGGGCTTACTTCACAAGATATTAACAATACAGCCATTCCGTTATCTATTAAAGAAGCAATGGAAGAGGTTTATTTACCTGAATTACAGAAAGTTATAGAAAAATTAGATTTTTTTGCTAACGAATGGAAAGCTATTCCGCTTTTGGCGCGTACGCACGGGCAACCTGCTTCGCCAACTCGGTTAGGTAAAGAAATTTTGGTATTTTCCACTCGGATAAAAGAGCAGTGCAAGCAACAGAAAAACATTCCGTATTCGGCGAAATTTGGCGGTGCTACGGGCAATTATAATGCGCATAAAGTAGCCTATCCGTTTATCCATTGGAAAGATTTTGGAACAAATTTTGTAGAAAAATATTTAGGTCTAAGTCATTCATTTCCAACTACTCAGATAGAACATTATGATAATTTAGCTTCGCTTTTTGATTTTCTAAAACGCATAAATACTATTTTGATAGACCTCAATAGAGATATTTGGACGTATATTTCTATGGATTATTTTAAGCAAAAAATAAAAGCAGGCGAAGTAGGTTCTTCGGCGATGCCACATAAAGTAAATCCTATTGATTTTGAAAATTCGGAAGGAAATTTAGGAATTGCCAATGCTATTTTGGAGCATCTTTCGGCAAAATTACCTATTTCTCGCTTGCAACGCGACCTTACCGATAGCACGGTTTTGCGCAATGTTGGTGTGCCTTTCGGGCATATTTTAATTGCTTTACAATCAACGCTTAAAGGCTTGGACAAACTTATTTTAAATCCTGAAAAAATACATAATGATTTGGAAGAAAATTGGGCGGTTGTAGCCGAAGCTATTCAAACTATTTTAAGACGAGAAGGCTACCCCAACCCATATGAAGCCTTAAAAACACTTACCAGAACGAATGAAAAAATTAATGCCGAAAGCATTTCTAATTTTGTAAGTAATTTAGAAATATCAGCTTCTGTGAAAGAAGAGTTAAAAGCCATTACTCCACAAAATTATACAGGAGGAGAATATTTGTAAATAAATTATAAAAAAATGAAATTATAAAAAGGAGTTGTTGTATTTACAATTCCTTTTTTTTGTATATTTAAAACTATTTTTTAATATAAAATTACAATAAAAATTAGAATTATTTTGATTTAAAATATAAAATAGTTTAATATTAAGTTAAAAATAATATAAAAATAAATTTATTTCTTATCTTTGTACCAAATTTCTGATAGGGGATTTTCTTCGGTTACTGCTCTTGATTTGGAGAAGAGTAATATAGAGTTTATTTATAAGTACAAGAGAGAATTAGGTGCTGTTTTAGAAATTTTTTTTTGATGAAAATTCTTTGTAAAATAATTCTAATACAATATTTTTTAATTTAATGAGAAAAGGCTACTAAATTGTAGCCTTTTGTTTTTTGACGCAATATTAAATGAATATTTTTTAATTTATATAAAAGATACTTTTTTCATCTAAATAAATGATTTTCCGTATTTTTTAGACATATACAAACAGAATAATAAACCTGTGAAAGCCATTCCTGCACCCACTAAGGAAGGATAATTCGCACCATATTTTAATGGTATTCCTCCGAAGTATGCTCCTATGGAATTAGCCGTATTGAAGGCGGCTTGCATAAAGGCTGCTCCCATCATTTGAGAGTGAGGTGCTGCACGAAACATTATAATATTCAGTGGCGAACCAAGTGACATAGCCATTATTCCGCAGAAAAACGTTAGTACCCAAGCCATTAGAGTATCTTTTGCAAAAATAAAAACCAAAGTAAGCACAAGTACCATTAATGTTAAAATGATAATACTTGCTCGTATAGGGCGAATTTTATCGGCAAGCCAACCCCCGAAGAAATTTCCAACTACCATTCCAACACCTGCCACCATCATTACAATATGGGTATTCCCTTCGCTGATGTGTCCATATTCCAGCATTAGCGGTTGTATGTAGCTGAACCACGCAAAAAGCCCACTACAACCAAAAATAGTGATTATTAACACTAAAACCGATTTTGTTCCGAAAAATGTAATAATTTCTTTCTTTATGCCTAATTTTCCTTCTCTTTCTACATTTGGCAAAAAGAATAAAATAGAGAAAAATGTAAGCAAACCTAACGACGCCACAATGCCCATTGCCCAACGCCAGTGTATCATATTTCCGAAAAATGTAAGCAAAGGAACCATTAACAGAATAGCAAAAGTAAGCCCCCCGAACATTACCGAAATAGCAATAGCTTCTTTCCCTTTTGGGGCTAATTGTTTTGCGATAATTGCTCCTACTCCAAAAAATGCTCCGTGTGGCAAACCAGAGAAAAACCTCGCTACCAAAAACGAATAATAATCGGGCATTACCGCCGAAAGTCCGTTAAAAATAGTGAATAGCAACATCAATCCCATTAATATTTTTTTAGGATTGTATTTGGAACTTAGTGCTACCAAAGTAGGAGCTCCAAACACCACACCAAGGGCATAAGCTGCTATAAAATGTCCTGTTTGTGCGTCTGAAAGTTGCATACTACTACCTATATTGCGCAGAAGCCCCATCAAGATAAATTCTGTAGAACCCAAAGCCAGCCCTCCAATAGCCAGCGGAAATAATTTTCGTAACATTATTTTTGATTAAAAGAGCGCAAAGATAAACGCATTTTTATTCTATTATTGTTAATAGTTTGTTATTTTTCAGGTATTTTTATTTTTTATAAAAATGTTATTTTTTTAGAATTATAAATGTAAAATTCTTTAAAAATGTTAAAAAACATCTTGTTATTATAGTTTTTATTTATTTTTTACTACATTTGCTAATTAATTTTGTACAGAATGAATATTACTCGTGCCGTAAAACATCTTATTATTGCTAATGTTATTTTCTTTATAATAGCTTTAATTATCCCCGATTTTAAGTCGCAAACTGCTCTTTATTATTTTGAAAATCCTCAGTTCCATTGGTGGCAAATTTTTTCTCATATGTTTATGCACGGAAGTGAAATGCATATTTTGTTTAATATGTTTGCTTTGTATTCTTTCGGTTCGCCTTTGGAAAGTTATTTCGGGAGTAATCGTTTTTTCTTATTTTATTTTGCTTGTGGGCTGGGGGCTGCGACTTTGCACACAGCGGTGAATTATTACGAATTTCATCATTATGTGAATATTCTTTTAGAAAAAGGCTATACTTATGAACAAATAACAGAAGTGGTTAATAAAGGACAAATATTCACCAATTGGAAAGAAATTTTGTCAGATGAAGATATAAATAACTTATTTTCAGCTTATTTCACTCCTGCTGTGGGAGCTTCTGGGGCTATTTATGGTATTTTAGTTGCCTTCGGAATGTTGTTCCCAAATGCAGAATTAATGCTTATTTTCTTGCCTATTCCTATAAAAGCAAAATATTTTATTCCTGTGCTTATTTTGTTAGATTTGTTCTCTGGCGTTACAGGTTTTTCTATTTTCGGACAAAATATTGCCCATTTTGCTCATATTGGAGGGGCGATTATTGGATTTATCCTGATGTGGATTTGGCGAAAAAATTCTTTCAACGACCGAAGAATTTATTAACAAAAAATAATACCAAATGAAAAGAATATTTGCAAAGCACTCATTATCCGTAGTTTATATTTTAATAGCAATCAATCTGATAGGTTTTATTTTCCCTTCTTTGATTTCTTTTCTATGGCAAACGGAATTTTCATTTTTTTATAAAAATTTAGGACTTTCTCCGCTTTTTTCCGTATTTTTTATAAAATTTTGGACATTTATTACTTATGGTTTCCTGCATAATACTTTTTTGCATTTACTTTTTAATATGATTTTGTTGTATTTTGTGGGTATTATTTTTATGAATCTTTTTAACCCGAAGCGGTTTTTATTCTTATACTTATTAGGAATCATTTTCGGGGGAATACTTTTTGTGCTGTCTTTCAATATTTTTCCTGTTTTTTATGATAGAAATGACATTCTCATTGGGGCATCGGCAGGAGTGATGGCTGTACTTATTTTTCTGGCAACTTATACGCCTCAGTACAAAGTATTTTTATTTGGCGTATTTTCTCTTCCTTTGTGGGTTTTTGGCTTATTGATGGTGTGTATTGACTTGGCAAGTATTCCAATTTCCAACTCAGGCGGGCATATTTCTCATCTTGGAGGAGCTTTTTTCGGTTTTTGCTATGCTTTTTCTATAAAAAAAGGAATTTTTCAACGAAAATCACCTAAAAAAAAGAAAAAATCTCAGGATAATAGATTAACTCGCTTACAAGATAAGGAAAAAGAAGAGAAAATAAACACTATTTTGGATAAAATAAGCAAAAGTGGCTACGAAAGTCTTACTCACGAAGAGAAAAAATTTTTATTTCTGGCAAGTAAAAATTAAAAAAAATTATATGTTATAACCTTATTAAAATTATTTTTTTATGTTAGTGAAAATATATGGAAGTGCTGTTTTTGGGGTAGAAGCCACCACCATTACCATTGAAGTGAATATTGACAAAGGGGTTGGTTATCACTTAGTTGGCTTGCCAGATAATGCTATTAAAGAAAGTAATTATAGAATTGCAGCCGCTTTACAAAATAATAATTATAAGATACCAGGCAAAAAAATAACCATTAATATGGCACCTGCCGATATGCGCAAAGAAGGCTCTGCTTATGATTTGAGTTTTGCCATCGGTATTTTGGCTGCCAATGGGCAAATACAATGTCCTGAAATTGACCAATATATCATAATGGGAGAACTTTCCTTAGACGGAAGTTTGCAACCCATAAAAGGGGCTTTACCTATCGCTATACAAGCCAGAAACGAAGGTTTCAAAGGATTTATTTTGCCTCACCAAAACGCCAAAGAAGCTGCAATTGTTAATAATTTGGAAGTTTATGGAGTAGAAAATATTAAACAGGTTATTGATTTTCTTAACGGAGATATTTCTTTACCAAAAACAGAAATTAACACTCGGGAAGAATTTTTTAAGCATTTTGACACTCCCGATTTTGATTTTTCTGATGTAAAAGGGCAAGAATCCGTAAAACGTTGTATGGAAATAGCTGCCGCAGGTGGGCATAATATTATCCTTATTGGGCCACCTGGTTCAGGAAAAACGATGCTTGCCAAGCGTTTGGCGGGTATTCTTCCGCCTATGACCTTACAAGAAGCCTTAGAAACAACCAAAATACATAGCGTTGTTGGTAGGGTAAAAGATAATGGACTGATTTGTCAGCGTCCGTTTCGTAGCCCACACCACACCATTTCGGATGTTGCCTTAGTAGGAGGCGGGGGCTATCCACAGCCTGGCGAAATTTCCTTAGCACACAATGGCGTTCTTTTTTTAGATGAATTACCAGAATTTAAACGTAGCGTTCTGGAAGTAATGCGACAGCCTTTGGAAGATAGAGAAGTTACCATTTCTCGGGCAAAATTTACTATCACTTACCCTTCTTCTTTTATGTTGGTCGCAAGTATGAACCCTAGCCCAAGCGGTTATTTTAACGACCCAGATGCGCCTGTTGTTAGTACTCCTGCCGAAATGCAACGATATCTTAGCAAAATATCAGGCCCTCTTTTGGACAGAATAGATATTCACATTGAAGTAAATCCTGTTCCGTTTGAGAAATTATCTGACGAAAATAAAGCGGAAAGTAGTAAAGATATTCGCGAACGCGTCATTCTCGCTCGGAATATTCAAACAGAACGTTTTACAGAATATCCGCATATTCATTATAATGCACAAATGAATACCAAACAAATACGGAAATATTGCAAACTGAACGAACCTTCCTTAGCTTTACTCAAAAATGCAATGGAAAGGCTAAATCTTTCGGCTCGTGCCTACGACAGAATACTAAAAGTAGCCCGAACCATTGCAGACCTTGACCAAAGTAACGACATAAAAGAACACCACATAGGCGAAGCTATCCAATACCGAAGCCTTGACAGAGAAGGCTGGTTTGGTAATTAATTTTTATCATTTTATTAACATTAAATATATAAAAAAACACTACCTTTGCCTTAGTTTAATTATAAAAAATTTAAAGATGAAGAAAATTTTATTACTTATCGCAGTAGTTTTTGCAGGTGTTTCTTACGGGCAAACACAAAAAGGAGATTGGTTTGTAGAGTCTGACCTTGGGCTGTCTTACACTTCTAATAGTGTAGATGGAAATCAAGCAAATTCTGTATTCAAAGTTACGCCAAGTTTAAACTATTTTGTAATTGACAATTTAGCAGTTGGTTTGGGCTTATCTTATGAAAATGTCAAACCAAAAGGCGGAGATGCTACTAATAGTTTTATTATCCGACCAAATGCTACGTATTTCTTCAAATTGGGTGGCGAAATAGCTCCTTTCGTACGCGCTGGAGTTGGTTACGCAACACAATCAACAAGTGGAAATTCTGTTAGCGGGGTAGCATTTAACTTTGCTGGTGGGGTAGCTTATTTTGTTAATGAAGCAGTAGCTATTACAGGTTCTGTGGATTATGACCAAAGAAATTTAAAAGCAAGTGGCGCAAGTAGCACTACCAATATTGGAAAACTTGGTGTAGGTATAGGCGTTGCTTTATTCTTTTAGAAAATAGTTATAATTTATTGATATTTAAGAGCTACCTAATTTTTGGGTAGCTTTTATTTTATAAAAAATTAAAAATGAATAAAAATATTTTTTGGTTTATACTTATAGTTGCTATTTTGTTGTTATTAACACAAATTTTTTATGAATTTTCTTTGCTAACTACCATTTCTTTGGTAGTATCGATAATATCATCTATTGTAAATTTATGCAATAAAAATAATTAAACAAAAAGAGATTATCTTTACGGGATAATCTCTTTTATTATTAATTCTAAATTTAACTATTCTACATTTATAACTTTTTCTATTTCAGGAGCATATTGTTTTATAGTCATTTCCACACCACTACGAAGTGTCATTTGGTTGATGCTACAACTAAGGCAATTTCCTTCCAAATGTACTTTTACAATTTTATTATCTTCTATACCAAGAAGCGAAATATCGCCACCATCACTCTGTAAAAATGGGCGAATTTCTGCCAAAGCAGCTTCTACTTTTGCTATTAATTCTGGATTATTATTCATTATCTTAATATTTATTTAACAATTTTTGAATTCATTAATTCCTTTTTTCAAGTAGATTTTTGTTTTATTTTTCTATGAGAAAAAGAATAGTATTTGTATTAATTTTAGGTTATATTATTTTTATAAAATAGTAATTTTCAATAGAATATAAAAATAAATATAGGATTTATTTTTCTGTAAAAGAAAAAAGAATTGGGCAAAGATAATACATTCTTTATAAAATTACAAATTTTTATATTGGTGTAGTTTTTTTATCTTATATATTATCTTTTTTTAACAATCTCTTACCTTTTCGTTAGGATAAAAAGAAGGCACGGGGTCGCTCTGCCAATATTCTTTGGTATCCACATCTAAAATGGTGATTCGCCCGTGGAAGCCTGCGCCTGTGTCTATATTCCAAACGTTGTGTCGCATCATTGGTTGGTCGGTATTAAAGCGAGTAAGCGGAGTATGCCCGATGTATATTTCTTTGTATAATTTTAGCCGTTTTGGGTAAAAAATATCCTCTTTTGGCATATCTTCGGGAGTGGAAATTGCTAATTCCCAGAGAGTTCTGTCCCAGAAAAAATTGGGTACCCAATACTCAAACTCTACCCCGCGAAGGTTGGTAAAACCTCCGTGCAAGAAAAGTCTATTTTGCCCATCTACTACATAATTTTTCATTGAATGAATGAAATCCATATGTTTTTGTTTTACCTCATTAGGTATGTTTTCATACGCTTTTTGGGTGGCGTCTCCGCCGTGTATGAGCCACTTGCTGTCCATTGGCTTTTTGCTCAAAAACTGATAACAAAGGTCATCGTGGTTGCCTTTTATCATTAGTATTTTGTGTGTTTTTTGCATTTCTATAAGCAAGTCATACACTTTTGGGGTTTCGCTCCATCGGTCGGCAATATCTCCTAAAAAAATCAAAAAATCATCGGGTGTTACTTTTGCTTTTTCTAACACTTGCAAAAGGGCTTTGTACGCTCCGTGAATATCTCCAATAACGAGGGTTCTCATTTTTGTTAATTAATTACTAAATTATTTTTTAGGATTTTCTTCTATTAAAGGAGAAATAATGGCGTCTCGTTTTTTATAAGGCAATTTTCGGTCTTTGGCATAAGTGGCTTTTTCCCAATCTCCGTAAGTAAAATTGGGCAAAATAATAAATTTTTTTCCAAATTCGGAAGCGTTTTTTTGTACAGCTTTGGATCGTTCTTCGGAAGATTTGTCATCAAAATCTTTGGAAAAATCGGCTAAATTATCGCCCAAAAGTAAAACAATATTATAGTTTTTAGCGATGGCTTGTCGGCGGTTTTCTTTGCTTCCTTCGGTAGTTTTAAAAATCAAATGATTTTCATTTTGCAAAGGAAAACCAAGCCGTCTTAGGTTAAGTTCCGTTCCTTTTCTTTCGGCTTCGCCTCGGTTAGTAATGTAGAAAATTTGTACGCCGTTTTTCTCTGCGTATTTAAAAAAATCAAGCGCACCAGATAGCGGAGTAGCTTCGCCTTTGCCTGTCCATTCTTCCCAAGACGATAGGGTAAAATCTATTTTTCGGTTAGCACAATAAGCGATGTAATAAGAGTTATTCAAAAACGTTTCGTCAATATCCGTAACAATAGTAAGTGGTTTTTCGCTATTATTTTCGGCAATTGCCAAAGCCAAACGAAAACGAGCTATATTATAGGCTTGTAAGCTAAGAGCTTCATACTCAGCAACTTGTTGGTGGTAAAAGGAAGCAAATAATTTCCCGTTATTGATAATAGAATTCTCCGGATATTTGCCAAGATTTTTTTGACTTCCGCAAGAAATAAAAATAAGCGTAAGAGCGTAGAAAAATAAATTAAATTTTTTCATTATTTAGATATTAATAGTTAGTCTTTTACTGAAAAGTAAATAAGTAATGCAATTCCTGCAAAAATACGATAAAATCCCCAAGGCTTGAAGCCGTATTTTTTTATTAAATTAACAAAACCTTTTATAGCGATAATCGCCACTACAAACGCAATAATATTACCAAGAAGGAATAAAAAAGTATGCTCAGAGGAAGATAAAATAAGGTCATAGCCCTTCATTGGGTTGGTTTCTTTATCCCAAGTTTTAACAAAAATAGAATATACAGAAACGGCAAGCATTGTGGGGACAGCCAAGAAAAATGAAAATTCGGCGGCAACTTCTCGTGATAGTTTCTGTTGCATTCCGCCAATGATGGAAGCTGCTGAACGACTTGTGCCAGGCATCATTGCCAAACATTGCCAAAAACCAATAAGAACAGCAGATTTTATAGAAATATCTTTTTCTTTAAAAATAGTTGGATTTTGGAAAAATTTATCAATAAAAAGTAAAATTACTCCACCAATAATGAGCATAATAGCTATCGGAATAGGTTTTTCAAGCACATTATCTATATAATCATCAAATAAATATCCTAAAATAAGCGCAGGAACAACTGCAAAAGCTAATTTTATATAGAATTGCCACTTAGAAAAATCAAAAAACTTACGCCAATACAAGAAAACTACTGCCAAAATAGCTCCAAACTGAATGCAAAGTGCAAAAATCTTGAAGAAATTATCATCAGGAATACCCAAAAGTTGTTGGGTAAAAATCATATGTGCTGTGGAAGAAATAGGCAAATATTCGGTTAATCCTTCTACAATGGCAATGAGAATAGCGTGCAGTGTGTCCATTATTTTTCGCTTTTATCGGTCAAAAGAATTGCATAAATTTCTACTCCAAATCCTAATAAAACCAAAGTAGGAGCTAAGCTAATTCGTTGAAAATTAAATATTTCAGGATTGAAAACATTAGGGTTATCACTTCCTCCACCACTCATCAGGATAAAGCCTAAGGCTATCAACCCAAAGCCGATAAACATAAAAATAAAATTCTTCTTTTTGAAAATAAATCCGTTATCTTTCATTATGTTAAATAATTATTGTAAATCAATATTTTATGTTAATAATATAAATCGTCTGTATGCAAATTCAAAAATCGTTGTGCTGCAAAATAAGTACTTATCCAACTTATAAAAATGCCAATGGCAAAAATAGCTCCAAAAACAATTACAAAATATTCTATATGGCTAAATAATTGAAGCTCAGGACGCGCTTGGTTAATGTAATACAAACAAATCAATAGCCCCACGCAAGCCAACACCGCTCCGAGCAAACCAAGTAAAATATTAGTCATCACAAATGGGCGACGGATAAATTGTTTCGTAGCTCCAACAAGTTGCATTGTCTTGATAATGAATCGTTTAGAATAAACCGAAAGCCGTATAGACGAATTTATCAAAAGCATTGCCACGATAGTGAAAATAATAGAAATACTCAAAATAATCATACTTATTTGATTCATATTCTGATGTACTTCAGCTACCAAATTTTTATCATAAAAAACTTCTGAAACCGAAGGATTTTGTTCTATTTCTTCTTTGATTATGGCTGTTTTTTCAGGAGTTACAAAATCGGCTTTTAGCTTCAAATCAAATGAATTTTGCAACGGATTGTAGCCAATAAAACTCACAAAATCTTCACCAAGTTGCTCACAATACGCCTTTGCAGCTTCTTCTTTGGATACATACACTACCAATTTGGAATATTCTGCGGTGGAAAGTGTCTTTTGCAATTGCTGAATATCTGCTTCTTTTGCATCTGTTTTTAAGAATACAGAAATCATCATTTCTTCCTTAAAATTGGTCGTAATGTTGTGAGTATTAAGCACTAAGAATCCTAAAATTCCGAAAAGGAAAAGGACAAGCGTAATACTTAACGTTACAGAAAAATAAGAGGAAATAAGTTTTCTACGATTGTATCGTTCCAAAGAATTGCTCACGGCATTAAAATTTAGAAAATTGCGTAAAATTAAAAAAAATATTAGAACACAACTATTTTTTTAAGTAAAAATAACAAATTTTATATTTTATTTTGATTTTATAAAAAATAATATCCCCCAATAAAGCGAACCTTATTGAGGGATTTCCTATGGTCAAAAAATCTTTCTAAAAAGCACTCCAAGTTTTCCAAGGGATAACCGCCAAAATCATTACTAAGCCCAATCCGTAGAAAAGAGCTATTTTGCCAAAAGCACGTTGTGAAGTTTTTTGCTTTTTGTGCAACGACCAACCAATGGTAATAAGCGTAACGCCTACAATTACTCCAAAAGGGTGTTCCACCAACATTTTTCGTAAAAAAGCATCTTTCATAACGCCCGCTCCTAAGTTTTTCCAACTCTGGAAAAGTGGCGAAACGAAATACAAAATAAGCCCCATAACTATTTGAAGATGAGTAAAAATAAGCCCATACAAACTAATTTTTAAATCTGTTTTTTTGTATTCTCGTTTTTGGAAAAAGCCCAAAATTGCGTTTATGGTTGCAAAAAGAACAGCAAAAAGCACTACATACGCCATTAAAGAATGTACGCTTTTAAGGATTCCGTAAAAAGTCATATTTTTTAGTATTTTGGTGCAAAAGTAATCATTTTTTAGATTTTACAGAAAAAAAATAATAGATTTTATCTATACAAAAAAAGAGCATCTAAAAAGATGCCCTTTTATTTAGGTAATTACTTTAATTTTTATCTTAGAAATAAAGGTTTAATAATACAGATGCTGTTCCGAAACCAGATTTTGTACTTGCTCCATTAACCTCTGAGCTACCAAGAGTAAATCCGAAAGTGTTTGTATCAGCTCCGTTTGCTTTATTAGATTGATAAGAAATAGCAACAGGGAAAGAATATTGAGCACCTAAACCAACTTTAGGGAAGATGAAATATTCTGCACCTACGAATGCTTGTGCGCCAATAAGGAAGTTAAAAGTATCTTTTTCTGGGATACCAAAACCTACTAAAGCATCAGCTCCATAGAATCCTTGAAGGCGAGTAGAGCCTTTTCTCCATTCTTTACCATAACCTGCTAAAAGCCCAAAAGCAGTACTAGCATCTTGATCTTTTGTTTTAGAGTAAGAAAACAAAAGGTTAGCAGTGTAGCGGTCTGCTTTGTTATCGGCAGTGAATTTTTTTCCTAAGAAAGTGATAGAATTGCCAAATCCTGGAAGTTTAACATTGCTGTTGCTGTCAAAATTCACACTATTATTTTGAGTGTTATTGAAAGCATTTCCGATATAGCTCAATGCGCTGTTAGCACTAAACCCAATTGACCAATCTCCTTCTTGTGGTAAGTAATTTTCTCCTTTTGAAGAAGTTAAATTCTGAGCGTTTGCAAAACCAAATGCAAAAATTGCTGCTACTGATAAAAAGATTTTTTTCATTATTCTAATTTTTTTTAATTTAAATGATGTTGCAAAGATACAATATTTTTTTTAAAAAAAGCAAAAAAACTATTATTTTTTTGTCTAACAAAGAAACATATAAAAATATTATGTATAATTTACTTTAACAAGCTAAAACTTCGTTTAACAAATTCTGTCAAAGCTTCTCCTTTTAGTAAGCCTTGTGAGAGGCGCGCCAAGTCAAAAGATTGGCTAATGAGAGCCTTGCGAGTGGCTTCGTTTTCCGTTGCGAGAATTTGACTTGCTAATGGGCTATTGGTATTTACCACTAAATTATACATTTCAGGGAATGCACCGAAGCCCATCATTCCTCCGCCTACGGATTGCATTTCCTTCATACGGCGTATAAATTCTGGCTGAGTGATGCGGAAAGGTGTGGCATCACTATCCAAAGCCTCTGGCTGTATGGTATAAGCGGTATTGTCAATGGCAGAAGTTACAAAATCTTTGAGTTTTTCGGTTTCCTCTTCGGAAAGTTTGGATATTTGGGTATCTTCTTTCTTAATGAGGTTCTCAATAGAATCAGCATCTACACGAGCAAAAGTAACTTTTTCATTAGCTCCTTCCAATTTTTGGATAAGGTGAGGCACTATCGGAGAATCCAGCAGAAGGACTTCATAACCTTTTGCTTGTGCGTCTATAATGTAGCTATGTTGCGCTTCTTTGTTATTAGCGTAAAGAATAACAATTTTTTCGTCTTTATCCGTTTGTAAAGGCTTGATTTTCTCTAAAAGTTCTTCAAAAGTGAAATACTTGTCCTCTACAGTGGGGTAGAGTGCGAATTTCTGTGCTTTTTCATAGAATTTTTCTTCAGAGAGCATTCCGTATTCGATAACAATTTTAATATCATTCCATTTTTTCTCAAAATCTTCTCTATTTTCTTTAAAGAGAGATTGTAGTTTGTCGGCTACTTTACGAGTTACATAGCTGGATATTTTTTTAACATTGCCATCGGCTTGCAAGTAGGAACGAGATACGTTTAACGGAATATCAGGAGAATCAATCACTCCACGCAAAAGCGTAAGAAATTCAGGTACAATTCCCTCTACATTATCCGTTACAAATACTTGATTTTGATAAAGTTGTATTTTATCTTTTTGTAATTGAAGATCATTGCTAAGCTTAGGGAAATACAAGATTCCTGTTAGGTGGAAAGGATAATCTACATTTAGGTGAATGCTGAACATTGGATCTTCAAATTGAGTTGGATATAACTCGTGATAGAAAGCCTTATAATCCTCGTCTGTAAGTTCCGAAGGCTGTTTTGTCCAAGCAGGAGTAGGATTGTTGATAATATTATCTACTTCTTTGTACTCTGTTTGGTAATCTTCTGGCGCATTTTCAGGACGTGGAAGAGCTTCTTTACGCATTCCTAATTTGATAGGAATTGGCATAAATTTGTTATACTTCACAAGGAGCTGGCGTATTTTACTTTCTTCTAAAAATTCAGCAGAATCCTCAGCAATGTGCAGGATAATTTCCGTTCCGTGTCCTTCTTTTTCAATCGGTTCTATGCTATAAGCAGGAGAGCCATCGCATTCCCAGCGGACAGCTTGCGTGCCTTCTTGGTAAGATTTTGTAAGGATTTCCACTTTGTCAGCAACCATAAAAGCAGAGTAGAATCCCAACCCGAAATGCCCAATAATACCCGTATCTTTTGCAGAATCTTTATATTTATTTAAAAATTCTTCCGCACCAGAGAAAGCAATTTGGTTGATGTATTTTTCCACTTCTTCCTCAGTCATACCAATTCCTTGGTCTATGATGTGGATTTTTTTTCCTTCCTTATCCACTTTTACCTCAATCATTGGGTTGCCATAAGGTACTTTGGCTTCACCTATTTGGCAAAGATGTTTCAGTTTGAGAGTTGCATCAGTAGCATTGGAAATCAGCTCACGAAGGAAAATTTCGTGGTCGCTGTATAAGAATTTTTTAATGAGTGGAAAAATATTTTCCACAGAAACATTTATTTGTCCTTTCATTTTATGTTCTATTTTTTTGTTTCTACTTTTAGCAAAGATTATACCGATTCTTGCAAACTGACAAAAAGTCAGAAAAATAGAATGTATTCTGTTAAAAATGTCTGTTAATAAATCATAAATTTTCTAAAATAAAAAAAGCCATCTAAACGGGTTAGACAGCCTTTTGTTAAACTTAAAATTTGTTATCTATTTCATTTACAGATTGTTCTATGTAAATTTTTTTACTAAATGGAGAAATGTTAAATTCTTTACACGAAAACAGATCGGCTATGAGTTGCTCTTGTTCTTCCACACTAAGAGGTTGCCCCGTACGGATAGCCAACGTTTTTGCTAAATTTTTTGCTAAAAGTTCTTTTTGAGAAAAATCATCTTGCGGAATATCTTCTAAATTGTTAGCTATCAAGTCTTTAAATATTTCTAAAGCCTGACTTTCTTTTACCATTGTGGGCAACCCTAAAATGCGTATCAAATTATTTTCTGTTTCAAAAAGAAAGCCCATTGTTTCCAAAGTGGCACGAAGCGAAACCAAGCTAAGGATTTCCGTTGGAGAAAATTCAAATTCCAAAGGGAAAAGCAATTGCTCACTGACGCTTATTCCTGTTCGGATATTTTTTAAAAATCGTTCATATAATATTTGCTGATGTGCTCGACTTGCATTGATTATCAGTACTTTATCTTTCAAATAAGTAATTAAATATTTTTTCTGAAAATAAAGAATTGCTTGTTTGGATGCCTCAAACGAAAAAGGCTCTAACGGAAGAGATGGCAAGGCTACATCTTCTTTAATTCCTTGAAAATCATTAACTTTGGAAGGAATTCCTGTGTAAAGATTTTCCCAACTGGGTGAATTTTTCTTATAGTCAAATGATTTTGGAGAATACGATTTTTCTTTTTTATAAGAAGGCGAATCCAAGTCCATCTGAAACGGATTAAAATTTCTATCTACTTGATACGTAGGCTGTTTCGCTTCTTTATCTTTGTACGAATAAGGCACTTCGTTCTCTTCGCTTAGTTCAAAATCAATGGCAGGAAAAACCTGAAATTGCCCCAAACTATGCTTCACCGCCGAACGCACCAAAGCGTAAATAATATGGTCATTTTCAAATTTTATTTCCGTTTTGGTAGGATGAATATTGATATCAATAAGCTCTGGCGAAAGTTCCAAATACAAAAAATATTCTGGCTGTTCATTTTCTTTTAATAAACCTTCATACGCATTTTTGATAGCATTATGCAAATAAGGACTTTTTATAAAACGTTGATTTACAATCAGATACTGTAAAGATTTATTTTTTTTGAAAGAATTTTTACAGATAAAACCATAAATGTTAAGAATATCCGTTTGCTCTTTTACAGGCACTAAACGTTCGTCTAATTTACTTCCAAAAATCTGAACAATTCGTTTGCGCAATGGTGCGGAAGGAAGATTGTACAGCTCGCTTCCGTTGTTGTACAAATAAAAATGAATATCTGGGTGCGCCAAAGCCACTCGGTGAAATTCGTCCAAAATATGTCGAAATTCTACATTATCCGCTTTTAGAAATTTTCGCCTTGCAGGAACGTTGAAAAACAAATTTTTCATAGCTATGGAAGTACCTTTGCTCACTACCGAAGGTTGCTGACGAATAATTTTATTTCCTTCTATAACTAACTCAGTACCAACTTCTTCGGCTTGTTGTGCGGTAGTAAGTTCTACTTGTGCAACGGCGGCAATGGAGGCAAGAGCTTCACCCCGAAAACCTTTGGTATGAAGATGAAAAAGGTCATCGGCTACGCGAATTTTGGAAGTAGCGTGCCGTTCAAAAGCCAATCGGGCATCGGTGGGCGACATTCCTATTCCGTTATCAATAACTTGAATAAGCGTTCGCCCTGCGTCTTTTATAATAAGTTTTATTTCTGTTGCCTTAGCGTCAATAGCGTTTTCCAAAAGCTCTTTCACTGCCGAAGCCGGTCGTTGAATTACTTCTCCTGCGGCTATTTGGTTCGCTACATAATCAGGCAAAAGTTGAATGATATCAGACATTATTTACCAAAAAAAATAGACAAATCAAAATCAAAAACATACAAAACCAAAAGGATAAGCACTATCAAAACGATAAGAAAAGTAGAGCTAAATCCTCCATTTTTACGATTTCGAGAGCCTTGTCGTGCCTCTCGCCATTGGTCTCCTATGGATTGTCTTGAATTTTTCTTTCGGATGCTAAATTTGCCGTTTTCACTCTCTTCCACGTCTTGATAATAACGCGGTTTGTAGTGAAATTGTTTGTTTTTATCTAATTTAAAAAATCTAATTTTCATATCAGAAAATTTGGTGCGAAATTACGACTTTTTAGCCAAAAGGGAAGAGAAATACAAAAGATGTTATTAACAATTTTTGTATAACAGAATTATTTATTAATAAACAATATAAAACAAAGAAAAATTTTCTATAAATAAAAATAAAAACATTTTTTAAGTTTCTAAATAGATTTTTCTATCACTCATATAATCTACCACTTCTTTATCGTGCGAAATGAAAATATAAGTAAGTTGAAAGGTTTCTTTTAGGTCATTAAGGAGGTTAAGTGCCTGAGCCTGAGCAGAAATATCCAATGCCGAAACAACTTCATCACAAATAATAATTTTCGGTTGAAGTACCAAAGCCCGCGCTATCCCGATGCGTTGTCGTTGCCCTCCCGAAAATTCATTCGGGTATTTATCAAAATCACTTGCTTTAAGCCCTACACGCTCCAAAATTTCTATAACTTTCTGTTTTCTTTGGTTATAATTGGCGTACAATTGATGCACTTGCATTGGTTCCAGAATGGCTTCGCCTACTTTTTTTATAGGATTGAGAGAAGAATAAGGGTCTTGGAAAATGAATTGAATATCTTTTCGTATTTTTTGTAATTCTCTGTTATTCAATTGATTGATATTTTGTCCTTTATATATAATTCTCCCTGAAGTAGCTTTTTCTAACTGAACGATGGCTCTGCCAAGTGTAGTTTTTCCGCTACCACTTGCACCAATTAACCCAATAGTTTCGCCTTCATATATTTGTAAAGAAAAATTTTGTAAAACCTTGATTGTCTTTCTTTTATAGAAAAAAGAAGAATTTAAAAAGTATTCTTTATTCAAATTTTCAATGGAAAGAATAGGTTCTTTTTCGTATATTTTATTTAGTCGTTGTTGTTTTTCTTCTTCAAGGATAATTTCTTTTGTAAAAGACTGATTTACAAAATCATAGATAGTAGGAAGCCTTCGCAATCGTTCTTCTGCCTTTGGGCGAGAAGATAGTAAAGCCTTCGTATAGAGATGTTTAGGCGAATGGAAAATAGTTGCCGTATCGCCTTTTTCTACAATATCGCCTTGATACATTACGATAATTTGGTCGCTAATTTTGGAAACCAAAGCCAAATCGTGCGAAATAAAGAGAACAGCCATTTTATTCTCTTGCTGAATTTCTTTCAGTAAAGAAATAATTTCTTCTTGTACAGAAGCATCGAGAGCTGTGGTAGGCTCATCGGCGATTAATAATTTGGGCTTGCAAGCCATTGCCATAGCTATCATTACGCGTTGTTTTTGTCCGCCCGAAAGCTGGTGCGGATACGATTGATAGCTCCTTTCGGGGTCTATTTTCACACGCTCAAAAAGCCGTAAAACTTCCTTTTTTATTTCTTTTTTGGATAATGAAGTATGTAGGGCTAACACTTCGGCTACTTGTTTTCCGCACTTCATTGTTGGGTTCAAAGAGCTCATTGGTTCTTGGAAAACAAAGCCTATTTCTTTCCCGCGTATTTGTTGCCAATCTTTGTTGGTAAAGGAAGAAATTTTTTTATTATCAAAAATAATTTCTCCTGAAATTTTAGCTTTTTTGGGTAATAAACCAGTGATAGCAAGTGAAGAAATAGACTTGCCACTCCCAGACTCTCCAACGATACCTACTATTTGATTTTCGGAAACAGAAAAAGAAATAGAATGTACAACTTCTTGATTATCAAAGGAAACAGAAAGATTTTCTACCGAAAGAATCGTTTTATGAAACATAATGAATTTCTTTTTCTGAAAGCAATGGCTCGTTACGAAGTTTTAAGATAATTTGTGCTACGGTTATCGTATCTTTTTGGCAATAATCTGCAATGCGTTGTATGTTTTTTTCTTCATAAAAAACAGAACGGACTTCGCTTCCGTTAATATCTTCTTTTGGGGAAGGAATTTTTAATATATAAGCCAAAAGCCTAAGCGAAGTGTAATTTTTATAATCACCAAATTTCCAAAGGTCAAGCGTATCTAAGTACTGAAATTCCCAAGGTTTTTTTCCGTATAAATTTAAAATGTTTGGTAAAGGTAATTCATTGATAATCATACGTCTGGCAATAAATGGAAAATCAAATTCTTTTCCGTTATGGGCAGCCAATAAGTGGTGTTTTTTATGAAAATGATGACCAACAAGATAAGAAAAATCTTCCAAAATTTTCTTTTCTTCTCCTGTGAAAGACCTCACTCGGAATTGTCTTCCTGCATCTTTTACCAAAAAATAACCAACAGAAATACAGACTATTTTACCAAATTCAGCCCATATTCCTGCTCGTTCATAAAACTCTTCCGCAGGCTTTTCGCCTCGTTGGTTACGTGTTTTTTCTTCCCAAAGAAATCGTTCTTCTTCGGGTACGTTTTCAAAATCTGGATACAGAGGCACGGTCTCAATATCCAAAAAAAGTACGTTGGAGAGTTTTATACTGGCTAAATCCATTTTTAGAAGATTTTAAACTAAAAAACTTTCTATTTCCACAGGGTTGGTGAGTATTTTATGTATTGGGCATTGTTTCCCGATGGTTAAAAGTCGTTCTTTTTGCTCTTCGGAAAGATTTCCGTTTAGGGTAATTTCTTTCTTTGCCGAAGCGGTGTTTTCTTGAATATTTCTTGTAAAATCTACTTTTACAGAAACCTCTTGCAAGTTCCATTCTTTACGTTCGGCATACATTTTTATAGTAATAGCGGTACAAGAAGCCAATGCACTTGCCAAATACTCCAAAGGGGAAGCGGCTTGGTCTGCTCCGCCTACTTGCGTGGGTTCATCTACCAGAAAAGTATGGTTTTCGGTGGTGATGGTAGTGGTATATTTTTCTTTTTTTAAGGTAGCGGTTACTGTTGCCATAATTTTTTTCTGCAAAAATACTATTTTTTTGAATACATATGGTTTTTAAAGAAAAAAAACTACCTCACGACAAGGTAGTACTTTAATTTTATGATAAATTTTAGATATGTTCTAACTCATATTCATTCCGCCTAACGCCTTAGTATAGTGAGCGTTGAGGTGTTCTCTCATCTTTTCACGGAAAGAAGCAGGAGTACCGTGTTTTAGCTCTTCCAAAAGGTCGCGGTGGGTAACTCGTTTTCCGCCTTCGGAAATGATACAACTGGTTTGGTAACGATTTAAATCGTGTACGTATTCAAAAATAGGGAGCAAAACACGTTGGAATTTTCTTAGAATTTCATTGCCAGACATTTCATAGAGTTTGCTATGGAATTGTATTTCGCTTTCCAAGTAAAAGTTCTGATTATCACAACGTTGCTCATCAGAATTATTTACAATATCTTCTAATTCTTTCATTTGTTTTGGCGTTCTTCTTGCAAAAAGGAAATCCACCATTCCAAGCTCTAACATTAGCCGAAGTTCAAAAAGGTTGGAAAGCATTCTCAAATCAATGATAGCGGGGTCTAACATTTTTTCAAAATTACTTACCAAATCTGGCTCTAAAAGCACCATTCCTCTATGTTTTTTAGACTCTACCAAGCCCAAAGTTCGTAGTCGTAACATAGCTTCGCGCACGGCAGTACGGCTTACCCCGAGAGACTCAGCAAACTCCATTTCTTTCGGTAAGGCATCGCCCACTTTTAGTCCGTTTTCCTTTATATAATTAATGATGCGTTTCTCTACCCTATCAACCAAAGAAATATTCTCTAAGGGTTTGATTTTATCATCTAAGTGTTTCATTTGTATTGGTGTTTTTTTAGTTAAAATAAATTCTGATGCAAAGTTATAAAAAAATCTTTTTATGTCAAACATTAAAATTTATTTTTTTCATATCTTTGCAGTTAAAATTTCTATATACTAATTCATATGAAATCATTGTATTATTTTCCAGCTATTTTTATAGCAATGTCATTGTCTTGTTCTGCGCCAAAAACCGCAATACAAAGCCAAGCAAAATCCATAAAAGAGCGTATGTCTGAAAAATCTTTTGTGGCAGAACAACCCAAAATGCCTTTACTGACAGGTAAAGAAAATCTTTTAAACAAAATTACTTTTTCCAAAGAAGGAGATCATTCTTTTTCGGAAATTAAAATTAGGTTAAAATCTTCTTTGAAAAATTTAGATTTAGAAGAAATTTCGGTGTATGTAAGCCAAGAAAACGATGTAAAAAAAGCTACTCTCTTTGGCAAAACTTCCCAAATGGGGAATACTATTTCTGTAAAAGGAGATAAAAATATCACAAAAGATGTTAATTATGCTTGGGTAATGGCAAAAACTACAGAAAAGCCCAATCTTTTAAACACCATAAAAGTTTCGTCAGTAGAATTAGTTTTGCCTATTAGCAAACATTTTATAGTAGAAAGCAAAGGAGACGCACAACGTTTCGGTATTTCATTACGTACCCAAAAACAAGACGGAATAGAATGTTATCGTATTCCTGGCTTGGTAACTACCAATAGCGGCACGCTTATTGCGGTTTATGATAATCGTTATAATAATTGTAAAGATTTACAAGAAGATATTAACATAGGAATGAGCCGAAGCACAGATGGCGGGCAAACGTGGGAGCCTATGAAAGAAATTTTAGATATGAAAGAATGGGGAGGTTTGCCTAATGAACTCAATGGCGTAGGCGACCCTGCTATTTTGGTAGATAAACAAACAGGAACTATTTGGGTAGCAGCACTTTGGTTACACGGCTCATCTGTGGATAAAATGGCGTGGTGGGAGTCTAAACCTGGAATGTCGCCCAACGAAACAGGACAATTGGTTTTAACAAAAAGTGATGACGATGGGCTTACGTGGAGCGAACCTATTAACATAACAGAGCAAGTAAAAGACCAACAATGGTATTTATTCTTCAATGGTCCAGGAAGCGGAATTTCTCTTAAAGATGGCAAATTAGTTTTTGCAGCGCAATACAAAAACTCTAACCAAGTGCCTTTTTCAACTCTAATTTATAGTGCTGACCACGGCAAAACTTGGAAAAGAGGAATAGGCGCACAATCGCACACCACAGAGGCGCAAGTAGTAGAACTTTCTGACGGTTCTATTATGCTTAATGCTCGTGATGACCGCAACCGACAAAATTATTTCATTTCTGACAATCTTGGCGGTCGCTCGGTTTTTACTACCAAAAACTTCGGAGCATCTTGGACAGAACACCCAACATCTCGCAAGGCTCTTGTTGAACCTAATTGTATGGCAAGTATTATTTCTTATGAACATCCTAACGGAAAAAGATATTTATTCTTTTCTAACCCTGCCGATACCAAAGACCGAATTAATATAACCATCAAAGCCAGCGATGATGACGGACAAACTTGGAACAAATTACCACAAAAACTCCTTTATTCCGATGCTAATTTTGGATATTCTTGTATGTCAATCATTGATAATCAATACATTGGGATTTTATACGAAGGCAATGGCGATTTGTATTTCCAAAAAATAGCAATTAGTGAATTTATAAAATAAAATATTGTAGGTATTTCTAAAAAATATGTTACTTATTTATACAGAGCAACTTAGCCCCAGATTTTCTTTTATCATAAAACAAATTTTTCAGCGAATGTTGGGGCTGGAAATTAAAATAACTACCGATTTGGAATGTTTTATCAAGTCGGATAGTTATAAACTTTCTTATGCCAAATCCGCAATAGGTAATGAGTTTTTTGTGAAAAATTTCGGGCTTCTTTACGAAAAAGGATTCCGAAAAATAGATATTTTTATAGAATACTTGGAAGATAATATTCCTTATTTTTTCTCTGCTAAAAAAGGAAGTTTTCCGTTTGATATTTTTTCGGCTTCGTTTTTCTTACTATCTCGTTATGAGGAATATAGATGCCACACCACCGAAAAATATGAAGACTTCCCCGCAACGAAAAGCCTTGCCTATAAGTATCATTTTTTAGAAATACCTATTGTAGATATTTGGGTACAAAAGTTTAAAAAAGCCCTGCAAGAAAAGTATCCGGATTTACTTTTTTCGCCTAACGAATATACAGAAATTTCCATCATTGAAATAGCCAAAGCCTTCCGTTATAAACACAAAGGAATTGTAAGAAGCGTAAGCCGTGCAATGGTGGATATTTTTACTTTTAATATTCGGAATTTTGTTACAAGACTGAAAGTAATTTCTGGCAAGATAAACGACCCTTTTGACATTTACGAACAATTAGTGGATTTTCATAAAGAAAATAACACCCGAAGTATTTTCTTTTTCCTTTTAGCTAATTATAGTATTCACGATAAGGGTATTTCTTATAACAGTATGAAATACAAGTACTTAATAAAACAAATGGGCGATTATTCTATCGTTTCTGTGCTATCATCTTTCTTTGCTGTTTTTAATATGGACGAAATGAAAAATGAACAAAAACGAATGAATGCTATTCTTAATCGTAATATTAGTAGATTTAGAGCAAATAATAATATTCTACCATTACCTGATATTTATAGAAAATTAACAGAATGCGAGTATAAAGAAGATTATACTATGGGATATACCACACATATTGGGTTCCGTTCGGGTACTTGTACGCCTTATTTTTTCTATGATATTGGCTTGGAAGTAGAGCTCCCTGTTTTGGTTCATAGTTTTTGTATTCATAGCCAAGTAATTGAGAAACAAAAAGATAAACTTATTATAAAAAAAATTAACACGCTTAAACAACATATAAAAAACGTAAAAGGATATTTTATTCCTGTGTTTTCTAATGAGTATATTGCTAATGATAATTTTAATTTTTACAAACAAATAATAAATCTTTAATTTATGAAAACATTTATATTTTTATGCTCTTTTTGGGGCTTTTCAAGTTTTTGTTTTTCACAACAAAACACAGATTATCAGTATATTATATTGCCAAAACAATTTAATTTTCAAAAGGAAGTAAATCAGTACAATATCAATACTTTGTCAAAATTTTTATTAGAAAAAAAGAATTTGCAATGCGTTTGGGACGATAAAATACCTGAAAACTTTGCCATTTGTGATGGATTACGTTTTAATGTAATAAATAAATCTAACTTATTTAAAACCAAAGTAATAGCAACGCTAAGCGATTGCAAAGGAAATATCGTTTATACTTCACCAGAGGGACAAAGCAGAGAAAAAGACTTTAAAAAAGGATATAATGAAGCCTTACGCGAAGCCTTGGCAAACATTAATCTTTCTTCTATAAAAAAAGTAATAAAAAATGAAGAAAAAGAAGATGAAAAAACAGTGAAAATACCTGATAATCCATTAGATAGAGTGCAAATACAAGAATCTTCAAGCCTTCGTTTTAGGTTACTTACTTTTCAAGAAAGTAATAATAAAATTTTATTGTTAAACGATAAAAAAGAAGAAATTTTTTCTTTACAAAAAACTTCATTAGAAAACGTATTTCAAGCCGTTCGTAAGGAAGATAGTATTAACGGAATTTTCTTCAAAAAAGATAATTATTTTGTTTTTGAATATAATAAAAATGGAGAAATTATACACGATTTTTATGAAGTAAATATCCCTAATTAGTTCATTGTTAAAGTTTTATGTCAGCAGAAGAAATAATAGCTTTATTAGCTTTAAAAAACACACCAAATATTGGCGATGTAACCGCTAAAAGGCTTATAGCACATTGCGGAAGCGCAACGCAAGTATTTAACGAAAAATCTCATAAATTATCTAAAATTGACGGAATAGGCTCGGTGATTTTGTCTCATATTTCTAACCCAAAATACCGAAAAGAAGCCGAAGCAGAATGGGAATATATTAACCAAAATAATATTCAATTTTATACTTTTTTAGATGACGATTATCCTACAAATTTAAAGCAAATAATTGATGCTCCTATTATTTTCTTCTGTAATGGAAACATAAATTTAAAGGACAAAAAATGTATTAGTATTGTAGGGACTCGGCAGATAACTTCTTATGGTACAGCGTTTTGTGAGAAATTTATAGAAGAATTATCCGTTTTGGAAGATTTGGTAATTATTAGCGGATTTGCTTATGGTGTAGATATTACCGCTCACAAACTTGCAATGGAATACAACATTCCAACTATCGCTTGTTTGGCGCACGGGCTAGATACTATTTACCCTGCATCGCACAAAAAATATTATTCACAAATGCTGGAAAATGGAGGATTTATTACCGATTTTTGGCATAAAAGTAAATTTGATCGAAAAAATTTTCTTAGCCGAAACCGAATTATTGCAGGGCTTTCCGATGCCACTATCGTTATAGAATCTGCCATAAAAGGAGGCAGTTTGGTTACTGCCGATATGGCTTTTGGTTACAATCGTGATGTTTTTGCCGTTCCTGGAAGAGCTTCTGATGTGTATAGCCAAGGTTGTAACTTCCTGATAAAGACTGACAAAGCTCGGCTTATCAACAATGCAGCAGATGTTATTTATTATATGGGTTGGGATACGCTTCCGCAAAAGCCAAAATATTTTCAGCCTCCATTATTTACAGATTTGAGTCCTGAGGAAGAAAAAATATACAATTACTTGAAAACCAATGGAAAACAAATTATTGACATTATAGCAAGAGATTGTAATATACCTGTTTATAAGCTCTCTAATTTGCTCTTCCAAATGGAAATGAAAGGAGTTATACGCCCATTACCAGGCAAAATATTTGACATCACCAATCAATTATAGTTTTATTCTATGTATATATATAGAAAAAAATTATACAAAAATATTGATATATAGAAAAATTGTTGTATCTTTGCATCAGAAAAAATGAGAATATAAATTGTTTTTCATATATTAGATTTTGTGGTTAGAATTGGTAAAGGAGGGCTTTATGCCCTCTTTTATTTTTTGGTAATTATTGGAGAAATTCGGTCAGAAATTTATCAATATATAATGTTTGCTCTTTAGATTTATATTGTTGAATATAGCGAGGATGCTCTAAAATTACCATTTCGTTAAAAAGAGACGCTTCTTTATTGAGTTTTTGTAAGAATGTAGCATTTTTCTTTCCTAAAACAAAAACTTTTTCCGTATTTAACCCTAACTGAATATGTTTTTTTAAAGTTTCAATCATAAAAGGTTTTACTTTTTCAAAAATAGCAAAATCATCATAGTAATTTGCATTAACCCATTTATTATCAGCGGTTTGCCTTATGATGGCTAACGGAAAAGGTGAGTTAATATAAAATGTTTGATAAAACGCTTGCACTCCTCCAAATTCTTTTATCATATTATACATAAAAACAGAGGAAACTTCGTGAGTATGAGCAGATTGCATAACAATACCGCATTCGGTTTCCAATCGTTTGGTATCGGTAAAAGGCACACCTGTAACTCCTGCGCCGTGCCGAGACGGATTTATCCCGATAATAAATTTTCGCTTATGTGTATCGTTATAAAATTTATGATAAAATTCACTCATAACTTGCAGAGTTTCAGGGTTATCCAAATAAGGATTTAGAACAGAAAAATTTTTAGGTAATTCTTCTTTATAAGATAGATTTTTGTTAAAATCAATAATTTTATCGGCTAAATTCATTTTATGAAAAGGGAATTATCTTACAAAGATACTAATTTTTGTTTATTTTACTATAAAAAATATAAATTCTATTTTTAAAAATTATTTGTAGCATCAAAAAAATCTATAAAAAGAAAGGATACAAAATAAAAAAAAGTTGTACTTTTGCTGTAAAATAAAAAAAATCATTATGAAAAGAAATGTAGGGAAAATAGATAAATTAATACGTTTGTCTATTGTCATTATTATTGCTATTTTAGGGATAAACGGAATAATTTCAGGCTGGGTGGCATCTGTTTTGGGAGCAGTTTCTATTATATTTTTAGTTACTTCACTGATTAATTTTTGCCCATTGTATGCCCTTTTCGGAATAAATAGTTGTAAATTTGACCCTAAAAAAAATAATAATTGATGTAGAAATATAAAAATCCCTTGTAAAGAGGGATTTTTGTTTTTATAATTGTATTAAAATGGAATTTTTATTAGATAAAGTGTTTAAAGACCTTATAAATTCTTTTATTGAATTTAGCTTATCTACATCAGAGGTAGCAAATGTTACTGCTGTTTTCATAGCCAAATATTTTTAAGGGTTACATAAAAGCAAAAAAATCACTATCTTAGTAGATAGTGATTTTTAGTTTGTACTCGGAGCGGGACTTGAACCCGCACAGGCATTGCTGCCCACTGGATTTTAAGTCCAGCGTGTCTACCGATTCCACCATCCGAGCCTTTATGATAGACATAAAAAAGAGCGAAAAACGGGGTTCGAACCCGCGACCTCAACCTTGGCAAGGTTGCGCTCTACCAACTGAGCTATTTTCGCATTCCCTTATTTTTGTGGTGCAAAAGTACAACTTTTTTTTTATTTGACAAATATTTTTTTAAAAAACTTATTCTATTTTTTTTAAAATATTAAAAATCAGTAAATTAAAATTTATTTTATTTCTACTAAAATAGGGCAATGGTCGCTATGTTTGGCTTCGGGTAATATTACAGCTCGTTCTAAACGATTTTCTAACGTATTGGAAACCAAGCAGTAATCAATCCGCCAGCCTTTATTATTATTACGCGCATTTGCTCGGTAGCTCCACCACGAATAATTATGAGGCTCAGAATTAAAATACCGGAAACTATCAATAAAACCACTTTTCATAAAATTATCTATCCATTCTCGCTCTGCGGGCAAAAAACCAGAAACATTCGCATTTCGGATAGGGTCGTGAATATCAATAGCTTGGTGGCAAATATTATAATCACCACAGATGACAAGATTGGGCAAGGTCTTTTTTAGTTCATTTATATAATCTTGAAAATCAGCCATAAACTGAAATTTATGGTCAAGGCGGTCTATATTTGTTCCCGAAGGAAGATATAAACTAATTACTGAAACGTCTTGAAAATCAGTACGAATAACTCGCCCTTCGTGGTCTATATAATCTATTCCCGTGCCATATTCAACGTGTTTTGGCTCGGTTTTGCTTAATATCGCTACACCACTATATCCTTTCTTTTGGGCGCTATGCCAATAATTATAAGTATAACCCAAATCCAAAAGAGGTTGTTTATCTATTTGATTTTCAAGGGCTTTTATTTCTTGAAGGCAAATAACATCGGGAGAAGCCTGCCCGAGCCATTCTGCAAATCCTTTGGTCATTGCAGCACGTATTCCATTTACGTTGTAAGAAATTATTTTCATTTGTTTTATTTTAAAGAGTGCAAAGATAAAATATATTTTTTATTTTTCATAAAATTTATTTGGAATATAAATTATTAAATATCAATACTTTATAAAATATTAAAAAAATGTGTAAATTTGCTTTTTATTTTATAGAAATGTTATTTAATATTCATACGCATTTTGCTCAAAATCAGCGAGAAATACAAAATTATTATCCTGAAGACATACCAGAAAAAAATCCTTTTTCCGTAGGGATACACCCTTGGTATATTGAGGAAAATTGGCAAAAACAAATGGATAATGTATTGAAATATAGTGTTTTAGAAAATTGCAAAGCCATAGGGGAATGTGGTTTGGATAAAAATGTAAAGACCAATTTTTCTTTACAAAAAGAAATTTTTAAGGCGCACATAGCTCTGTCTGAACAAGTTAAGAAACCTTTACTTATTCATTGTGTGAAAAGTTTTAGCGAAATAATTTCTTTAAAAAAAGAAACTCGCCCCAGCCAGCTTTGGGTTTTGCACGGATTTCGGAAAAATGAGCAAATAGCAAATGCATTGCTTCAAAATAATATAAAAATTTCTTTTGGGGAGGCTCTTTTGAAAGAGGAGAAATTACAAAAAATATTAACTAAAATCAGCATAAATGATTTTTTCTTAGAAACAGATAATGCTTCTGTTTCTATACAAAAAATCTACCAAAAAGCCTCAGAATTAACAGGTTTTTCGGTAGAAAATTTAAATATATTATTATCAAAAAAATTTAATAATTTTTAACGCATACTCACAATGCTATCCACTACATAAACTGTGTTTCCGCGCCAAGGAAGAGCGTTGTGGTATTCTTTATAATGAAGGTCAAAATATTTACCCGAATTGGTTTCTAACTCTCTGAAAATCTTTTCGTTTTGTATAGAAAATTCAAATTCGTTGCTTTGTACGCCACTGCCCAATTTGGTTCGTGCAAAACCTTCTTGAATGAGTTTTCCTTCATAAGTTTTGAAAACATTTCCTTTATAAACGGCATAGTTTAAATAGCCAGATTTTACGCCTTGCCCGAATACAAAAAAGTATTGAAAATAAATATAACCTCCTAAAACTAAAAGGATTACAAAAGTTCCTAAAAATAAAAATTTTCTCATTTATTTATAAATTAAAATTAACGAATATTTTTTAAATTAATTACCTCTTGTGGTGTTAAGTGTCGCCAATGCCCACGCGGAAGGTCTTTTTTGGTAAGTCCTGCAAAAACTACTCTGTCCAATTTTTCTACTTCATAGCCTAAATGTTGAAAAATACGGCGAACGATACGATTGCGCCCGCTATGGATTTTTATGCCTACTTCATTGTGCGGAGCGTTATCCACAAAGCTGATTTCATCTACTTGAATGAACCCATCTTCTAGCGTTATTCCGTCTTGAATTTTATGAAAATCAGATAGTTCCAGTTTTCTGTTAAGAACAACGTGATATATTTTCCGAACTCCGTGCGAGGGGTGAGTAAGCTTCTTCATTAAGTCGCCATCGTTTGTAAATAACAAAAGACCTGTTGTAGGTCGGTCTAAACGCCCAACGGGTTTTACTTTGGCAGAAGTAGCTCCTACGATAAGCTCCATAACGGTTTTTCTTCCTTTTTCGTCATCGGTGGTTGTGATGAAGCCTTTGGGTTTGTTCAGTAAAATATATTCTTTTTTTTCAGAAGAAATAACTTTTCCGTCAAACTTCACAATATCAGAAGGTTGTACTCGGTAGCCGAGCTGAGTCATTATTTTTCCGTTAATTTCAACATTGCCCGCAACGATATATGTATCGGCATCGCGGCGCGCACAAATACCAGCGTTGGCGATGTATTTATTTAGCCTAATACCTTTATCGTCAGAATTTTCAGTTTCTCTTTTTCGGAAAGATTTTTTGTAAGTAAAACTCTCCTCTGGGGTATATTTTTTATATTTTTGGTAGGCTTTTTCAGTAGTAGGAGTTTTTTTATTATCTCGTTTTTGGGCAAATTTTGGAGATTCATTACGGCTACTTCCCCGTTTGCCAGACTTTCTAGAACTTCTATTTTGGTTCATAAAAATATTTTTTGCAAAGGTAAAAAAAATATTAATACAAACTTACCGATAAAATATATAATTTTATTTTTAGAAGAATAATTTATATCTTTGCCCAAAATGAAAAAATGAAACGATTAAAAGAGAAATGGCAAATAACATCCAATGTTCAGTTGGCTATTATTTTGGTAGTTTTTGCGGTAACAGGCTCGTTTTCTGCACGGATAGCAAAACCTTTTTGCCAATATATAGGATTGGATTTCAATGAATTAAATCCTTTTTTTGCGTGGATATTACGGCTGATAATTATTTTACCAATTTATCAAATATTATTGCTTATCATAGGAAGCCTTTTAGGACAATTTCGTTTTTTTTGGGAATTTGAGAAGAAAATGTTTCGTAGAATGATAGGAAAAAGATAATTTTCATAAAAAATAGTACTTTTGCCTGTTTTTTTATCTTAAAAAAATGAAGAAAATTATTTTTTTTAATCTCTATTTTATTCTTTTTTTGCCTAAAATTTTCTCGCAAGAAATAGATACTATTTATATAAAGCCTTATCCGCAAAGAATGTGGATAAAGCCCGTTATTCCTATAAAATTCATAACTTTACGGCAGGGCGATGAGCGTTATATCCCGAATATTCCTTTAAATGCTGGGGTAGGGCTTGGGTTGCGTAAAATTATCGGGATAAATTTGTACGCTACGCATAGTATTTTCCCGATGCGAAATGATAGCGGAGTTTCTTCTGAAATAACAGATTTTCAGATGCATATGTACGGCAGGAAGCTCTTGGTAGATGTTTATTACCAAGATTATAAAGGTTTTTTTAGAGAAGATACTTCTAAAAAATTTCTTTTGTTCCCGACAATGCGAATTAAACAAACAGGAGTGGAGCTGACGTATTTGTTTAATGGTGAAAAATATTCGGCGCGTGCCGCTTATGAACAGAGTGAGTTACAGATAAAATCGGCTGGAAGTTTTTCCGTAGGAGGAGGTTTTTATTGGCATCGGATAGTTCCTGACGATAGCCAAGAATCTATAATAAAAGAGACTTTTGAAAACGGACAAATAGGAGTAAATATTGGTTATGCGCATTCTTTTGTGATTAACAAACGTTGGTTGCTATCTGGATTTTTCAGTGCAGGATTAAATTTTGGTAACGAAGCAGATAATTTAAAGAAATATCATTTAAAAATTTATCCAACCAATTTAAGTAAAATGGCAATTGTTTATACCAAAGATGATTGGGCGATTTCTATTTCGGGTATTTTTAATACGAATATTCTTTACCCTTCTTATACGCGATATTTGTCTTTGCATTCACCTTATGTGCAGCTTATCTTTTACCAAGCAACTTTCCATTTTTGATAAAAAGAAATAAAAAAATCACCTCACTAATAAATGAGATGATTTTATATTAAGAAATAATCAAAAATATTAAAACTCAGCACTTTGTGGAGTGCGTGGATAAGGAATAACATCCCGAATATTGGTCATTCCTGTGGTGAAAAGTACCAAACGCTCAAAGCCCAAGCCAAATCCACTATGTACAGCAGTACCAAACTTACGAAGGTCTAAGTACCACCAAAGGTCTTCTTCTTTTATGCCTAAATCTTTTATTTTTTGTATAAGAACATCATAGCGTTCTTCTCGTTGTGAGCCTCCAACCATTTCGCCGATGCCAGGGAAGAGAATATCCATAGCCCGAACGGTTTTGCCATCATCATTTAGGCGCATATAAAATGCCTTGATTTTCGCTGGATAATCATAAAGAATAACAGGACACTCAAAGTGTTTTTCTACTAAATAGCGTTCGTGTTCGCTTTGCAAATCTACCCCCCATTCCTCTACAAGATATTGGAATTTCTTTTTCTTGTTATGGTTACAATTTTTGAGTATTTCTATGGCTTCGGTGTAGCTTACTCGTTTAAAATTATTGTTAATAACAAACTCTAATTTTTCTAAAAGAGACATTGCGCTACGTTCGTTTTGAGGTTTTGTTTTTTCTTCTTCTAAAAATCGTTGATTGAGAAATTCAATGTCCTCACGGCGTGTTTCTAAGGTGTATTTTAGTACATATTTTATAAAATCTTCGGCAAGATTCATATTATCAATAAGGTCAAAGAAAGCCATTTCGGGTTCTATCATCCAAAATTCCGCAAGATGTCTGGACGTGTTGGAGTTTTCTGCACGGAAAGTAGGTCCGAAAGTATAAATTTTCCCTAAAGCCATTGCATATGTTTCGCCTTCTAATTGTCCTGATACGGTAAGATTGGTTTCTCTACCAAAGAAATCTTTTTTATAATCTACCTCGCCTGCTTCGTTAAGTGGCGGATTTTTAGCATCTAAGGTAGTAACCCGAAACATTTCGCCTGCGCCTTCGGCATCACTTCCTGTAATAATAGGCGTATTTACATAGAAAAATCCGTTATCTTGGAAGTATTTATGCACCGCATAAGCCAAAGTAGAACGAACCCGCATAATAGCTCCAAAAACATTGGTACGAATACGCAAATGAGCATTTTCTCTTAAAAATTCTAAAGAATGTTTTTTGGGTTGTATAGGGTATTCTTCTGGGTTAGAATCGCCTAAAATAATAACATTAGTAGCTTGTATTTCAATAGATTGTCCTTTCCCTTGGCTTTCTACTACTTTTCCTTGTACTTCTATTGCTGCACCTGTGGTTATACGTTTTAGAATATCTTCTTTGGTATTTTCAAAATCTACCACAATTTGCAAATTCTCAAGCGTGGAGCCATCATTGAGTGCAATAAAACGATTGCTTCGGAAAGTTCGTACCCAACCTCTAAGAGTGATTTCCTCTTGTATATTTTTCCCTTTTAGGAATAATTCTTTAATACTCATAAACTAAAAATATTAAAAAGTGTAACACCTTGCTACCCTTTTATTATGCATTATTAATTGGGGCAAAGTTAAAAAAAAAAAATGAATTAATAAAATGAGTTTTTATTCTTTATCCTCTTTATACCACGAAGCATATTTTATATAACTTTTGGCTATTCTATGTATTTCATTTTCTGTAAGTTCCTTAGAAATGTCTTTGATTTTTTTTGCAGGAATACCACCCCAAACTTCCCCTGAGCCAATGTGTGTGCCTTTGGTTACCACAGCCCCAGCCGCCACGATAGAATTACTTTCTACCACGCAATTATCCAGCACAATAGCCCCCATTCCTATAAGGACATTATCTTTAATCGTACAACCGTGAATGATGGCATTATGCCCCACAGAAACATTATTTCCTATTACGGTTGGCGATTTTTGGTAAGTACAATGCACCATTACATTGTCCTGAATATTTACGTTATTTCCTATTTTTATAAAATGAACATCGCCCCGAAGAACGGCATTATACCACACGCTACAATTTTCTCCCATAGAAACATCTCCTATGATAACGGCGGTTTCTGCAATGAAAATATTTTCTCCAAACGAAGGTTTTTTACCTTGTAATTCACGAATAATTGCCATAAAAAAATATTAAAAAAAACGTTGCAAAGATATTATTTTTCGTTAAAATATTTCCTTGAAACAAAGAGAAAATAATTTAAATTCAGAAAAATAAAAAAATAATTCGTCATTTAAGAAAATATATTTATTTTTGCTTTCTACAAAAAATCTTTCTTTTAGAAAAAGAAAAATAACTTACCTTATTGATTATCAAATTTTTAAATTATAAAATTGGAACAAAATCTTGAATACAATACGCTTCGTAATCCGCTTGTTATACCAGAATATGGGCGACATATCCAGAAAATGGTAGAAAAAGCAACCAAAACCGAAGACCGAGCGCTACGAAATAATATGGCAAAAGCAATTATCGCCATAATGGGAAACCAAAATCCGCATTTGCGAGATGTGCCTGATTTTCAGCACAAACTATGGGATCAACTTTTTAAAATGTCTAATTTTCAAATAGATGTAGATTCTCCTTTTGAAAAGCCAACTCCCGAAACTATTACTCCGCATCCAGAACGAATGCAATACCCTCAAAAACACCCAAAATATCGTTTCTACGGAAATAATATTTTAAGATTAATTGAAGTTTGCAACCTTTGGGAAGAAGGCGAACTCAAAAGTGCCTTGCAACTTTCCATTGCCAACCATATGAAAAAATGCTTCTTGGCGTGGAACAAAGAATCTGTAGAAGATGATGTAATTTTTGAGCATTTATACGAGCTTAGCAAAGGAAAAATTGATTTGAAAAAATCAGAACAAAACCTCAATAATAACAGACAACGGAATAATTTTCAAAAGAAATTTACAAACAAAAAAAATAACCAAAACACACAAAACAACAAGAAAAAATAAATATTTATGGGAAGTTTTAAAATAGAAGGTGGGCACGCTCTTAAAGGAGAAATAACTCCACAAGGTGCTAAAAATGAGGCGCTTCAAGTACTTTGTGCCGTATTATTAACCGAAGAAAAAGTAACCATACATAACATTCCTGATATTTTAGATGTGAATAAACTCATTACTTTATTAGGAAATTTGGGAGTAAAAATCCAAAAGTTAGGAAAAAGTTCATACAGTTTTCAAGCAGATGAAATTCATTTGGATTATCTCTCTACTACACAATTTGCCCAAGAAAGCCAAAGCCTACGCGGGTCTATCCTTATTGTAGGTCCTCTTTTGGCTCGTTTTGGTTATGGATATATTCCTAAGCCAGGCGGAGATAAAATAGGAAGAAGACGCTTAGATACTCATTTTGAAGGATTTATAAAACTTGGAGCAACATTTGAATACTGCAAAGAAAAACATTATTATTCCGTAAAAGCCAATCGCTTAAAAGGAAATTCTATGTTGCTGGATGAGGCTTCGGTAACAGGAACGTCTAATATTATTATGGCAGCCGTTTTAGCCGAAGGCGAAACCACTATTTACAACGCCGCCTGCGAGCCTTATGTACAGCAAATTTGTAAAATGCTAAATGCAATGGGTGCTGATATTCAAGGAATTGGCTCAAATCTTCTTAAAATAAAAGGAGTTGAAAAATTGGGCGGTTGTACCCACACCATTCTCCCTGATATGATAGAAATAGGAAGCTGGATAGGCTTAGCAGCGATGACGAAAAGCGAAATTACTATCAAAAATACAAGCTATGACAATCTCGGAATGATTCCTGATGTTTTCTCTCGTTTAGGAATAAAAATAGAACGCAGAGGCGATGATATTTATATTCCTGCTCATACCGAAGGTTATGAAATTCAGAACTTTATAGATGGTTCTATCTTAACCGTTGCCGATGCGCCTTGGCCTGGCTTTACGCCCGATTTATTGAGTATTATTTTAGTAACTGCCATTCAAGCAAGGGGAGAAGTGCTTATTCATCAAAAAATGTTTGAAAGTCGTCTTTTCTTCGTGGATAAATTAATTGATATGGGAGCAAAAATTATCCTATGCGACCCACATCGCGCCGTAGTTATTGGGCATAATTTTAAATCGTCTTTGCGCGCTACAACAATGACTTCACCCGATATTCGTGCGGGGATTGCCTTGCTTATTGCGGCATTGTCTGCCAAAGGAACTTCTACCATTCATAACATAGAACAAATTGATAGAGGTTATGAAAATATTGACGAAAGGCTATCGGCTATCGGAGCGAAAATCATTCGAGTTTCTTAAAATATAATTAATTTATTTTCAATAGATTACAAATGAAAATAAAAACTATTTTTTCCGTTATTTTTATATTTTGTATCCTTTTAGGGTTGGTTTGGCTATTTGCTTTTTTTCGTGAAAAAAATCATAACGGATTGATAATCATCGGGAAAGCTCCTTCGTTTTCTTTTGTTAATCAAAATGGACAAAATATTACTAATCAGGCATTTAAAGGAAAAATTTACGTAGTAGATTTTTTCTTTACTTCTTGCCCTTCCATTTGCCCTATAATGTCGTCCAATATGGTGATGGTACAAAATGCTTTTCCTAAAAATAATATCGGGATAGCTTCGTTTAGTATTGATCCTGAGCAAGATAGCCCAGAAATCCTGAAAGAATATGCAAAACGCTACGGAGTAACCAACCCCAATTGGCATTTTCTAACAGGCTCAGAAACAGATGTTTATAAACTTGCTAATGACGGATTTAATATTTATGCAAAACAAGGAAATACTCCTGAAAGTTTTGAACATTCGGGCTTGTTTGCTCTTATTGACCAAAACGGATATATAGTATCGCGCACCGATGCCAACGGAAATCCTATCATTTATTATAACGGATTGGATAAGCAACAAGTAGATTTTCTTATTGAAGATATTAAAAAATTGATGTAAAAATGGCGTATTTACTTTGTTTGGAAACCTCAGGGACGAATTGTTCCGTAGCAATTACCAAAAATCAGGAAGTAATTTCTTTTAAAGAATTAAATACTTCGGAATTTTCTCATTCTGAAAATTTACATATTTTTATTGAAGAAGTTTTACAAAAGGCATCTTTAAAACCATTGGATTTGCAAGCTGTTGCAATTAGTTCAGGACCAGGCTCTTACACGGGGCTTCGTATTGGAGTCTCTTCGGCAAAGGGGCTTTGTTTTGCTCTTAATATTCCACTTATTGCTGTGCCAACACTTTCTATTTTAGTAGAAAATGTTTCGCAAATAAATGATTATCAGTATATTATACCAATGTTAGATGCTCGTAGAATGGAAGTATTTTCTGCTGTTTTTGATCATCAAAAAAAACAAATCCGAGATACACAAGCCGAAATTTTAACTTCTTCTTCGTTGGAAGAATACCTTTCCAAAGGGAAAACCTTATTTTTAGGTAACGGAAGTGATAAATTTTCAGAGATTTGTACGCACCCAAATGCTTATTTTTTGAAGAATGAATTTCCGTCAGCAACCAAAATGAATGTCTTAGCTTTTGAAAAATTTAGGCAAAATCAGTTGGAAAATGTAGCATATTTTGAGCCTTTTTACTTAAAAAATGTATATTTTGGATAAAATATAATTTACAAAATATTAAAAATCAATGCTTTGTATATAAGTAAAAAAATAAATATAAAAACACTTGCATATAATAGAAAAAGGTTGTACTTTTGCACCCGTAATAAGAAAGGGGTTCTTAGCTCAGCTGGTTCAGAGCACCTGCCTTACAAGCAGGGGGTCACTGGTTCGAATCCAGTAGGACCCACTCTTTTAGAAATTTTGATTTATATTTATTTAGGGGCTCTTAGCTCAGCTGGTTCAGAGCACCTGCCTTACAAGCAGGGGGTCACTGGTTCGAATCCAGTAGGGCCCACAAAAAGCACTTACAGATATTTTGTGAGTGCTTTTTTTATTTTTAAATGAAACAATGCACGTTAGGAAAATAATCCATATTGATATGGACGCTTTCTATGCTTCCATTGAGCAGCACGACTATCCAGAATTACAAGGAAAACCCATTGCAGTAGGCGGAAATGAAGTTCGAGGCGTAGTCTGTACGGCAAGCTATGAGGCACGGAAATATGGTGTGCGTAGTGCAATGAGCGGTATCGTAGCGAAACGGCTTTGTCCTGATTTGATTTTTGTTCCGCTTCGGTTTGCGCGTTATCGTGAAATATCGTTGCAAATTCGTGAAATTTTCTTTGAATATACAGACCTTGTTGAGCCTCTCTCTCTTGATGAAGCGTATCTTGATGTTACAATTAATAAAAAAAACAATCCTTCGGCTACACTCATAGCACAAGAAATCCGACAGAAAATATTAGAAAAAACAGGGCTTACAGCATCTGCGGGTATTTCCGTTAATAAATTTGTAGCCAAAATAGCCAGTGATTTTAACAAGCCAAATGGACAAACAACGATTACCCAAGAGAAAATAATTCCTTTTTTAGAAAAATTGGATATTCGGAAATTTTATGGAATAGGGAAGAAAACGGCTCAAAAAATGTATGAAAAAGGAATTTTTACAGGAGAGGATTTGCTTTCCAAAGATTTGGATTTCTTACAAGAATATTTTGGAAATAATGGATCTTATTTTTACCAGATAGCTCGTGGTATTCATAATAGCCCAGTGAAGCCTTTTCATTCACCAAAATCGGTGGGAGTGGAGCATACGTTTGAAGAAGATATTCCAAGTGAAATTTTTATGTTGGAAAAGTTAAAAATCATCAGCGAAGAGCTATCCGAAAGGCTAAACCGAAAAAGATTATCAGGCAAAACGCTTACTTTAAAGCTAAAATATAATGATTTTGTAACCCAAACCCGAAGCAAAACATTTCCTTATTTTATTTCTGATAAAAAATTGATTTTCAGTATAGTAGAAGAACTTTTATTCCAGAAAAAAGTAGAAAAATCGGTAAGGCTTTTAGGAATTTCTGTTTCTAATTTGAATATAAATCAGCCTATTGAACGTAAAACGCTGAAATATATTCAGTTAAGATTTGAATTTCCAGATTGGTAAAATCTACAAATCCACATTATACGATAGATGTACGCTTCGGTATGCACCAATGGAAAAGAAACTTTGTTCTATCCTGAGGATATATTTTTTTACATCAGTAGCAGAAGTATGTTGCGGAATTTTTACCAAAATATGTTTAATGTACTCATTTCTTATACGAGAAATAGCGGGAAATTCAGCTCCTAAAACCTCTATTGCTGTTTGAGAAAATCCTTGTCGTAACGATTGAGCAAACCACTCGCCAGCAGCGTTTATTTTGTTTAAATCTCTGTCTTTCAAAGTGATACGAATTATTTTGTAAAAAGGTGGATAATGAAAATCTTTTCGTTCGTGTAGTTGTTCATTAATCATTTTAAGATATTGATACTGAACTACTTCTTGCAAAATAATTTGGCTGGGGTTATACGTTTGTATAATAACTTTCCCTTGCTGGTTGCGCCTTCCTGCTCTTCCTGAAATTTGTGTAAGTAGCTGAAAACCACGCTCCATAGAGCGAAAGTCAGGCTGATGAAGGAATAAATCGGCATTCATTATCCCTACCAATGTAACATTTTCAAAATCAAGCCCTTTGCTTACCATTTGTGTTCCTATCAGAATATCTGTTTGTTGGTGTTCTAATTTATGAATAATTTTTTCATAATTATATTTGCCACGAGTGGTGTCTTGGTCCATTCTGTCAATACGAGCCGATGGAAATATTTTAAGAATTTCTTCTTCTACTTGTTCTGTTCCAAAACCTTTCATTTGCAAGAGCGAACTTCCACAAGCGACGCAACTTTCAGGCTTGGCAGAAGTATATCCGCAATAATGGCAACGCAATTGGCGTTGGGCTTGGTGGTAGGTGAGCGAAACATCACAATTAGGGCATTGTTGTATAGTATCGCAAGTTTGGCACTGCAAATAAGGAGAATAGCCTCTACGATTTTGCAGAAGAATTACTTGTTTTTTATCATTTAGCGTTTGCTCAATAGCTTCTATAAGAGCATCAGAAAAATGCCCGGTCATTTGTTTTCGTTTGCTCTTATCTTTTAGGTTAATGAGTTGAATTTCAGGAGGTAATATATTGCCAAAGCGTTCTTCTAACGTTACATATCCGTACTTTTGTATTTGTGCGTTATAGAAACTTTCCGTAGAGGGCGTGGCAGAGCCCAAAAGCGAGTGAGCCTTGTGCTGATGTGCTAAAACAAGAGCTACATCGCGTGCTTGGAAGCGTGGCGAAGATTCATTTTGTTTATAAGAAATATCGTGTTCCTCATCAATAATAACCAAGCCTAAATTAACAAAAGGTAAAAAAACAGCCGACCTTACTCCTACAATAAGTTGGGCTTTCTCTCTGTTATTCAGTATGTTATGCCATACTTCTACACGTTCGTTAGAGGAATATTTGGAGTGATAGACGCTCATTTTATCTCCAAAAAATCGTTCTAATCTTTGGATAAGTTGTGTGGTAATTCCTATTTCAGGCAAGAGATAAAGCACTTGTTTGCCTTGCGATAAATATTCTTCTATCAGTTTAATATATATTTCTGTTTTGCCAGAAGAAGAAACGCCGTGCAATAAAATTGTATTTTTTTGCGTAAATAGATCTTTTATTTCATCAAATGCAATTTGTTGTTTTTCAGTAAGTTCGTTTGTGTTTTCTACATTTTCAGAGAAAGAAACACGGTCGGTTTGTAAATAATATTCTTCAAAAATTTCGTTAGAAATTAATTTTTTCAGTACCGAAGAGGTTACTTCTGCTTTTTCTAACAAATCCGAAGCCTGAATATTATTTTTTTTCTGAGATTGTAGCGTTATATAAGAAATTACCAGCCGTTTTTGTTGTTCTGTTTTTAGCAGTTTTCCGTCTAATAAATCTTTTAAATTATCAAAATTTTGATATTTTTCAGTAAAACGAATGTATTTTATAAGTTTTGGAGTATATTTTTCATAAATTTTTTCTGTTATTCGGATACTATTTTTCTCTAAAAGAGATTTTAATACAGAAATAGCATTTTTTTTCTGAATAATTTTGCTTGCTTCTTTGGTGGTTAATGAATGGGCACTATTTAATGCTTCATAAATTAGAAATTCGTCGTTGGTAAGCGTTTTTGTGTCTGTAATTTCTTCCGTTTTTTCAATAATAGTTTCACTTTCTAACAAAAAAGCAGGAGGCAATCCTATTTTTATGACCTCACCAAGTGTGCTCATATAATAAGTGCTAACCCATTGGAAAAGAGCTATTTGGCTTGGAGTGATTAATATATTTTCATCTAAAATAAATTCTATTTCTTTGGTTTCATACAATGGTTTTTGCTGATGCACCCGAAGAACAATAGCGGTGTAAATCTTTGATTTCCCGAAAGGTACAACCACACGCATTCCTGCTTGTAAATACGTAGCTTCTTCTTCTCGTATTTGGTAAGTGAAATTCTGCCGAAGAGGCAAAGGCAAGGCAACATCTACGAAGTACATTCGTTGGAAGTTTTAAGGTCTAACACAGAGGCATTTAGCTCAAATCCTAATAGGAGAATAGTAGCATTTAGCCAAATATAAAGTAAAAAAATTAAAAGCGCACCAATAGAGCCATAAAGTTGGTTATATTGTGCAAAATGTTCTATATAAACGCCATAACCATAAGTAGTTAGTATAAATAAAAGCAATGTAAAGAAAGCCCCTGGCGAGAAAAAGCCCACCCCGCGTTTTGGTGTTCCGTAATAATATAAAATAGAAATAGAAATAAAGGCAACAAAACCAAAATATCCTTGTTTTATAAGCCCAATAACAGAGCTATTTTCTATAAAAACGCCTAAACTACGAATATATTCAAAGGCAAGCCACAAAATAACCGAAGCTAATAATAAGAAAATCAATAACAAAGCCACTCCCATTGAGATAAAATATTGTTTTATCACGCCACGAGTAACTGTAATATGATAAGAAGTATCAAATCCTCCAAAAATAGCATTTATTCCGTTGGTAGTCAAGAAGATAGAAAGTACAAAAACAGAAGAAAGTAAGCCCGCGCGTTTTTTTCCTGCAATGTCAAAGAAAATATCTTTAAAAAAATCGTGCGTACCAGGCGGAAGCAAATTATCAATAAAAACCCAAAAATCTTCTTGGAAATTCTCAATCGGGATATACGGAATAAGATTAAGTACCACTAATAAAAATGGGAAAATAGCCACAAAAAAGCTATACGAAATAGCACTGGCTCTGTAAGTTAGCGCACCTTCAATAATCCCGATAGTATATTTTTTTAGTAAATCATAAAGCGTAAAAGAACCTTTCCCAAGCGGAATACTTTTTAGTAATTTTATAAGCTTTCGTATTATAGGAAATTTCTTTAACCTTTTTTTTAAAGGATTTTCCAATGCTTTTTCTGGTTCTTTTGTCATTATTCTCAGGTTGGGTATATATACGAAAAACCTTTTGCAAAAAAATATTCTTTGCAAAAGTGTAATATTTTATTTTAGCAAACGATTATTGTTGCTGTTTTCTTAGCCTTTTTGCTTCCCGATTTTCTTTAAAACGCTCAATAGCAGCACCAAAAACCCAATACGGAACTACATAAGTAAGCAAGAAAATCATTAGCCAAAAGCCCATTGTAGCGATTCCTAAAAAGGCTAAAAAGCCCAAATATTCTTGAAAAGAAAAATCTACTTGCATAATTAATGTTTTTAGCGGTCAAAATTACATCTTTTTTTTGAATTGACAATCTATAATTTATTTTTGAAAAGATTTTTTTTGTAAAAATATGATTATCAATTATATGAAAATAAAAAAATATTAATTCTAAATAATTTTTTTTCTGCTAAAAAGAATAAAAATAGAGATAAAAAGAAAAGTAAGGAAGAATGTAAAAGACTAATTTTATCTAAAAATCATATTTTATGTTATAAAAAAATTGTAATTTTGGACAAAATTTTAATTCAAATAAAGCGTATGAGTTATATAACACAAAAATTGTGGGGAAAAATAGAAAATAAGGAAGTTTTTCTTTTTACTCTAACCAACAAAAACGGAATGCAAGTGAGTATTTCTAATTTTGGAGGAATTATCCAGTCTGTACAAGTACCTTCTTTGGGAGGAGAGGTAGAATGTGTGCTGGGTTTCAATACTTTAGAAGAATATTTGAGCAAAGAATATAGAGAGAATTATCCGTATTTTGGGGCAATTATCGGGCGAAATGCAGGGCGAATAAAAGGCGGAAAATGCCCACTGAACGGGAAAGATTTGCAACTAACCATCAACCATAACGGAACGCAACTACACGGCGGAGTGCAAGGTTTTGATAGCAAAGTTTGGGAAGTGGTTGCAGTAGAAGATAAAGAAAATCCGTCTGTAAAATTGCGTTATTTTTCCGTAGATGGCGAAGAAGGTTTCCCTGGTAATTTGACTACATTGGTAACCTATACTCTTACCCAAGAGAATGAGTTGCGAGTAGATTATGAAGCCCAAACAGATAAGCCAACCATTGTTAATTTAACACAGCATTCGTATTTTAATTTTAACAAAAATTCGTATAATATGTTAAATCATTATTTGCAAATAAATGGAGATAAATACGTTCCTTTGCACCCAGATTATTCCCCTACGGGCGAAATTTTGGACGTAGAAGGCACGTACTTGGATTATCGTAAGCCAAATGTTGTACATCAAGATATTGATAATGCTTTTCCGAGACAAGTATCTGAAAATGATGTAGTTGGTTCTCTTTTTTGTAAAGAAACTAATATCCGAATGGAAGTGAAAACCTCTCACCCTGTGTTGCATATTTATGCAGGATATTATGTACCAGAATTTTCTTCCAAAGAGCGAACCAAGACGGGGCAAAATGCAGGAATATGCTTTGAAGCACAAGGCTATGCAGATGCATTAAATTATCCACAATTTGTTAGTACTCAGCTAAATCCAGAAGAAAAATATCAATTTTTTACCATATTTAAATTTACTTTTTAATGAAAAATTTTTTGGAACAAGAATTTTTGAAATTCTATTCGCAACCAGCAGAAAACGTATTTTTTGCGCCAGCTCGTGTTAATCTTATTGGCGAGCATATTGACTACAACGGCGGTTTGGTAATGCCTTGTGCGTTGGACAACGGAACGTATTTGGCAATTCGTAAAACTGAAGACAATCACTTTACATTCAGGAGTTTAAACTTTCCTGATGTTGTTGAAAAAATAGAAATCAACCCAAATGGTTACCACAAAAAAGAGAGTTTATGGATAAATTATCCTTTGGGTTGTTTGGATTATTTTACTCGCGAAGGAGCTACGTTTTCAGGATTAGAATTTCTTTTTTATGGAAACATTCCTAACGGAGCGGGGCTTTCGTCTTCTGCTTCCATAGAGTTGGTAACTACTTTTGCGTTAAATACATTATTTAATTTAGGAAAAAATCCGATAGAGTTAGTTAAAATTTCCCAAAAAGTGGAAAACCATTTTGTAGGAATGAATTGCGGAATAATGGACCAATTTGCCATAGGAATGGGCAAGAAAGACCACGCTATTATCCTGAATTGTCAAACGTTGGATTACCAATATATTCCTTTTGTTTTAGAAAACCATACTTTGTTGATTATCAATACTAATAAGCAAAGAAAGCTGACAGATTCTAAATATAACGAGCGCCGTGCAACTTGCGAAGAAGCTTTAAAATTATTTAACCAAAAAGAAAATTTTACCGATTTGTGTAGTATTTCTCCTAAATATTTTGAAGAAAATAAAAATATTCTGACCGAAGAAATGCAAAAACGAGTAAAACACGTAGTTTATGAAAATAACAGAGTGTTTGAAAGTGAAAAAGCACTCCGAAATAACGAAATAGAAAAATTTGGGAAATTAATGTCTGCCTCTCACCAATCTTTAATGGAAGACTATGAAGTAACAGGGAAAGAATTGGATACTATATATTTAGAAAGTGTTAATTTTCAAGGAGTTGCGGGTGTGCGAATGACAGGTGCAGGCTTTGGTGGTTGTGCAATTGCGTTGGTAGAAAACAACCACGTAGAAGACTACAAAACGCATATAAAACAACGATATACCGATATAGTAGGGTATGAACCTACTATTTATACCGCAAGTGTGGGCGACGGAGTGAGAGAAATTTTGTAAAAATATTTAAAAAAAGACTTGTTTTATTCCATTTTTTGAGTAATTTTGCACCCGAATAAAAAGAAAGTCTTTTTAATCACAAAATTAAGAATATAAATTTTATTTAAAATAAGAAAAAATGGAACAATTTAATCTTTATTTCGTTGATGTACTTAAAAATAAGTATGCAACATTTTCAGGACGTGCAAGAAGAAAAGAGTATTGGATGTTTATGCTATTTTCATACATTATTTTTTTCCTGTTATTGATTTTAGGATCTATTTTAGGGAGTATTGCTTCGTTCTTAGGAGGAATATTTAGTATTTTAGTAGTAATTTTATCTTTAGCATTAGTAGTGCCGGGTATTGCTCTTGGAGTAAGACGTATGCAAGATTTAGGAAAAGACTGGTGGTATATTCTTATTCCTTATTATAATATTTACCTTTGTTGTTTAGAAGGTGAAAAAGGAGCTAATAAATATGGTCCAGACCCAAAAGCGTAAGTATAGTCATAACTAAATATGTTGAAAAGTCAGAGTTTTTATAACTTTGGCTTTTTTTTATTTCTATAAAATAAGAAAAATAAAAATTCGTTAAGAGATATAAAATAGAATTATGAAAAATTTTAAAAAATAATAGTTTTAATTCTCAAAAAAATTGTAATTTTGCACGAAAAAAAATTACATATACTAAATCTAAATTAAAATTTAGAAAAATGAGAAAAAAAATTTTACTTTTAACCTCTTTACTTATTATGGGTATAGTAGGTTATTTTGTTTATCGCAAGTATATGTCGCCAACGCGCATTGCTCTTGTGAATTTTATAACGTACCAAGCCTCCAATATGGCGTATTCTAACAAGGATAGAATGGTAAAATATGAAGAAGTGCCATTAGACCAATTGGATAAACTAAAAAATTATGATTTTGTTTTGGTGTGGGCTATGGGCTTGAAAATCAGTGATGAACAGCGTAACCAAATGATTGAGGCTTCTGAGAAAGTACCTTTTCATAGTTTTATGGTTACTAATCCTGATAATGAGCTTAGTACGCTTAATGAAGTCGATTTGGAACGAATAACCGAATACTTGGATAGCGGGAATAAAGAGAATTATAAGAATTTGGCTCGTTATATCCGTAAATATATAGATAAAAAATGGTTTGCTACCGAACCCGAGCCAGCCACAGAGCGTAAAGAAAACGCTTATTTCCATTTGGAAGAAGATATTGCCTTTGATAATCTTTCTTCTTATGAAGATTATATAAAGAAACATAATTTCTACAAAGAAGGTGCTCCAAAAATAGCAGTTGTAGCGGGTATTCACGACCCTTTTGGCGGGAACAAAGAGCACCTGAACGGAGTAGTAAAAGCCATTCAAGACCACGGAATGAACGTCTATCCGTTTGCAGCACAAGTAAGTAAGCGTATGGATTTTCTCCGAGAAATAAACCCTGATGCGATAGTGTATTTCCCTCACGGGCAATTATTAATGGGTAACCCAGAGGAGTTTATAGATTTCTTAAAAGAGAAAAATATTCCTTTATTCACAGGGCTTTCTGTGCTTTCTTTTAAAGAAAAATGGGAACAAGACCCTATGGGGTTATTTGGAGGATTTTTAGGACAAACCGTTGTTATGCCTGAGCTGGATGGGGCTCTTTATCCTTATGTGGTAATTACCCAAGACCAAAACAAAGATGGTTACTATTTCCTTAATGCCATTCCAAATCGTACCAATAAATTTGTACAAATTATACAAAATTTTATTTCTCTCAAACATAAAGAAAACCAAAATAAAAAACTTGCTATCGTTTATTATAAAGGAGCTGGGCTGGCAACACCTGTGGCACAAGGCTTGGAGGTGGTAGAGTCCTTATACCATTTCTTGCAACAACTTAAAGCACAAGGATATAAGGTAGAAAATTTGCCTAATTCGGTAGCAGAATTTAATAATATATTAAATAACCAAGCCAATACCTATCGTTCTTCTGCCAAAGGCGAAATAGAAAGATTTTTATCTAATGGAAAGCCAGCCTTAGTAGAAGCAAAAGAATTGGATAATTGGCTGAAAAACGCTGTTCCTGAGCCACTTTACAAACAAGTGGTAGAGCATAACGGAGCGGCTCCTGGTAACTATCTTACCACAAACAAAGAAGATAAAGATTATTTGGCTGTTTCGCAAGTAACTTTTGGTAATATTACTATTTTGCCTCAACCTCCTGCGGCACTTAGTACCGATGACGATTTTAAAGTACAACACGGCGTGAAAGAAATTCCGCCTTATGCTTACATAGGAGCGTATTTGTGGATACAAAATGGGCTAAAAGCCGATGCGCTTATTCACTTCGGGACACACGGTTCGTTAGAATTTACCCCCAACAAGCAAGTGGGACTTTCTGATTACGATTGGGGCGATATTCTTGTAGGTACTGTTCCGCATTTCTATTATTATTCTATTGGAAATATTGGTGAATCTATCATAGCGAAACGCCGTTCTTACGGAGGGTTAATTTCTTACCTTACGCCTGCCTTTACCGAAAGCGAAATGCGTAATACCTTTAACGATTTGGAAGATAAAATCCTTACGTATGAAAAAGCAAAAGACTCCGTAGATAAAAAAGCTATTTCATTGCATATCAAAAAGATAGCTGTAAAAATGGGCTTGCACCGAGATTTGCGTTTAGATAGCATTCTTACCAAACCTTATACAGAAGAAGAAATAGAAAAATTATCCAATTTTGCAGAAGAAATAGCCACTGAAAAAATAAATGGAGAATTTTATACAATGGGCATTCCGTATTCGCCTGAAAAAGTAAATTCTACCGTGCTTGCTATGTCGGCAGACCCTATCGCTTATAGCTTGGCAACCTTGGATAAACTTAGCGGAAAAGTTACAGAAGCGCAATTAAAACGAAATACATTTTTTACAGAAAAATATCTTAATCCTGCCAAAAAATTAGTAAAACAAATTCTTGCAGGAAAAGAAGTAAATCCTGAGCTAATTAGTAATTTTGCAGGAATAACTCCTGAGGATATCAAAAACGCAAAAGAAGTTTTGGCAGAAGATGCGTCCAAAGCTGGTCTTATGGCTTTTCTTAAAAAACAATTTGATAAGAAAAAAGATGAAAAACCTTCGGAAGTAGCCCAAAAAGACACACAAGAGAAACCAGCACAAGTTGCGGAACAAAAAAATGAAAATCCGAGCAACAAAACTCCTGATGCTGTTGGCAAAGCTACCAAAACCAAGCCTGCTCCTGTAAAAAGAGAAGAAAGAAAACCGCTAACCGAGCAGGAAATTGCAGAAATTGCAGCTAAAAAAGCAAAATTAGAGAAAGCTCAAGCAATTGTTGATATAGAAAATACAATTAATAACGTAGTTTTCTACAAAGAAAGCATACAAAATAGCCCTTCTTTGGAAGAAAAAGCCTTCTTTAATGCTTTAAATGGTGGTTATACGCCACCTTCTTCTGGTGGTGATGCCGTTGCAAACCCTAAGGCTGTCCCAACAGGGCGAAATCTTTATTCTATTAATGCAGAAAGCACCCCCAGCAAACTCGCTTGGGATAGAGGAGTGGCATTGGCTAAAAGTACAATTGAAGAATATCAAAAAAATCATAAAGGAGATTTTCCTAAAAAAATAGCTTATACTTTTTGGAGTTCAGAATTTATTGAAACAGAAGGAGTTAGTATCGCTCAGGTGCTTTATTTGTTAGGAGTAGAACCCGTTTGGGATTCTTTCGGAAGAGTGAGCGATGTACGTATTATTCCTTCGGAAGAGCTTGGAAGACCTCGTATTGATGTGGTTGTACAAACCTCAGGTCAATTCCGTGATTTGGCAGCGTCTCGTCTTTTCCTTATTACCAAAGCCATTGAAAAAGTTTCTGAACTTCCAGAAGAAGCATATACCAACCAAGTAAGCGCAGGTACGGTAGATATTGAAAAAGAATTGGTTAAAGCAGGTATTCCTCCAAAAGATGCAAGACAAATGTCCACTCAAAGGATATTCGGAGGGCTACAAGGCGCATATGGCACAGGAATAAAAGAACTTATCAACGCTGGCGATAAGTGGGATACACAAAAAGATATTGCCGAAGTATATATGCACAATATGGGGGCAACTTATGCAAGCCAAGAAGATTGGAGCAAGTTCCAAGAAGGAATGTTCCGTGCGGCAATTAAAAACACCGATGTTCTTATTCAGCCAAGACAAAACAATACTTGGGGCGCACTTAGCCTCGACCACGTATTTGAGTTTATGGGAGGTATGAATGCCGCTATAAAAGAAGTAACAGGCAAAGACCCAGACGCATATCTTGCAGATTATCGTAACCATAAAAATATGCGTATGCAAGAGCTAAAAGAAGCCATAGGAGTAGAGGCTCGTGCTACGGTATTAAACCCTACTTATATTAAAGAAATGATGAAAGGGAAAGCATCTAGTGCAGGGCAAATTCAGGAAATTGTAATGAATATGCACGGATGGGAAGCTACTCGCCCAGAGGTTATTGACGATGCACTTTGGACAGAAATTTACGATACTTACATACAAGATAAACACCAATTAGGCGTTACCGAATTTATCAAAACAGAAAATGTTGGTGCCTTGGAAGAAACTACTGCCATAATGCTGGAAGCTACCCGCAAAGGAATGTGGAAAGCTACAAACGAGCAAATTGCAAATTTGGCAGAACTTCACACCAATTTGGTAAAAGAATTTGGCATAGAATCTTCTCAATTTTCTTCTGAAAATAAAAAATTACAAGATTATATTGCCCAAAATACTTCTTCTGCCAATGCGAAAGCTTATCAAGCGCAAATACAAAAATCAGAGCAAAGTAGTAATGAAGAAGCTAAAGAAGGAAAAGTGCTTAAAAAAGAAGAAACTACCACTGGGGCAGAACAAGAAAAAGTTTCTCTCAGTGCCGTTTGGATTGCCGTTGCTATTGTAGTTGCCTTTATCGGGTTAATTATTTTCGTGAAAAAACGAAGAAAATAAATTATCTAACAATTTAATTCAAAAGCGTTATTTATAAATTACTATAAATAACGCTTTATTTTGTTAATAATTTTATGAAAATCTATTCTTCTTTTACCCTAAAAAATACTTTGTCAAATTCTTCAAAAATATATTTTCCTTTAATTTTTGGGTGATTAGTTTCCAACTGAATAACATTATCCGATAAAAAATAATACTTACCAGAACAGATAGAATCTTTACGAACATATTTTTCCGTTTCATCAGTGATAAAAACAGAATCTTTCTTAAATTCTATTTTTACAAAAGGGGAAAAATTTTTAATAGTAGGATATTCTTCTTGCTTTTTTTGTTCAAATAAATATTCTTTACTCTTAATTTTTCTGGTTATAGAACGATAATTATTATGAAAAACTAAAATTCCGACCAATTCTTTATCGTTATTGGTGTATATCGTTTTCCATTGGTTGTTTAGAATAAGTTTAGGAATATTTAACTTTTCGTTGATGCGTTTTAAGTAAATATCTTTCGTATCCCAAGTGGTTCCTTTTTGGGCTGCTCCACCAAAAGGATTGTACATCATAATAGTATCGGGCTCATATCCTTCTTTTTTTATTATTTCATTTACCCCAGCTGGTGGAGCTTCAAAGGGTAAAATTTCAAAAGAGAGATAACGCTCTTCTGGAATAGAAAAATAGCCTTTATCATCAGTAAAAGAATTTCCTACTTGGCAATTTGCAATTGGGTTATTTTCATAATCCAATATTCTCCCTATTACTTTTGGGCTACGCATTCGCAAAATTAAACAAGAAGAGCACAAAATGCTAAACGAAAGGAGAATATATTTTTTCATTCGTAAATAGTTTATTTATAATGTTTTATAAAATCTTCGGTTTGTTGTTTTAGTATTTGCCAAAGTCGTTTTTGGGCATCGGTACTTGCCCAAGCGATATGCGGCGTATAAACTACTCGTGGGTGGTTGCATATTTTTAGTAGAGGGTCGTTTTCCAATGGCGGTTCGTTTTCAAAAACATCAGAAGCGAAGCCTAAAATATCTCCATTCATAACAGCATCATAAACGGCTTGTGACTCTACAACCGGACCTCGTGCAACATTGATAATCAAAGGTTTTTTATGCATTTTGGCTATCGTTTTTGCATTGATGAGGTATTTGGTTTCTTCATTTAAAGGGCAATTTAAAGAAATAATATCACTTTGTGCCAATACATCGTCAAAATGAGAATATTCTTGGCTACGAGGTGTTTTTCCTTGCCTTTCTGCCCATAAAACATTCATTCCGAAAACTTTTGCTCGTTCTGTAATAGCTTTCCCTATATTTCCTATTCCTATGATTCCCAATGTTTTACCATACAAATCAAACACAGGAGGTTCGGTAAGGCAAAATCTGCCATCGGCTTGCCAAGAGCCATCTTCTACCGCCTGATGTTGTGGTTTTATCCCACGCATAGTAGCAAGTAGCAAAGCGAAAAAATGTTCGGCAACACTATTGGTAGAATAGCCAACCACGTTTTTTACTTCAATATTTTTATTTTTGGCTTCTATTTTATCTACATTGTCTGTGCCTGTGGCGGTTAAGTGAATAAGTTTCAGTTTAGGAAGTTGTTCAAAATGTTTTTTACCTAAAACGATTTTATTAATGATGGCAATATCGGCATCTTGTAAGCGTTCCACCACTTGGTCGGGTGTTGTTTTTTGAAAAACAACCCAATCGGTAACTCCCTCTGGTTTAGGAAGTTCTACGTTTTCCGAAAATGTATTTCGGTCAAGAAAAACAGCTTTCATTTATTTAAAATTTAAGGATTTTACGAAACAAAAAATCTCTATAAACAATAGATTTTAGCTATTATAAATAGAGATTTCATAACATTTTTTATATTTTTACTTTTAAGGAACTTCAATAGTATTCACTATTTTATTAATAATTTCTACAGAATTAATATTTTCCGCTTCGGCTTCATAGGTAACCCCTATTCTGTGTCGAAGAACATCAAAAACCACCGCCCGAACGTCTTCTGGAATTACGTAACCACGTCTGCGAATGAAAGCGTGGCATTTGGAGGCTGTTGCCAAGTTGATACTTCCACGAGGCGATGCACCAAAGTTGATGAGGGGTTTTAAGTCTGGCAAATTATATTTTTCAGGATAACGCGTAGCGAAAATAATATCCAATATATATTTTTCTATTTTTTCGTCCATATACACCTCACGTACAACTTGTTGCGCTTTGAGTACTTGCTCTAAACTCACCACAGGATTTACGTCTGTTCTTTCGCCTGCCAAATTATTTCTCATAATGAATTGTTCTTCATTAATTTTAGGATAATCAATAATGGCTTTTAGCATAAATCTATCCACTTGTGCTTCTGGTAGCGGATACGTACCTTCTTGTTCCACAGGGTTTTGTGTTGCCATAACCAAAAAAGGCTTATCTAAAACGAAAGTAGTATCGCCTATGGTTACTTGTTTTTCTTGCATCGCTTCCAAAAGGGCAGATTGTACTTTGGCTGGAGCTCGGTTTATCTCATCTGCTAAGACAAAATTAGCAAAAATAGGCCCCTTTTTTATAGAAAATTCATTTTGTTTTATATTGTAAGTCATCGTACCAATTACATCGGCAGGGAGCAAGTCGGGCGTGAATTGTATTCTACTGAAAGAACCTTTCACTGCCTTAGATAAGGTGTTGATAGATAGTGTTTTAGCAAGTCCAGGAACTCCTTCCAGCAAAATATGTCCTTGCCCCAAAAGCCCAATGAGCAAAGTATCTATCATATTTTTTTGCCCAACAATTACTTTTCCCATTTCTCGGGAGAGAGCCTCTACGAAAACGCTTTCTTTTTCTATTTTTTCGTTTATTTGACTGATGTCAATATTGGTATTTGTGTCCATATGTAAGATATATATAGTAGATATATGAAAAACGTTGCTAATTTCCGAAAAAAAATACAATTTTGATGTTAATCATTGGTTAAAAAGTATTTTTTTAACGTTTTTATAAATAATATAAAAATTCTATCGAGAAACTTGTGTGCTATTGAGTGAGCCAACGCCGATAACTTTGTCGTACAATTCGCCTATTGGCCGATAATATACAATGATGGTATAATTATTTTCTGTTTGATAATGATTTCCTCCGATGGCGTTATAATCTTCTTTTCCTGAGCGTTTTACAGCAAATTTGTAGTTATAAAACCCTTGTTTGAGATATACTTTCCCCCGATAAATTTCTTTTTGGGCATCATAAAAAAGCTGGTACTTTGGCGATAATTGATTGTTAGAAAAAAGCCCATATACATAAATTTCATCATCTGGGTGATAGTCTTTTGGAGCCAAGCTAAATTCTACTTGCGAGTATTCTGCCTCCGAAGCGGGTTTCGTGCCGTGGTCGGTAACAATACGAAAGTCTCCGTCAATATCAGGATTATAAGTATAAGGAAGCCCCGCACGAGGAGCATTGGTGAAAAGAACAGAAAAATACTCATTATCAATACGTTCTGTATTAATAACCCCAGTAGTTGGTACTCGCAAATCTCTATTTTCAAAGTACAAATATTCATTTCCGCCGTAGAAGGAAGTTTCTTTGTCGTATTTATACACCAAATCATTTCCCATAAAAAATTGAGGTTTTATATTGGTAATGGCACTATTCCAACGATAATTTTGTAAAATACAAACTTTTACATTCGTGTCTGGGTTTTGGAATTGTAAATATTTGGAAGAAATCTTGAACTGAACGCTTTGTTTTTCTTCTGAAAATTTCATATCACGACTCTGATGCACAGAGAGTTGCACCAATGCCGAATTAGAATAAACGATAAATCTTCTTGTAAAAATAATATTTTGTTGCGCATCGGTGATGGAAAGAATATAATTCCCCGTTAGGCGGAAAGAAACATCGTCATTTGGCAACGTTAATTGATAATTAGTGTAAGGTTGTAGCGTTCCGTACGAATTGGTGTAATTGGTTATTTTAGTGTCATCAATCCCTATAAGATACTCACTTTTAAGCAATTGCGAAGGTTTCCAAGAATAATCGCAATGCGTGATGGTATAATAATAATCGGTTTCTTCTGCCTTCAAATCATCAAAAGAAAGTGTAAAAGTATCACCCAATTGTACAATAGGGAATTGCGCATCGGAGTTTTGTCCTTTAAAAATAATGGTTTTTATATAATCAGGTTCTGTTATTTCTTGTGCAAATCCTGAAAAAATGCTTATAAAGTATAAAACGATTAATTTTTTCATAAACGATTAATTTTCAAATATAAAATCTTTGCCATCTTCGCTCAAAAAAACGTTAGCAAAAACAGCTTGAGCTTCTTCTTTATATAAATTTTTATCTGAATATCTGGAAGAATAATGCCCTAAAATAAGCGTTTCTACATTTGCCATTTTTGCAATTTGGGCAGCTTGCAAGGCGGTAGAATGTTTGGTTTTTTCAGCCAATTCTAAATGATGTTGTAAGAAAGTAGCTTCGTGATACAATACCCGAGTGTTTTTTATAACATTAACAATATCAGGAAGATAAGCGGTGTCGCTACAAAAAGCATAACTTTGTGGCGGAGCAGGAGGGAAGCTCAGTCGTTCGTTGGGGATAAGCGTTCCGTTATCCAAAATAACATCTTTTCCTAATTTTATATTTTGGTAATAACACATATCAATGCCAAGAGTTTGCACGGCATCCACGTTTAATTTTCGTTCGCCTTCTTTTTCTTGAAAGAGAAAGCCGTTGGCATAAATACGATGATCAAGCGGAATGGTTCGTACCGATAATTTTTCGTCTTCTAAAATAATTTCACTTTCAAGGCTATTAAGTTCGTGAAAAAACAGCGGGAAAGTCGTTCTTGCACCACTTATTTTCAGTAAAAGTAAAATGGCTTCTTTCGCACCTTTTGGGGCATAAATGTGCAACTCGGCTTCTCGTCCTAAATGTTGGAAAGTAGAAATAAGACCAGGAAGCCCGAAAAAATGGTCGCCGTGCAGGTGAGAGATGAAAATATGTTTTATTCGAGCAAATTTTGCACTGCTGTTTCGTAGCGCTACCTGCGTACCTTCGCCACAATCTATCAGAAATAAATGTCCGCGCATTTCTAATAATTGTGCCGTTGGGCGAGCGTTATTTCGTGGGCTAGCACTATGACAACCCAAAATAGTAATTTTCATTTTATGAATTTTTGCAAAAATACAATTTTTTCATTGGAAAGAAAAATTTTTTATTAGTATAATTTTTTATTATAAAACAAAAGGAAGATAGGAAAAACGACTATATGCGCTACCCCCCCCGTAAAATTTTGCCTTTTACAATAAAATGAGGTTATTTTTACTTTTTTTTGAAAAAATGATAAAAATCAATATATAAATTATTAGTTTTTTTGTAACTTTGTATTGCAAAAATTATAATAAAAACACTAAAAATAAATTTAAACTTACAACGTATGAAAACATTTATTACTTCTATTTTTTTGTTGAGTTGTAGCTTTCTCTTCTCTCAAAAATTTAACGGAACTCTTTTGAGTCCTTCTCAAAAACCAATTTCTAATGCCAATGTTATTTTGATGTCCTTGCCAGACTCTACCTTAGTGAAAGGCGCAATTAGTAATGAAAAAGGGCAATTTGAAATACAAAATCCGTCAGAAAGTAAAGATTTATTATTGAAAATCACACATTTAGAATATAAAGATAAAATTTTATCAGCAAAAAATACTAATCTTGGTTCTATCGTTTTAATTCCTTCTACCAATGAGCTTGGCGAAATAGTCCTTTCTGCCACCAAACCGCTGATGAAACAAAAAGGCTCTCGGATAAAAACCACCATAGCAGAAACTTCCTTAGCAAAAATACCTCAAACGTTTATGATTCTTAATTTTTTACCTGGCGTAACTGCTTCTGTATCAGGAGATTTTGAGGTATTTGGGAAAGAAGGCGTAGTGTTTTACATCAATAACCGAAGAGTTCGGGATATGATAGAAATATTTCGGTTATCTCCGCAAGAAATAGAAAGTATAGAAATAGAAACACAACCAGGTGCAGAACACGATAATTCCGTTGGGGCGGTTATTTATATTCGTTTGAAAAAGAAACAAGGCGATGGGCTTAGCGGTGTAGTAGCAAGCCAATATAACTTCAAAAATAAGGGTTCGTATGGGCATTCTATCCTTTCTCTTAATTATAGAACAGGCAAAACCGATATTTTTGTAGATACATACCTAAATTATAATTATGATAACGTCACCAAAACCGAGCAAAATCTATCGGCAAACACTCCTAATGACCAATGGCAAGTAAATACTTCAGAAATACAAAAAGCGAATGACAAAAATGTGTATGCAAAAACAGGTTTTGCCCACGAAATAAATGATAACCACTCTCTTGGGGCAAGTTTTTCTTTCTATATCAATCCTTTTTCTGGGCATTCTTATAACGAACAAGAAACAGAAACGTATAAAAATAATACCTTAATAGGAAAAGGGCTCAATACATATGATGCTTTTAATCAAAATAAAACCTTTATGAGCAACGCATACTATGAAGGGAAATTATCGGATAAAATAAAAATGCAAACCGATATAGATTATATGGGTATTCGTTCTAATAATAATTCTAATATATTGACAACAAATAAGTTAAACAATACTTCTTTGCCAATAGAAAAACATTCTACTGCTCGCTCAGATTGGGGTTCTATAAAAACAATTTTTACTCAAAAAATAGGACAAAAAGCAGGGATAAGCTACGGGATAGAAGCAAGTAGCCTAAACAGAAACGAAGAATACCAAGACACTCAGTCCGCTTCGCCAAAAATAGAAAATAAAGAAACTCGTTCCGCAGCGTTTATTAGTTTTGTTCGCCCGATAAAAAAAGTAGTTTTTAAAGCAGGTTTGCGCTATGAATATGCTGACTATGGCTACTATGAAGATAATCAAAAAAATGACGTAAAAAGTAAAACGTATAAAGATTTTCTACCAAATGTTTCCGTTTCTTTCCCTTGGAAAAAAACAGACCTTACTCTTAGCTATGCGCGCAAAATAACTCGCCCCGCTTTTTATGAATTGAATGATTTTTCTACCTATGAATCGCCTTTTTTATACAGTAGAGGAAATTCTAACATTACACCAAAATTTGTAGAAGATATTACTTTATTAACCACTTACAAAAATCTCTCATTTTCATTGAATTATCAATATGTTGAAAAAGGATATTACCAAGAATATCGCCTTTCTTCTATACCAAATGTAGTAGAAAAAACGCTTCGTAATTTTGATAATTATCACCGGATAAAAGCCGTTGTATCAGGGCAATACAAAGTAGGAAAATGGCTACCGAAAGCTACTTTCTCCTTCGGGAAACAATTCGCCGATGGCATTTTTGAGAAAAATACGCCTATTCTTAGTATTCAATGGGAAAATCAATACATTTTCTCTGAAAAATGGGTCGGAATTTTAGAAGCTAATTACTTTTCCAAAGGAAGTATAGACGACACCTACTATAATAAATCGATAACCAATATTATTTTCGTGCTTTCTCGTTCTTTATACCAAAATAAAATGCAAATTTTTGGCGGAATAGAATACGTACTAAATACACCCAATAAAGGTAGTGAAATAACTAATCCGTTTATTTCCAATAAAATATATACAGATAATTATCATCCTAATATATTCGTTGCATTTTTGTATAATTTTAATAGTACGCAAAGCAAATATAAAGGACATAGTGCCGCAGAAGAAGAAAAATCAAGAATGTAAAATAATTTTCTAAAATGTAATATTTTAACATTAAAATTTCTTATAAATATTTTTTTTAATAAAATCTTTGTGTATTTATAAAAAAATAAGTATCTTTGCCAAAATTTAAATCGGAACGAAATGAAAAAATTAGTAGCATTACTGTGCTTAGTTAGTGCCGTAAGTTTTGGGCAAAAAAATAAAACAGCTTGGGATTCTGCAAAGTTGAAAGGAAAAGTAAAAACATATCGTATTTTAGATTATCAATTTGACGAAGCAGGAAAACCTCAACGAGGAAGTTATGAAGCCTTTACTGAATATGATAATACAGGCAAAAGCCAAAAAATGATTATCCAAAATGGTGATGTATATCTTTCTTATTCAGATACTTATGATGCAAACGGAAATCTTATAGAATCTGTTTCCAGAGATAAAGAAAACGCAGTTCTTTCTAAAAACGTATATAAGTATGACGAAAAAGGAAACCGCATAAAACACGATGTTCTTACCGCTGATGGCATTCCGTTTATGAGCCGTGAAAACGACTATAACGACAAAGGGCTTATTACAGAAAGAAGAGAATGTATGAGCGGGCTTTGCACCGATAAAGTTCTTTTCGCTTACGACAAAAAAGGATTTGTAACCGAAGAAAGCCGTTATAATAAAGACGTTTTAACAAGCAAAATCGTTTATAAAAACGACAAAAAAGGCAACCGATTAGAAAAAATCGTTTATGACAAAGACGGAAATATAGCGCAAAAAGTAACTACAAAATACGATACTAAAAACAACGAAGTAGAAGTAAATACTTACGATAAAAATGGAAATCTTACGCAGAAAAAAACAAATGTGTATGTGTATGATAAAAAACAAAATTGGACAAAGAAAACCGAATCCGTAGATGGAAAACCTACAATGATTTTGGAACAACAATTTGAATATTTTAAATAATATGAAAACCGACTTGGAAAAGTCGGTTTTTTTCTGTTAAAAAGAAAAAAATCATCTTAAAAGTAAGATGATTTTTTTATATGAGAATTTTATTTTGTAATATTTACATTTTCTCCGTTAGGATAAAAAAACGTAAGCCAAATGTAGTCAAACAAATGTTTTCTGTCGTTGTGCGTGCCTTTGTTTTTCTTTTGTTTTGCCAAATTGACAATATATTTCTGTTTGCTATCATCAGAGAAACGAACCACACCTTTTTTGTCAGAAACTTCTTTAAGCATTTTTTCTTTGTTGAAGTCAAAAACTATTTTTTCATTCTTAAAAGCTCTATTTTTATAAAAAGAATGATATACTTGTTCGTTGCCCTCCAAGTTGGTATTTACTCCCAATTGGAAAAATTTTTTATCGCCCAAAACAACATATTCATTATGGTTTAACGTGCTAACAAAAGCCACCGATTGGTATCTTAGGCGCATTCTTTTATACACTTTTTCTACTAAGTGGTTGATACTTAAAGAATAAACGCCATTTTCTTCTACTTTAAAATGTGCGTAATAATAATTTTCAGCCTGCTTTTTTTCCAATTCTATGGTTTTTCCAGAAGGCGAAGTTAAAGAAAGCCGAAGCGAACTAAGGTCAGAATACCAATTTTCCGTAGGTGTGGGCGTGTCCATTTGGTTTGGTTCGCCGAAAAATACCCGAACTTCGTGCAAGTCGCCCAATTTTGCCTGTGGGTTGGTTTCTATCCAGATAGCGTGTGCATTGGCTTGTACTGCCCATAGAAGGCAGAAAAAATAAAAAATATTCTTCATATAATAACTAATTTAATTTAATCTCTGTATAAACAACTAATAAAATGCAAAGATAATAAAAATTTTTATTAAAAAAGAATAATTTTTTAGGTTTGCTTAAAAAAATATTTAATATATTGATTTTTAAATATTTATATTGTAAATGAAAATATTAATTTCGTAAAAATTCGTATTAAAAAGAAATAATTTAATTTCTATTCGTCTTCTCCAAGAACGTCAATATTCGGTTCTTTAAGGGTTTCTGCATTGGCGATACTTTTTTCTAAGGCAATGAGCAAGGAAGGCAAGAGAATGAGGTTACTTGCCATAGCGAAAAGCAAAGTGGTGGAAATAAGCCCACCCAACGCCTTCGTTCCGCCAAAGCTGGATAGCGTAAAGATAGAAAAACCAAACAATAACACCACAGAAGTATAAAACATACTTATCCCTGTCTCTTTCAAAGCAGCATATACCGAGCGTTTTACTTTCCAATGGTTTAAAACGAGTTCTTGTCGGTATTTGGCAAGGAAATGTATGGTATCATCAATAGAAATACCAAAAGCAATCCCGAAAACTAAAATCGTAGAAGGCTTTAACGGAATGCCCACATAGCCCATTACTCCTGCGGTAATAAGTAATGGTAACATATTAGGAATCAGAGAGATAATTACCATTTTTACCGAACGAAACATATAAAACATCATCAGGGCAATAATACCAATAGTAAGCAATAACGACTGAATGAGGTTGCTTACCAAATAATCTGTTCCTTTGGTGAACATATATGCTTTCCCTGTAAGGCGAACGGTATATTGGTCTTCTGGGAAGAGTTTTTGGGTTTGTTGTGCGATAGATTCCTCTATATGGTGCATTTTTTCTGTACCAATATCTTTCATAAATACCGTAATCCGAGCGGTTTGCCCTGTACTATCTACAATACTACGTAGCATATTGGTTTCTCCACCAGAATTTTTGATGTAAGAAAGCAAAAAAGTACGTTCTTGCGAGGTTGGAAGGTCAAAATATTCAGATTTGCCATTATAAAAAGCCTGCCGAGCGTATTTTACCAATCTAACAACAGAAATAGGCTGTGATATTTCAGGAATATTATCCAAAAAATCTTCTAATTTTGCCATACTTTCCAAAGTGGCAGGGCGCATTACTCCGTTTTTACGACCAGTATCTACCGTGATTTCCAAAGGCATAATTCCGCCAAATTCTTTCTCAAAGAAAAGAATATCATCATAAAACGTTTCACTCTTAGGCATATCTTCAATAATACTTCCAGAGATATGAATACGATATATCCCGATAATACTCGCTACCAACAAAGCAACTGCCACAGAAAAAGTAGCAAAGCGATGTTTTTTAACAATTCGTTCAATCATATCCAAAAGTCCGCCCAGCCATTGTTTGCTTAGGTGTTTTAAATGTCTGTCTTTCGGAATAGGCATAAAGCTATAAATGATAGGAATAAGGCAAAGCGAAATAACATACAAGCACATAATACTGATAGAAGAAACAATACCAAATTCTTTCAGTATTTTACTTTCCGTAATAATAAAAGTAGCAAAGCCAGCCGCAGTGGTTAAGTTAGTTAGAAGAGTAACATTCCCAACCTTAGTAATTACTCGTTGCAGCGCCATAGCTTTGTAGCCGTGTTTTTGTATTTCTTGTTGATAACGATTGATAAGAAAAACGCAGTTTGGCACTCCTATAACAATTACCAAAGGCGGAATAACTGCTGTGAGAATCGTAATTTCATAATGGAAAAGCCCCAAAAAGCCAAAAGCCCACATCACGCCTATCACTACACTACATATAGAAATAAACATTGCGCGAAACGAACGGAAAAAGAACAGCAGAACCAAACAAGTAACCACCAACGCTCCACCTATAAAAAGCCCTATTTCTCCTGTAATAATCTCCGTGCTTAGCGTACGAATATAAGGCATACCCGATACATAAAGAGGAGTTTCTAACTCCGTTTGGTATTTTTCTATTAAGGGATTTAATTCTTTGAGAATAAAGTCTTTACGAATAACCGTATTCACAATATCTTTTCGTAAAGAAACAGCCATTCTAAGCGTAGAAGCATTTTCATTGAACAAAAGCCCTTCATAAACAGGTGTTTGCGTAAATAATTTATGAGAAAGAGAATCCAATTCATTTTGCGAACGGATTTCTTTCGGGAAAAAATCACGCGTGATGAACGCTTCTTTTAGCGTATCTTTTGCTAATTCTTTAATAGTATTTAACGACATAACGCCCTCTATTTGAGGGAATTTCTGCAAATCCGTAGCCAAAGCGTTCCACAAATTGAATTTCTCTGGGTTAAGAATAGCTTCCGTTTTTACACCAATGACAATAAGGTTTCCTTCTTCTCCAAATGTTTTAAGAAATTCCCCATATTCTTTACTGATTTCATTGTCCTCAGGAAGCATATTTGCCTCCGAGTGTGTTATGTGAATATTTTTCCATTGGAATGCTAAAAAAATCGTAATTCCTATAAAAATAGTAAGGAAAAAATAACGATTGCGAAGTATAAATCGGGCTACGAAAACCCAGAAATTATTAAATAATTTTCTCACTTTTAAAGATTTAGTAAAAAAGAAACGTTTTCTGAAAAAATTAAAGAATTTTGTGGCAAAGGTACGATAAATAAATGGATTATTCTTTATTCTAAAACAAGAAAAAGAGTATTAAAAAATTAAAAAATCCGTTAAAATTCTTTTATATATTTGATAATTTTTCTCATTAGAAAAAAAATTCGTACATTTGTCGCAAATATAAACGAAGCATATGGATAATAAAGAAAAGGATACAGAGAACAAGCCTAACAACCAAGAAATTGTAAAAAAAGTTTTTACCAAATATTTGGAAGAACACGCACATCGTAAAACACCAGAAAGATACGCTATTTTACAAGAAATTTACGAAAGTAATGAACATTTTGATATTGAATCTTTATATATCAAAATGAAAAATAAAAACTATCGCGTAAGCCGTGCCACACTTTACAATACCATTGAAATATTGATGGAATGTGGGCTTGTGCGTCGTCATCAGTTTGGGCAAAACCAAGCACATTATGAAAAATCATACTTTGACCGCCAGCACGATCACGTTATCCTTACCGATACAGGCGAAGTAATGGAGTTTTGCGACCCTCGTATTCAGGCAATTAAACAAACCATAGAGGAAGTTTTTGATATTACCATCTCTAACCATTCTCTATATTTTTACGGAACACGTAACAAAAAAGAAGAATAAAAATACACTAAAATGGCAGTAGATTTAATACTTGGTCTTCAATGGGGTGATGAAGGCAAAGGCAAAATCGTTGATGTTCTTACCCAAAAATATGATATCATTGCTCGCTTTCAAGGAGGGCCAAACGCAGGGCATACACTTGAATTTGAAGGGATTAAGCATATTTTGCACACTATCCCTTCGGGGATTTTTCACCCAAAGGCGGTAAATGTTATCGGTAACGGAGTGGTTATTGACCCTATTATCCTGAGAAAGGAAATGGAAGCATTGTCGCCTTTTCATATCAATTTGAAAGAAAAATTACTTCTTTCGCGCAAAGCTCATCTTATCTTGCCTACTCACAGGTTGTTAGATGCGGCTTCGGAAACCTCCAAGGGCAAAGCCAAAATAGGTTCTACCCTAAAAGGAATTGGACCTACTTATATGGACAAAACAGGCCGAAATGGGCTACGAGTTGGTGATATAGAACTCCCTGATTTTGAACAGAAATATCGTGCTTTGGCAGATAAACACGAAGCAATGATAGCCTATTATGGAGTGGATATTCAATACAACCTTCCTGAGCTGGAAAAAGAATTTTTTGATGCAATAGAATATCTTAAAAAATTAACATTCATTGATAGTGAAGAATATTTCTTTCAAGCTCAAAAACAAGATAAAAAAATTCTTGCCGAAGGCGCACAAGGCTCTATGTTAGATGTGGATTTTGGTACATATCCGTTCGTAACTTCCTCCAACACAACTGCTGCTGGGGCTTGTACAGGGCTTGGGGTGGCACCTAACCAAATTAAAAATGTAATTGGTATTTTCAAGGCTTATACTACTCGTGTAGGTAGTGGCCCTTTCCCTACCGAATTGTTTGATGAAGTAGGAGAAAAAATAGGACAAATAGGAAGAGAAGTAGGTGCTACCACAGGAAGAAAACGCCGTTGTGGCTGGCTCGATTTAGTCGCTCTGAAATACGCCGTTCGTATCAGCGGAGTTACCGAATTGATAATGATGAAAGCCGATGTGCTTAGCGGTTTTGAAACCTTGAAAGTTTGTACCGCATATCTTTATCAAGGAAAAGAAATCTCTCATTTGCCTTATAATATTGAAGAACAGAATATTACACCTGTTTATACAGAAATAAAAGGTTGGAATAAAGATTTGACTTCTATTAAGAATAATTCCGAACTTCCTACCGAATTGAAAGAATATATCCAATTCATAGAAAAAGAACTAGAAGTGCCTATTACTATCGTTTCCGTAGGCCCTGATAGAGAGCAAACTATACATCTCTAATATGAAATTAATGACAAAAAAATATTTCCAAACAATGAAAATAGCCTTATTCTCCATAGGGCTGTTTTCTGCTTGTAATACAGATAGCGACATAAATGCCTTAGAAAGCGGAATTATCGGAAAAGAAAACTTTGAAAGCAAACATACAACTATTGGTTTGCAAATCAATAACATAGAGGTTAGTTCCATACAAGGAAATGGGCTTAGTACTTATGCCTTGGGGCAACTTACACAAGGAGATTTTGGCAAAACTACCGCTTCTATTGTAGCACAAGTACTACTTCCTTCGGTTGCGCCTACTTTTGGAGTACTATCACAAGAAAATGAAGGCAAAGCCAATAATTATAACGAAAACGAAACCGTAGAAAAAGTGTATCTTTATCTGCCTTTTTTCTATAAAGAATCTAACCAAACCAATAGCGAAAACAAAGTAGAAAAAGTATATACTTTGGATTCTATTTACGGAACAAAAACAGCGAGTTTTACCATTTCCGTAGATGAAATTGATTATAATTTGCGCGATACAGGTACAGACCTTAACCCACAAGTATATTATTCAGATCTTACCATACCAAAAAGTACCAATTTGGCTTCTACAACCGTGAATGGGGTTAGTAATCAGCCTATTGTCAGATATCAATTTGATGATCCTTTAACCACAGATGATGAGTCTAAAAAAGAAAAAGATAGGCTAACACCAGGCATACGTATAGAGTTAGAAAAATCTTTTTTCCAGACACATCTTTTAGATAAAGAAGGCTCTAACACGTTATCTACCAATGCTTTATTCTTGGAAAGCCTAAAAGGAATTGCTATTTCAACATCTAATTTTTCTGCGGATTTGTGGCCTCTTTTTGATTTTTCAAAAGCCAAAGTAGAAGTAGAATATTCTTATATTTACAAACGAGATAATAAACAATATACTCGTAAAAATCTATTTGAGCTGAACCTCAACGGAATTATTTTAAATTTATTTGAAAATACAGGGAAAAGTGTAACTGCTTCATCATCTGATATTTACCTTAAAGGAAATGTTGGTTACGTAGCCGAAATTTCTATACAAGAAGATGATGCTTTTACTCAATTAAAAAATGATAGCCCACTGATAACGGAAGCCGATTTAATTTTCTATGTAAATAAAGATAAAATAGAGGAAGCAAAAATGCCTCAATATTTAGCAGTTTTTAATTCAGAAAATGGTAATGTTTTGGTGGATTATACCAATGATTTGTCGGTAACCAATGGGCAACAAATTACTTCTATTAGCAAAATCCAGAAAGATAGTAATGGAGATTATTTCTATAAAGTCCGAATTAATGACCATTTAACCAATATTCTGAAAGGAAATTCTCAAAATGTAAAACTCGGACTTGCTGTTTCCTCTGGGAATGTAGCTGCTTTTATGGCTAATAAAAAATATAAAGATACTTCCAGCAATGTAAAAAATACAGTAACAGGCGATGTTATAACTCCTTTATATACTGTTATTTACGGAAGTACTACTACCGACCAAACCAAAAAACCAATACTCAAAGTATATTATAGCAAAGCAAAATAATAAAAAAGCTCCTTTTTTAGGAGCTTTTTTATATCTATTCATTCCAAATTTTCCACGCTGCTTCTGCCTGATACACAAGCATTTGATAGCCGTTGCAAATAGTTGCGCCTTGTGCTTCTCCTTTGGCAAGGAATGTTGTTTTCTCAGGATTATAAATCAAATCGTATAATAAATGTCTTTTATCTAAAAAATTATACGGAATAGAAGGGCAAAAGCTCGTATTAGGGAAAGTTCCAACGGGCGTACAATTCACGATAATGGTATATTCTTCCAAAATTTCTTTTGTAATTTCAGAATAATTTATTTGATTTTCTTTTGCCTCACGCGAAACTAATAAAAATTCTATACCCATTTTTTGCAAAGCAAAAGTTATAGCCTTTGCAGCACCTCCTGTTCCTAAAACAAGAGCTTTTTTATGAGAAAATTTTAATAGAGGGTATAAACTTTTCATAAATCCGTAATAGTCTGTATTGTAGCCTTTTAGCATTCCGTCTGGTAGAATTTTAATTGTATTTACAGCTCCTATTAGTTCGGCGGTTTTGTCTAAAAAGTTCAAAAAAGGAATAATTTGTTCTTTATAAGGAATAGTTACGTTCATTCCTTTTAAGGTAGAAGTTTTTTGTATTTGTATAGGAAGTTCAGAAATATTTTCTATATCAAAATGGATATATTCCGTATCCAAAATTCCTAATTGTTCCCATTTTTTAGAAAAATAATCTCTTGAAAATGAATAAGATATATTTTTTCCTACTAAGGCAAAAGTTTTTTGTATGGTTGTATTCATTGTTTTTATCGGAAAGGATAAAGTTCGGTTACTTTATCATAAACTAAGTGAGATTCCCAGCCTTTGTAAAGCAGATAATCTGCTAATTTTTTTCGGGCTTTCATTATATTTTTTTCTTTTATAGAATCGTATTTTTTTTCTGCCAATTCTTCAAAAACGTCTTCATATTCTTCTTCTATTTCTTCCAAAGCTTCTTGTATTAAAAAATGAGTAATTCCACGTAGTTTCAGCTCTCGCGTAATGCGTACTCTCCCCCATTTTTTATTATGAAATTTTCCTCTGGCAAAACTTCTGGCAAAGCGTTCTTCACTAAGAAAATTATTCTGAATCAAATATACCATAATAACATCAATAGCATCAGGAATCATTCGCATAGAGCGAAGTTTTTGAACAACTTCCTTATGGCAACGCTCTTGATAGGCGCAAAAACGTTCCATTTTTTCTTTTGCCTCATCAAGGGTATAAGTTTTTACTTTTTCTTCCATATTATATGTTATAAAAAAAGGTTATCCTTTTGGATAACCTTAAATTAGTGACCTCGACAGGATTCAAACCTGTAACCTTCTGAGCCGTAATCAGATGCGCTATTCAGTTGCGCCACGAGGCCAATTGTTATTTCGAGTGCAAAGGTACAACTTTTTTCGGAAATAGCAAATATTTTTTTACTTTTTTTGTAAAAATAAAAACATTGATTATCAATGTATTATCTTATTATATAAAGAAAAACTGCCTAAAATAATTATTTTAGGCAGCTGAAAAAAGAATTTTATAAATTAGTTCAACTTAAATACGATAGGATAAGCGTAAGTTACAGCCACAGGTTTGTTACGTTGTTTTCCTGGGATAAGTTTTGGCATTTTCTCAATGATTCGTTTTGCCTCGTTTTCCAAAATAGGATCTTTTCCTTTGGCAACCATTACTTCCACAGAACCATCTTTGTTAATACGGAACTGAACGATAACTTTTCCTTGTATTCCCATTTCCATTGCGGCTTCTGGGTATTTGAAGTTTTTACGTACGTGGTTGTCCAATTGTTGTTTAAAGCACGCATCTTGTTTATCCTTAGGAAGGTCTTTGCAAGCTTCAAACATTGGTTTATCTTCAATAACAGCAAAAGGAACGACTACGTTATCATCTTCTGGCTCACCAACGGGGCCACGTTCTATAACAGGAGCAGCTTCTGCTACTTTTTCGTCTTTGGCCATTTCCGTAGATTGAATTTCTACTTTTACCTCTACCTTATCATCAACCACTTGCAAAACTTCTGGCTCTGCTACTGGTGGTGGTGGCGGTGGTGGTGGCGGAGTGTTCATATCTAAATGAACTTCCTCTACATTTTCGTCAAGAGAGGAAACAACGTCTTCCAAAACTATTTTGTCTTTACCGGCAACTTCAGTTTTATAATTGATAGCGTATAAACTAGCAAAGGTAGCTACTGCCAGCCCGATAGAAAAAAACAGCCCCGTACGACGACTTAAATCTGCTTCTGGATTTTTTTTGAGTTTCATACGATGTTTTTTTAAGAATTAATATTAAGTGAATGTTAAAGTTCGAACTCATTATGAACTAAAACAACAATTGTGCCAAAAGATATTTTATAAAATATGAAGTTATTAACATTTTTATAAACACGTAAAAATCAATAACTTAATAAAAATATTTTAACATTTATTCCCCAACAAGAGCTTTATATTCATCTGCGGAAAGGAGATTATCCAGCTCAATGAGGTTAGATGCTTTTATTTTAATAATCCACGCTTTGTCAAACGGATTAGTATTTACCCATTCAGGATTGGTTTCTAAGGCTTTGTTGAAGGCAATAACTTCACCACTGATGGGCATAAAAAGGTCAGAAACGGTTTTTGTAGCCTCAATAGTGCCAAAAAATTGGTTTTGGGCAATGGTTTTGCCTTCGGTTTCTACTTCCACATATACGATATCTCCGAGTTGGCTTTGTGCAAATTCGGTTATTCCTGCTTCTATTTCTTCTTTATTTTGCCTTACCCAAAGGTGTTCTTTGGTGTATTTTAAATCGGTTGGAAAATTCATTTTTATAAAACAAAGTACAAAAGTAATAAAAAAATTGTATTTTATCAAGTTTTTTCTTGTTTTTTAATATAAAAAATAATTTTGATAGAAAAATAAATTTCATTTCTATTAAAAAGTATTAAATATTTTATATTTTCATTAATAAAAAATAGGAAAAATAAACAGAATTATTTTTGTTTATTCTAAATAAATTTTTTAATTTTGCATCGTTTAATAAAAATCACAAAAAAATGATAGTAAAAAATTTATTTCCATTATTTATAGCGAGTGTTTTCGCTTTTGTATCTTGCAGTAAAGATGACAATAATACTCCAACTCCTGAGCTACCCGCAAAAGCTAAGGAAGTGAAGAACTTAGATGCTTCTGGCAGTAAATGGGTATATTATTCTTTTGAGAAAAATGAAGTGGTAACACCAACAGATGAAACCAAAGAGCTCACTTGGGATATTGCTTTCAATGGGTATATAATAAAACTCAATGGAGGGACTTCTGGTCAAGGACAAGGAGAAGTTGTAAGTACAGGTAAAACTAACTTTTCAGAAGTAACCAAAGCTCCTGAAAGTGGTTATGTAAAGGATATAGTAAAAAAAATAATAATATCTTATAGCCCTCGTGTAGAAGCTGATACGTCTCATTCTGAAACACTTACAGGAGGATTTGGTAAAACTACAGGAGCTATTCACATATCTCCTGCAAATATGCAACAATGGGGTAGTGTATATGCACCAACTAAATTGGTGTTTGTATTGAAAACTGCCAACGGGAAGTATGTGAAATTTCAAGTAACAGATTTTTATAATGACAGAAAAGTTCCTGATTATCCATCTTTCCAATATCAACTTAGTGAAGATGGCAATTTCTAATAAAAAAAATATAAAACCATAAAATAGAATTGTTATACCCAAGTGTAGCAATTCTATTTTTCTAAATATAAATTAAATGTTAAGAAAGTTTATAGGTGTTTTCTTTTTCTTTTTTACGTTTATGGGCTTTGCACAACATTCTATTTCGGGAGTAATTACCGATTGTAAAACAGGTGCGCCTATTGCTAACGCAACTATTGAAAATCAAACATTTAAAACCAATATTAAAACCAATACACAAGGGAATTTTACCATAAATAATCTCCCAATAGGGGAATATATTTTCTTTGTAAGCCAAGAGAATTACAAAGGAAATATGTTTAAAATTTCTCTTAAAAAAGATATAAAAAATTATACTTTTTCGCTTTGCCCAAATAAAGAAATTACGATAGATGAAATAGTGGTAACGGCTACCAAAGTACAAAAAAGTCTTAAAAATGTGCCAATTACGGTGCAAGTGGTTACCGCAGAAGATATTAGAAAGTCCGAAGCTACGGATTTTCAGTCGTTTTTGGAAACAGAATTTTCAGGAATTAATTTTACCTACAACGGTGGTAGCCCCAATATTAATATGATGGGCTTTAATGGCAAATATGTGCTTTTTTTGATGGATGGCGAACGAATGGCAGGGGAAGCGTTTGATAATATTGATTATGACCGCATTGACTTGGATAATATTGAGCGAATAGAAGTTATCAAAGGGGCGGCATCTTCTTTGTATGGTTCCAACGCTATCGGTGGGGTGATAAATATTATTACCAAAAATCCGCAAAAGCCTCTGGATGTGAATGTTGGCTATCTTTATGACCAAAATGAAGAACAGAAATATAATCTTTCGGTAGGTACGCGACAAAAATGGGGTTCGGTGAGTGTGGCTTCTTTTTATAAAAACCGAGAACCTTATATTCTTACCGATAAAGAACCTCTAAAAACAAAATATTCTAACGGGACAGAAACCAGCGAACCTTTGGGCGAAATGAATGTGGCAGGATTTACCAATTACGGAGTTACGCCAAAAATAAAAATTAATATTACCCCGAAAATAGATGTAAATCTTACCCCAAGTTATTATTTTAATGAGCGAAATGATGGTACTGTTTCCAGCGAAAAAGTAAGAGACCGATATTATAATTATAATTTGTCAATGAAAACGAATATTGGCTTTGCCGATGAAAGTAATTTGAGTATTTCAGGAGCGTATGATCGATATGACAAATTCAAATATTATCGCCTTTTAGAAGAAAGTGATAAAACGTATGAAAATGCTATTTGGCGAGGCGGAGCGCAGTATAATAAAAATTTCTTTGGGAAAAACGCTTCCGTTTTAGGAGGAGAAATTCTTTCTGATGAGCTTTTGGATTGGCGATTTGAAGAAGACAGATCGTTCTCAAAACGTAACGTAAAAACGTATTCTTTCTTTGCTCAGCAAGACCTTGCGCTTTCTGATGATTTTTCGCTTGTGGCAGGCGTGCGCTATGATTATCATTCCAAATTCAAAGGTTTTACAACTTTCCGACTTTCGGGAATGTATAAAATAGAGCATTTTACCTTGCGTGGAGGCTATTCCTCTGGTTTTCGTTCGCCTACGCTTAAAGAGTTGTATTCCAATTGGTTTCACCCTTGGGGAGGCGGTTTTCAAATTATTGGAAATCAGGATTTAAAGCCAGAAACGAGTGATAATTTTAATTTTTCTGTAGATTATAATTCTCAAAAATGGGATTTTACGGCAATTACCCAATTCTCCAAAGTAACGAATAAAATTACCAATCTTTGGATAGCAGGGCAAAGCGGACAACGAAATTCGTACAAAAATATTAATGATGAAGGAATTTCTAATATTCTTTCTTCGGATATTTCTTTTACTTATCGTCCGTCAAGAGCGTTTAGGTTAAAAGGCTCGTATGCATATTATTTCTTGGATAGGCGCAGAAGCGAAAACAGACCGCATACTTTTACATTTAAGGCAGAATATATGCCAAAACGAGATGCGCTATACATTCCGAATATCGTTCTGAGTGCCAAGTATTTAAGTGCTACAAATATTTACGGAACAGATAACGGCTTAGAAACGCATACGTATTATGAGCCGTATAGCATTTGGCGTTTGCAACTTTCGTCCAAATTGCCATTTCATTTTAGAATAAGTGCAGGGATAAACAATATTTTTGATTATATAACCAATACTACGAGCTTCTACACGAGTATTTCTCCTGGACGAACCTATTATATTGGGTTGAAATGGACATATTAATCACCATTTGAAAATAAAAAAAGGTCAATCGTAAAAAACGGCTGACCTTTTAAATTTAATAAAAATGAAAAAATTATTATTTTGGAGTATTTTTTAGAATTTCTAATAAAAACTTCCAGAATTTTTGAACGGAAGCAATATTTGCTCTTTCATCAGGAGAATGTGCGCCTTCAATAGTAGGTCCAAAGCTAATCATATCCATTTTAGGATAATTTTGCCCTAAAATACCACATTCCAACCCAGCGTGGCAGGCAACAACATTTGGTTTTTCTCCGAATAATTTTTCATATTGCGTAGTAAGTGTTTGAAGTATAGGCGATTCTGCATTTGGTTCCCAGCCTGGGTAACTACCTGTAAAAGTAACTTCACAGCCAGAGAGTTCAAACGCACTACGAAGAGCATTTGCCAAGTCAAATTTAGAAGTTTCTACGGAAGAACGTGTTAAGCATTTTATGGCTATTTTTCCGTTTTCAATAGAAATATTTGCGATGTTGTTACTTGTTTCTACAAGCCCCGCAATAGTTCGGCTCATAGAATAAACGCCATTATTAGCAGCATAAACAGAACGCAAAATACCTTCTTGAACGCCCAAATCCATTACATTTTCAGGTTTTGGAACAGAAATAAATGTAATGGAGAGAGTAGGCTCGGTAGCGTGTAATTCTTTTTGGATTTCTTCGGAAGTTTCTTTAAAATCTAGCTCAAAGGCTTCTTTATGAATGGCATCTATTACGATGATAGCTTCGCTTTCTCGTGGGATAGCATTGCGCAAACCTCCTCCGTGTAGCCAAGAGAGGCGAAGTCCGTAGTTTTCAAATCCATCAAAAAGAATACGATTCATTATTTTATTGGCGTTTCCTCTTCCTTTATGAATATCCATTCCGCTATGGCCTCCTTGTAGCCCTTTCACGATTATTTTATAGGCGATGGTTCCCTCTGGGGTAGGCTCTTGTGTATATTCACGAAAAGCGGAAACATCTACACCACCAGCGCAACCTATATCAATTTCGTTGTCTTCTTCGGTATCTAAGTTTAGAAGGATTTCGCCTTGCAAAACACCACCTTGTAGCCCTTGTGCGCCTGTCATTCCTGTTTCTTCATCAATGGTGAAAAGAGCTTCTAAGGCAGGATGTTCAATGGTTTTGCTTTCCAAAATAGCCATAATAGCAGCAACTCCTAAGCCGTTATCTGCCCCAAGCGTTGTGCCTTTGGCACGAACCCAGTCGCCATCTACAAGCATTTCAATGCCTTGCGTTTCAAAATCAAAAGTGGTATCGTTATTTTTTTGGCACACCATATCCAAGTGCGATTGAAGAATAATTCCTTTTTTGTCTTCATACCCTTTGGTGGCAGGCTTGCGGATGATAACATTTCCTACTTCGTCTTTGAAGGTTTCTAAGCCTAATTTTTTACCAAAATCAAGCATAAAAGCAATAACTTTACCTTCTTTTTTAGACGGACGAGGAACAGCATTGAGGTCTGTGAATTTGTTCCAAACCTCTTTTGGTTCTAATTGTCGGATTTGTGTATTCATATAACTTAACTTTCTTGAATAGTTGTGCAAATATACTGATTTTTTATAAGAAAATTTAGCGAAATGAATTTTTATTTTAGAAAAAACTAAATTTTATTGGCAAGTTGGCCACAAGCAGCATCTATGTCTTTTCCGCGCGAATACCGAACGGTTACCGTTATTCCTGCATTTTCTAACATAGTTTTGTACATTTCAATGGCTTCGGGGTTTGCCTGTTGGAAATCGCCGTCATCAATGGGGTTATATTCTATTAAATTAACTTTACTTGGGGCAAATTTACAGAATTGAATTAAGGCATCTACGTCTTTCTTCTTGTCATTTACATTTTTCCAAACAACATATTCGTAAGTGATACGATTTTTGGTTTTGCTGTACCAATATTGTAACGCATCGCGAAGTTCCGTAAGCGGGAAGTGTTCATTGAAAGGCATTATTTTGGTTCGGGTTTCGGCAATGGCAGAATGTAAAGAAACAGCAAGTTTGAATTTTACACCATCATCTGCCATTTTTCTAATCATTTTCGGGATACCAGAAGTAGAAACCGTTATTCGTTTAGGCGAAATACCGAGCCCATCTGTCGTAGAAGTAATTTTATCAATAGCTTTCAAAACATTATTGTAGTTCATCAGCGGTTCGCCCATTCCCATAAAAACGATATTGCGCAAAGGCATTCCATAGTATAATTTGCTTTGCTTGTCAATGGTTACTACTTGGTCAAAAATTTCGTCTGGGTTAAGGTTGCGCATTCGTTTTAGGCGAGCCGTAGCACAGAAACTGCAATTGAGGCTACACCCTACTTGGCTTGATACACAGGCAGTTATACGTGTATCTGTTGGAATAAGTACAGATTCAACAAAAAGCCCATCGTGGAGTTTGACGGCGTTTTTTATCGTTCCGTCTTCGCTTCGTTGCATTGTATCTACTTTAATATGATTGATAACAAAATGATTATCAAGCAATAAGCGAGTTTCTTTAGATAAATTGGTCATTTGCTCAAAAGAATGTACGCCTTTGCTCCATAGCCAGTCATAAACCTGATTGGCTCGGAAAGATTTATCTCCATTTTGTTCAAAAAATAATCGCAAATCGTCTTTGCTAAGTGCTCTAATATCTCTTTTTGTTTCCATACAGGGTGCAAAGATAAGACAGAAATAAGAATTGGCAATGTTAAATAACAAATTCTTTAAAAAAAGAAGTCTGTTTAAACTATATTTTCAAGTTCAAACAGACTCTTCATTAGATGTATAAAAATTTTTTAAGGAAACATAAGCGGAATAATAGTATAAGCGGCAATAGCTGCAATAATTCCATAAATGAACATAGGAACGGCTGTTTTTTTGATAATTTTACCCTCGGCATTGTCAATTCCTAAAACGGAACAAACAGCAATTATATTGTTGATACACACCATATTACCCATAGCACCTCCTACTGATTGAAGAGATAAAATGAGCGGAACGGATAGCCCTGTCTGGATAGCTACCGAGTGCTGAACAGCTCCAAAAGTAAGGTTGGAAACCGTATTAGACCCTGAGAAAAACGCCCCAACTGCCCCCAAATAAGAAGCAAAAGGTGTCCAATATTCGCCTGTGGCACTTGCTAAGCCTTGCCCAATAGTTTGTACCATAGAATTTTCTCCACCAATAAGCATCACATTTACCATAATTAATGCGCCAACTAAGGCTAAAAAGGATTTTTGGATTTGTTTAAAACTATTGGTAAATAACTCTATTGCATTCTTTTTTTGAATAGAAAATAACGGAATAGAAATTAGAACCGTAACAACAAAAGGTATCAAAGCGGGGACGTATAATAGTTTATAGCTCTCACTTTCTCCTGTTTGGAAAATATTTTTTATACTGAAAATCAGTCCTTTACTTACTTCATATTCACCCAAATACCCCATCGAGAAGCTGAACCACTCTGCAGTGTTATTCATCATTTCTTTAAAAGGAAGCTGTTTTACACGGGTAATTACCAAAATAAAAATCAACAAACCAGTTGGTGTAAGTGCTTTTATAAGTTCTTTTAAACTTACGTTGTCTTTTTTATCCGAAATATTTTCTGTTTTAGATAAACCAATGCCTTTATTAGCAACGATAACAGAAATAAGCAAACCAATAGCACCACCCACCAATGCAGGAAACTCATAATTGAACTGAGCTACTAACAAATACGGAATAGTACAAGATAAAACACTAATAAATATGAAAATGATATTTTCTTTTATTTGTTTCCAACTGACAATAAAACGAAGCGCAAAAATAGGAATAATAAACCCAGCAATGAAGTGAATTAAAGCGGTAATTTGCCCAATTTCAGAGAGTTCTTTCTCATTGATTAAATTTTTACTTATTAAACCATCAAAGCCAAACCAAGTAGGCGTACCTACTGCCCCGAAAGATACTGGTACAGAGTTCATTATCAAGGCCAAAATGGCTACTTGCATAGGCTTAAAGCCCAACCCTACTAAGATAGGAGCCGCAATAGCCGCAGGAGTACCAAAACCACTCGCTCCTTCAATCATAAAAGCGAATGCCCAGCCAATAATCATTATTTGTGCCACAGGGTTCGGGCTGATGTTTCCTAACCAACGACGCAATACGTCCATCGCACCAGAAACTTCCAGCATTCGGTTAAAGAGAATAGCTCCAAAAATAACCGTAATAGGGGTGGCAACTGATATAATGGCAGTTACAATATTGGCATTCAGCACCACAAAATCTCCTTTGAAATAAAATAACTGAATAACATAAACTAACCCAGCTATAAGCGGAAGAGCTACATAAGAAGGTAAGGCATTACGTTTTACCATCAGGTAAATTAGTAAAATTATCGGGAAAATACTTAATAAAAGACCTACAATATCCATAAAATTTGTTTCATAAATTTTTCCTACTCTGTTAGCTTTTCGGATTCCGCTTTATCTTGTGGGCAAATGTAAAACAATTTTTATATAAAACAATATACTTAATACTATAAAATATAGTTAATTTTTAATAGAAACACTATTATTTAGTTAAAAAAATTATGTTTTTTACTATTTGCTTTGTTTTTATTTCTATTTTTGCACTTTGAAATATAAAAATATTAATAAATTGAAAAAAATAATAACTATTTTCGCTTGTTTTTTAACAATTCCTTTTTTTGGACAAACAAAAAGCAGTTGGGTTGTTGGCGCACAACTTCCTTTTTTATATAATAATGATAGAGAAAAGCCCGATGAAAGTGGAGGTTCAAAGGCTTCCATATCTTTTCAGCCACGTATAAATGCCTATTTACAAGCAGATATTTATGAATCAGAATCTATTTTCTTTCGAAAAATACTGTCTTCTATGCGAGTAGATTATACCTTTCTTTCTACTCAACAAAATGAAGATTATAGCAAATATAACACAATACATCAAGTTTCTTTTCTTTGGATTTTTTTAGGAAATATGCACCAAACATATGGGTTACAGCTAGGAATAGGCCCCAATATTAATATGGGTGATGCACAAGGAATAAATGCAAGAGCTTTTTTAGGTGGTTACTTCGAGTGGAAAAAAATTATTTTTAGTGCGGATATTAATTATTATATACCAAATGCTAAACGGAAACCTAACATTCCGGCAGATAGTTATAAATACGGACATTTTGCTGTTGGGGTAGGGTATCGATTATAATAAAAAAATCCATAGAATTTATTTTCTATGGATTTTTTGTTTTATTTAAGAGACTTTCTTGTATTGGTCTTTAAAGTCTTTAAAGAGTTGCATCAGGAAGATAATCGTTCTTGTTAATACTTTGGTTTCCAATAAAATATTAAAATATAATTTTGTATTTTTTGGGCTACCTTCGGCAGAACGAATATCAAAAATTTGCTTTTCTATCAATGCAGAAATTTGGTCTTTTATAGAATGTTCTTCTTCAATGAGTTTGGTGATAGAATTAGAATACATAGAAATGTTTAAGATTTCTAATATTTTACCAAATTGAGATTCCATTCTTTCAGAAATTTGTTTTAAATTTCGTATGTGGTTGTATTTCAGTTTTTTATGATTATTATTTACGTGTGTATAGCTATTATCAGCAATGAAAACGATAGAATTTGCCATACTATATAAATAATCCAGAATTAAAATATAAAATTTGATAGACTCTACCGACCCATTATCTACGGATTTGATAAAATAGTAAATGCCTGATTTTAAGTCTTCTATCTCTGCGCTTAATGCTTTTGCTTTTTTCTTATTGGCTTTTAATTCTTTTAGGTTTTCCACCGCAAGATTGTCAATTACTCCCGTATAAATTTCGTTGAGTTGTTGTACTGCTCCTGCAATGTTTTGTGAGCTCATACGCATTATTCCGTTAATGTTAATGAGGTCTTCTCGGTTAAATTGTCGGCTTTGTGCTTCTTTATTTTTAGCTTCTTTTCGTTTGTAAGCGATAGAATTTCGCATTAATAAGAACCCAACTAAGAGTACCATACCGATAAGCCCGTAAATTTCTCCGTAGTATAATATCATTGCGGTAATGAAAGCCATAACAAAGGCTGCACCAGCGGTTAAGAACCAACCTCCGATAACGTTGAAAACTCCTGCCACTCGGAAAACAGCACTTTCTCTCCCCCAAGCTCTATCAGCAAGAGACGCCCCCATTGCCACCATAAAGGCTACATAAGTAGTAGAAAGAGGAAGTTTTAACGATGTTCCTAAGGCGATAAGGCTACTGGAAACGACCAAATTAACCGATGCTCGTACCAAGTCAAAAGCGGGTTTGTCTTTGCCTGGTTTTTCTTCTGGTTTTTGGAAACGTTCATCAATTTTTTTAAGCACACTACGTGGAATTATTTTTTCCACAGCATTGGCTACCCAAACAGAAAACCGAACCACGATACGAGAAATCGCATTTGCTTCAAATTTTTCTTTACTTTCATCTTGTCTGGAAAGATTTACGCCTGTTTCTATCACGTTACGAGCACTTTTAGAAAACCAAAGCGTGAGAATCATTACCCCTCCTGAAATGAATAAGAAATATTGTGGCGTTTGTCCGCCGTCCAATAATCCAGACATTACAAAAGAATTTTCAGGCGAACCCGCTGCTGTCCAAAGGTTAAACGAATCCCAAGCGGCAATAGGCACCCCGATGAAATTCACCAAATCATTACCAGCAAAAGCCATCGCAAGGGCGAAAGTACCTGCCAATACTACTACTTTGAAAATATTTACTTTGGCAACATATAATAATTGTGATAAAATACTAAAAAATACAATGAAACACGCTATGATGACCAACGTATTATTATCTATCCAATACAAAAGATCTTTACTAACGAAAGAAACACCTTTAAGTCCTTTAATAACAAGGAAATAGATAAGAGCAGTAAGAGAAATTCCTCCGAAAATTCCACTCAAATAAGACATTTTCTTTTCAAAATGAAAAGTAAAAATAAGCCGAGCGATAAACTGCACGATGCTACCCGCTGTAAAAGCAAGCAATACCGAAACGAAAATAGCACTTACAATTTGCCCTGCCTTGGCGGTATTTATATAATCGGTAACAATAACCGAGCTTTGCGGGTCTGACAACACTTTGATAAGCCCCACAGCTACTGCAGCTCCAAGTAATTCAAATACAATAGAAACCGTGGTAGAAGTAGGCAAACCCAAATAATTGAAGAAATCCAGCAGGATAATATCTGCAAGCATTACCGCTGCAAAAATTACCATAACTTCTTCAAAATAAAACATTTGCGGATTAAACATTCCCGATTTGGCTATTTCCATCATTCCGTTAGAGAAAACAGCCCCAATCCCAATCCCGATGCTGGCAACAATCATTATCGTACGCAATGAAGTGGCTTTGGAGCCAACGGCAGCATTTAAGAAATTGGACGCATCGTTGCTTACCCCAACCATAAGGTCAAAAATAGCAAGAACGCAAAGAACAACTAATGTAAAAATATAAATCTGTTCCATAAAAAAATATTTTTTGCAAAAATGAGAAAAAAAAAAGAAATGAATGTTTCTTTATTGTTAATTTTTTGTGTCCTTAAAAATAAAAATAGAAAAACAAGTGTAAATAATTTAGTTAATGTTAAATTAAAAAATAAGATAAAATAACTTAAAAATAAAAAGTTTATTAAATAAAATCTTTAAAAAAATATTAAATATAGTAATAAATTTGTAAAATACGAAAAAAAATAGAAATATTTGCAAAATAAAAAATAGAAGATGAAATTAAAGATTTTTTATGCGGTGGTACTTTTGTTAGTATCATTGCAAATTTCTTTTGCCCAAAAAATAGCGGTTTCGGGAAATGTAAAAGACCCTCAGGGCGAACCACTTCTGGGGGTGTTAATCCTTATTAAGGGAACAACATCAGGAACTTCTACGAATATGGACGGCGATTATAAAATAGAGGCAAAAATAGGTGATGTCTTAGAGTTTTCTTTTCTCGGAATGAAAACACAAGAGCGCAAAATAACCTCAAAATCAGCTCGTTTGGATATTATCCTTCAAGATGATATTCAAGAATTGGAAGGCACAGTTGTGGTAGGCTATGGAGCAAAAAAAGTAGCGAGCAAAACGGTGGCTTCGGTGGCGCAAGTAGCTGGAAAAGAAATAGCGGAAACGCCTAATGCCAACGCAATGGACGCTCTACAAGGAAAAGTAGCAGGGCTTGTGGTTAATACAGAAACAGGAAAGCCAGGAGGTTCTTCGTCTGTGTTAATTCACGGGTTAAATTCCGTTTCGAGTATGTTTGCCTTTGAAGGAGGAGGCGTGCCAGAGCCTTTGTATATTTTGGACGGATCGCCTGTGGGTAGTAATGTAATGACCACTCTAAACTCTGGTGATATTGAAAGCATTACAGTGCTTAAAGATGCAGCATCTACTTCTATTTATGGGGCTCGTGCTGCCAATGGAGTTATTTTGATAACCACCAAAAGAGGAAGAAAAAATGAAAGAACCAGTATTTCTATTAATCATCAATTAGGTTTTTCAGCTCTTACCAGCGTTAGCCGAAAATTCTTTGATAATCTTTTAACGCCACAAGAATATATGGATTTTTGGGTAGAAAATAGGCCTTCTGTTTTTGCAGCGGGCGGAACTACCGATGAAGAAATAAAAGCTAATGCTCGTGCAAAAGCAAATGAGTATTTACGACAATACCCTAACAATACCCGTTGGGATAAGGTTTTCTATCGTGATTTTGTGCCAATTTCTCGTACAGATGTCTCTGTTTCAGGAGGTTCTGCAAATACTTCGTATTATCTTTCTTTCGGGTATTTTGACCAAGAAGGAACAAAGCCTCTTTCTGGCTATCAGCGTTATACACTCAATACCAACGTAGATACACAAATTACCAAATGGTTAAAAGCAGGAATTTCTGTTTCTCTTTCTCATAACGAAAGCCAAGATAGCTCTTCCAGTACCACCGATTCTAAGGTGTTAATGTTGCCTATATATTCGCCAATAGATAAAAACGGTATGCGAAAAGATTATATAGGAACTATTCTGGGAGGCTCTAACGGAATATATCATCCTGAGTATGAGGCAGAAAAAAGACCTAATTCAAATTTTACACAAGATATTTTACCTATCGGATATTTACAAATAGAACCGATAGACAATCTTGTATTTAAAACACAAGCAGGGATACAATATAATATTAATGAATCCGAAGACAGAAACCCTTTGCCTTCTTTTGTTAGTTATAACGGCGGAACTTCTATTCCGCAAGTGGCTCGTTCTATCGGAAAATTCATTCAGAAAACCTATACCAACACCTTAGAATATCGTTTTTTATATCGAGAAAAACATAATTTTAATATCCTTTTTGGTCAAGAATCTATTGAAACAACCGTTAAAGGCTTCCGAGCTACTTCGCAAGGGCAACCTTCGGACGGCTTAGCCAATTTGAATAGCGGAAAACAAGGAATAGGTGTAAGTGATTACCAATCTGTTTCTACTTTCAATTCCTTTTTTAGCCGATTAGAATATTCTTTTAACGATAGATATTATTTAGACCTTTCTGGTAGGAGAGACGGCTCTTCTTCTTTTGGGAAAGAAAACCAATACGGAAACTTTTGGGCGATAGGTGCAATGTGGAAACTCAAAGAAGAATCTTTCTTAAAAAATGTAAATTGGCTTACAGACCTTAATTTAAGATTCAGCACAGGAGTTTCAGGAAGTTCAGGGATAGGAGATTATAGTATTTACAATCTTATTTCTGTGGATAGCAACACCTATCAAGGACTAATGGCTTATCAGCTTATGCAATTAGGGAATCCAAATCTGGAATGGGAAGAACAGCGCAAAACTACCATTGGTGTGAATGCCGTTATCGCTCGTAATACTTCTTTAAACGTAGAAGTCTATCAACGAGATACTTACGGAATGCTTTCTACCTTTAATAATAATTCAATGGCAGGGATAACTTCTTTACCAGCCAATATAGGAAGTATGGAGAATAAAGGTATTGACGTTACGCTATCTTCGGTAGTGTATAGAAATAAAGCGAATGATATTTCTATTCGCCCGTATTTTAACATCAATTATAATATCCAAAAAGTAACATCTATCATAAATGGTCGTTCAACAATGACCAACGCAGGGCGAAATGTAGGTTACAAGGTAGGTGGAGCATTGGAGTGGTATATGCCTATTTTCAAAGGAATAGCACAAGATGGACAATATCCAGGCTATGCACAATGGTATTTGCCAGGAGAAGACCGAATGGAACAACATACCGATGATAGCCAAGTTTCGTATCAGTATGATTTGGAGACACTTAGCCAAACCACAGGAAAGAAAAGACAAGCTCCTGTAAATGGCGGTTTTGGTCTGAATATCAACTACAAAGCCTTTTCTTTGGATATGAGCTTCTCTTTCTCAGCAGGTAAATATCTAATGAATGAAGACAAACGTAGAGTAAGCAACCCAGGTAGTTTCGGTATGTATAATTTTAGCCGAGATGTTATCGACCATTGGAAACAACCAGGCGATGATACTATTTATCCAAAAATTGATAGCAATATAATGGCATTTTTACGAAATGATACTCGTATTTTAGAAGATGCTTCTTTTATTCGTATGAAAAGCATTAGCCTAAGCTATACCTTGCCTCAACAAGTAGTAGAACAAATAAAATTCTTTAACGGATTGCGCCTGTTTGCTTCGGCTCGTAATATTTTTACTCTGACCAAATACACAGGAGCCGACCCTGAGTTTGCAAGTACCATTACCACAGGAGGTTATCCGCCTTCCAGACAATTTACTTTGGGTGTTGAACTTAAATTTTAAAAAAATGAAAAGAATTAATAAAATATTCGTTGCCATAACTACTTCTTTCCTGTTGAATGGTTGTTTTAGTTTAGACCAAACCCCATACGATAGCCTCATAACGGAAAATGTATCTACCAAACAAGATGCCGATTTTTGGGTAAATGGTATGTACGTATTACTTCGAGATAATGTACAAGGAAAACCTATGTATCTTTCTGATATTCAAGCAGATTATCTCAACAGAACCCTCATAGGTAGCATACAACCTTCTTGGAACGATGTACATACTTGGAATTATTTTGTCGCTTCTGATGGCAATACCGCTGCCATTTGGAAAAATTATTACTTAATTATCCAAAATATCAACGCCGCTTTGGAAGGTATTGATAAAATAATAGAATCTGGAACAGAATCGGATATAGATGGCTTAAATACCGATAGAGGCGAACTCCTTTTAGGGCGTGCTTATTGCTATTCGTACTTGGTTACGCACTTTTGTAAGGCTTATAATGAAACATCGGCAACCACCGATTTGGGTTTGCCTATTTTGGATAAAATAACCGTGAAAAACTTCCCTGCAAGAAGCACATTAAAACAAACCTATGAGTTTATTTTGTCAGATATTGCTCAGGCAAAAACTCTTTTAGAAGGGAAAACAGGCTCGGCTGGCGCTACCTCTTTCACCATAGATGCAGCAAAAGCTCTTCAAGCCCGAGTTTTATTGTACAAAAACGAATGGCAACAAGCGTATGGCGTTGCCAAATCTTTGATAGATGCAGGTGCATATCCGTTAGCAACTACCCAATCAGGATTAGAAAGTATTTGGTATAATGATGATAATCAGGAAAGTATCACTCAATTATTCACTGGGCTTGTAAATGGAAATGATACCGAGGTGCTTTCATCAGTTAATGATATTTATTTAGATGAAACTTCTTTTTTCGGAATGACTTCTATCAATCCGCAAGTAGTTCCTACTCAGTATTTTGTAGATTTATTTGATAATTCTGATTTCCGAAAAAATGTTTTTATTGAACAAAAAGAAGTAGAATATTTGGGTAATTATTATTCTCTTTATTTAGTAAATAAATATCCAAATAATGAAGAAATGGTGATTCCTGGTTCGTTTTCAGCTATATCGTATGCACATAAGCCTAAATTATTTCGCATAGCGGAAATATACCTTATCGCTGCCGAAGCCGCTTATAAAAAAGAAGATAACACCAATGCAGAATACTACCTCAATAAACTTAGAACGGCTCGTGGTATAGGTAGTGTTACGTATTCAGATCTTTGGCAAGAAATACAAAACGAGCGTAATAGAGAACTTGCTTTCGAGGGGTTCCGCTTAATAGACATTAAACGTTGGAGCTTGCCTGTAACTCGTAATACTCCTCAAAATGAGGATTTTATAACAAAAGATGCAGGCACAAATTATTATAATACCCTTAACATTCCCGCAGGATATTATAAAATGGTTTGGCCTATTCCGCCAGCAGATATTCTCTTAGAAAACGGAGTTTTAGAACAAAATACAGGTTGGTAAATCATAAAAACTGCTTATAATGAGCAGTTTTTTGTTTTTCGTATAAATAAAGAAATATTTTCTATATTTTTAAGAGGGTAAATGTGGTTTTCAGAATATTTTTCTTATATAAATAGTTAATTTGATTATTTTTCGTTAAAATCTACTAAATAATAAAAATAAATTTGGAAAATACATTTATTTTTACAATCTTTGCAACGTAAAAAATAATAGAAGATGAAATTGAGAGTTTTTTGGGCAATGATGCTATTTTTTGTATCGTTGCAGATGTCTTTTGCACAGAGAATTTCCGTTTCAGGAACTGTAAAAGATGACAAAGGCGAGCCTTTGATAGGGGTTATGGTACTGGTAAAAGGCACCAATAACGGAGCTATCACAGATATTGACGGCGAGTACAAGCTGGAAGCCAATATAGGTGAGACGCTCAATTTTTCGTTCCTTGGAATGAAGGATGAAAACAAAAAAGTTACCGCACAATCCTCAAAGATTAATGTAACAATGTACGAAGATGTCCAAGAATTGGAAGAAACCGTACTCGTAGGTTACGGAACGAAGAAAGTAGCAAGTAAAACGGTGGCTTCGGTTGCACAAATTTCTGGGAAAGAAATAGCAGACAACCCTAACGCCAATGTTCTTGACGCTTTGCAAGGTAGGGTTGCAGGGATGGTTATTTCGCCAGGTAGTAGAGGAGATAGGCCAGGATCTAATTCTTCACAGGTAGTAATACACGGGCTTAATTCTTTTTCTGCGGCTTTCCAAGGAGGAGGAGTGCCTAGTCCTTTGTATATAATGGACGGAATTCCAGTAGGGAGTTCTGTTTTAACAGATTTAAATTCAAATGACATTGAAAGTATTACCGTGCTTAAAGATGCGGCTTCTACTTCTATTTATGGCGCACGTGCAGCTAATGGGGTTATATTGATAACTACCAAAAAAGGAAGAAGAAATGAGCGTACTTCTATTTCTATTAATCATCAAATGGGATTTTCTGCTATTACGAGTGCAAGTCGTAAATTCTATGATAATTTGATGAGCCCAACAGAATATATGGATTTTTGGGTAAGAAAAAATCCTTCACAAGTTATCTCTGCAGCAGGGATGACAGGTAGTGGAGAAGATACAGCACGTGCAGCAGCAGCAACTCTTTTACAAAGATATCCTAATAATACTCGTTGGGATAACGTGTTTTACAAAGATTTTGTTCCTCTTTATCGTACTGATGTTTCTATTTCAGGAGGTAGTAATAGTACTTCCTATTATTTGTCATTAGGATATTTAGACCAAGACGGAACAACGCCTCGTACCAATTATAAGCGTTATACCTTAAATATGAATATAGATACTCAAATAACAAGTTGGTTAAAAGGAGGAGTGTCTGTCTCTTTGGGGCATAATGATAGTCAAAGCTCAGGAGGAGGACAAGTAGGGGCGTATATTTTATCTTTACCAATGCTTACTCCTTATAATGCTGATGGTTCAAGAAAAAATTATATAGAAGGACTAACTTTCCGAACAAATGGATTTTATCATCCTGATTATTTAGCCGAAAAATTCCCTTCTAATTCTTACGGAGATGATATTATTCCGATAGGATATATTACTATTGAGCCTATTAAGAATTTAGTATTCAAGTCTCAAGCTGGGGTACAATATTCTATTAGTGAATCAGAAAGATTTCAATTAGCTTCTTATACAGATTATAGAACAGGAGGTGCTACAACAGCAAATGCTTATAGAAGTATGTCTAAGTCTATTTCAAAAACGTTTAATAATACTTTGGAATATCGTTTTAATCTTGGTTATAAAAATCATTTTAATGTTTTATTTGGGCAAGAATCTATTGAGAATACTTACAGAAGTTTTAACGCAAGATCGCAAGGACAACCTTCTGATGGTTTAATGATGCTTACACACGGAACAAGATCATTAAGCGTGGAAGATAATAAAACAATAGGAACGTTTAATTCTTTATTTGGTCGTTTAGAATATTCTCATAATAGTAGATATTTCCTTGATCTTTCAGCCCGTCGTGATGGTTCGTCTGTTTTTGGAGTAGATAATCGTTATGGTAATTTTTGGGCATTTGGAGCAATGTGGAAAGTAAAAGAAGAAACTTTCTTAAAAAATGTAAAATGGCTAACCGATTTAAATTTACGCTTTAGTACAGGGGTTTCTGGTTCTGCAGGAGTTGGTAATTATGCACACATAACAAGAGTAGCTTCTACAAATCTTTATAACCAAGAAAATGGTTATGTTATCAGCACATCAGGATTAGGAAATCCTAACTTAGAGTGGGAAAGCCAAAGAAAAGCAACACTTGGGTTGAATTTTATAATCAATCGTAGTACTTCTTTTAATATAGAAGTATATCGTAGAAAAACATATGGAATGCTTTCTACACAAGATTTGAATACTACTGCGGGTTATTCTTCCTATACAAGTAATGTAGGAGATATGCAAAACCAAGGGCTAGATTTTACTTTTTCATCAGTAGTGTATAGAAATAAAGCAAATGATTTTACGATTCGCCCTTATTTTAATTTGAATTATAATGAAGCAAAAATAACTTCATTTTTCCTTAATAGCGAATCTAACGTTAATCCAAGCGCACGAATGGGGTATAAGTTAGGAAGAAGCTGGGAATGGGCATTACCTCTCTATAAAGGAATCAACCCTAAAACAGGGCGTCCTGAATGGTATAACCCTGGTACAGACAAAATGGAACAGCAAAAAGATGATAGTAAAGTAACTACTCGTTATAATGCTTACTTGGCACAAACAACTGGTAAAAAAAGATATGCTCCTGTAAATGGTGGTTTTGGGTTGAATGTAGTTTATAAAGACTTTACCTTAGATTTTGGTTTCTCTTATTCATTGGGCAAATATATGATGAATTTAGATAGAGAAAAAATAGAAAACCCTGGCAACTTTGGTTCTACTAACCTAAGTAAAGATCTACTTAATTATACCTATTGGCAACAAGAAGGAGACCAAGCAGACTATCCAAGTATTACTTCATCTACTTATTTATATGCTGATGATCGTCTTTTGGAAGATGCTTCTTTCCTTCGCCTTAAAAGTATAAGCCTAAGTTATCGTTTGCCTCAGCAAGTAATAGAGCAAATGAAGTTTTTTAGTGGAGTACGTTTGTACGCTACTGCTCGTAACATATTTACATTAACTAAATATTCAGGAGCAGACCCTGAGTATGAAAACCCACTTTCAACAGGAGGTTATCCACCTTCAAGACAATTTACAATAGGGGTAGATCTTAAATTTTAATATATTATGAAAAAAATAAATTCAATTATTACTGCTATAACTACTTCATTATTATTAAGTGGATGTTTTAGTTTAGACCAAGAGCCTTATACAGAGTTAAGTGCTGCAAACTCTTTATTATCTGTACAAGATGCTAAGTTATGGACAAACGGAATGTATTATAATATTCGTAAAGCATATTTTGGCTCAAGTATGTATGCTACAGATGTACAAGCAGACTTCCTGAATATGACCAACAAAGAACCTGTATTGCCAGCACTGCATCGTTGGAATGATTTTTATTCATCAGATGCTACTACTGCGGGGATTTATATGAATTATTATCGAGGGATACAAAATATTAATATTGCTTTACAAAATTATGATAATATTCCCGCATCACCAGATGCAAGCGTACAACGACAGATAAGAAACTATAAAGGGGAATTACTTTTAGGACGAGCTTACTTTTATTCTTATTTAGTAACACATTTCTGTCCTGCTTATACTTCTACTAATGCAAATACAAGCGATTTAGGTTTGGTGCTAACAGACCGTTTTAAATTGACAAATTTTGGCAGAAGAAGCACCTTAGAAGAGACGTATAATTTTATATTGGAAGATATAAATGAGGCGAAAACTCTTCTTGTAGATAAATCAGGTGCTGTTGGTTCTATTACCTTTACTTTGGATGCAGCCAAAGCCTTAGAAGCTCGTGTTAGATTGTATAAACAAGACTATGAAGGAGCATTGAGAGTAGCAAAAGAAATAATAGCAACAGGTAAATATACTCTTGCTTCTAGCTCAGAATTGGAAGCTATGTGGAAAGATGACAATGTTAAAGAAAGTATAGTTCAATTAACTACCAATCTTGAAAACAATAGACAAGAACATCCAGAGGCAAATACTATCTATTTAGGATATTATAATAATGGAACACAGGCTACTCCTGATAATCGTTATAATCCTAACTACGTTCCTACTAAGACATTTGTAGAATTGTTTGATGATACAGATATAAGAAAAAGTGTATATATTAAACAACTTCACGTAAATTATTCAGGAAGAAAGTATGATAGTATTTATTTGGTAAATAAATTCCCAGATAATAATCTTCAAAAAGTAAGACCTACTGGTGATGCAACATATATTCATATGCCTAAAATATTTCGCATAGCAGAAATATATCTTATCGCAGCCGAAGCAGCATTTCATAGAAATGAAGATGTGGCTACATATCTTAACCCTCTTAGAACAGCTCGTGGTGCATCTGCAACTGGGGTAACATTAGAAGATATTAAGGCAGAGCGTAACAGAGAGTTATGTTTTGAAGGTTTCCGTTTAGCTGATATTAAACGCTGGCAAGAAGGTGTGGTGAGAGGAGAAGTTCAAAATACAAGTATCATTCAAACCAGTCCTTCAAATGAATATAATGGTTTAAATGTACCTTATTCAGCTACTCCTGATGGCTCTACACAAGGCTATTATAAAACCGTTTGGCCTATGCCTCCTGGTAATATAAATATTGAAGGAATATTGGCACAAAACCCAGGTTGGTAAAAATTATAAAAACTCCCTAATTTTAGGGAGTTTTTTTATGCTTAAATAATTAAATTATTTCCTAATAATTAATATACATAAAAAAGACATTTCTAATACAGAAATGTCTTTTTGCTTTATAAATTAAGGAATTTTACTTCAAAAGATTAAGCGTTTTCCCATTTTTCTTCTTCCAAATTTAATTGACGCTCAAACGAACGAATTAATTCTTCATTAATACGTGGATTTTTGTTAAGGTCTTCCAAGTGTTGGCGTTGGTGGCGCAAAATAGCAATATATTTACTTCGTACATCAGGAGTGGCGTTGCACAAAGGTGTTTCCAAATGAAATCGCCATACATCTTGTTGATTTTTTAGCAAGAAACTATTAGTAACGCCTTCTTTATAATTATCATCCATATATTCTAACGCTACCCGAGCAAGTTCTTTACGAATAAGCGTTTCTGCTTCATTATCAGGTATATGGTCGTCAAATTCTGGGAATTTCACCTGCTTAATAAGCAAAGGAAGTGTAAGACCTTGTACCACAAGTGTAATAAATATTACAATGAAAGTCATATAAAGAATAAGATTACGATACGGGAAAGGCGAGCCGTCATCTAAGGTTAGCGGAATAGAAAGAGCCACAGCCAAAGAAAGCACACCGCGCATTCCTGCCCAACCAAGTATTAAAGGAACACCCGCATTGTCGTATCTTCGTCCGTCCGCTACTTTTATAAAGCGTTTAGCTATCTGAGTGATGATTACTGACGCATAAGCACTAAGAATACGCACCCCAATAATAACAGCCGACATCAACAATCCGTAATAAGTAGCGGTAGTTAGCGACATTCCTTCTTCTTCAATGCCTGAAAGAATTTGAGGCAAGCTAAGCCCAATAATAGAAAAGGCTAAACCATTGAGAATGAATATAATATTATCCCAAACTGCTACCGATTTATTTCGTGTGGAAGCTGTAAAAATTCTATTACGATTGTATGCCAAATACACTCCACCCGCTACAACCGAAAGCACTCCCGACGTTTGTGCCTCATTAGCAAGAATATACATTATATAAGGGCTAATAAGCGTAATAACAATATCCATATTGGCATCCGTAGGAAGTATTTTGTGCAAGTTTCTTATAATCCAAGCCACTACCAAACCTATCCCGATGCCTCCAAGCACAACCCAAATGAAGCTACCCACCATTTCATACCAAACAAATTGCCCTGTGGTAACCACCAATGCCGCAAAGCGAAAAACAATCAAAGAAGAAGCGTCATTAAGCAAACTTTCATTTTCCAAAATCGTAGCCATTCGGTGAGGAACTTTCACGAACTTCAAAATAGCCGAGACACTCACCACGTCCGTAGAGCCTATCACACCACCAAAAAGGAAGCCTAAGGCAATGGAAAATCCTGGTAATATCATATTTGCCACCCAAGCCACTGCCGCCGCCGTGATGAACACTACAATAAAAGCAAAGCTAAAAATAATACGTCTCCATTTCCATAACTCTTTAGGAGACAATGCCCAAGCATCAGCGTAAAGCAACGGAGGGAGAAATATTAAAAGCACCCAGTTCGGGTCAATCGTAATATTTGGTAGTTTCGGAATAAAACTCAAAGCCAATCCGCCAATTACCAATAATATTGGGTATGCTACTTTTAGCCGATTGGCAACCATCGTAAGCCCAACAATAACAAGAAGTAATAATAATAAATAAGGAAAATATTCAACCATAATGTTTATTTTAGTGGGCAAAGATACAAAAAAAATGGATAAATTAACTATTTTTGAAAATAAATAATGAAAAAATATCGCAAAATAGCATTTTTTAACAAATATTTTTCAAAACAGCAAAATTATTTTTCCCATCGAAAAGGAAATAACTCAGAACGAGAATGGCTTTCTTTCATAAACTGTTGTATTTTCTTAACAATTTTAGGATGTTTATGTGCAATATTGTGTTTTTCCGAAGGGTCTTTTTCTAAATTATAAAGTTCCACAGGTGCATTGGCATCATCATCTACATTCAACCGAACGCCTTTCCATTTTCCGTATCGTACCGCTTGCCTGCCATTCATTTCGTGAAATTCCCAATATAAATATTGGTGTTTTTTCTGTTTTTTCCCTAAAAGAGTAGGCAAGAATGATATTTGATGATTGCTACTTTGGTAGTTTTGTTTCGTTATTTCAGCAAAAGTTGGCAACAAGTCCCAAAACGCTCCAATGTGGTTATTTATACTTCCTTCGGCTATTTTTCCTTTCCAATAAATGATAAAAGGTGTGCGAATGCCTCCTTCGTACAAATCTCGCTTTAACCCACGAAATCCTCCTGCTGATTGGAAAAACTCGGGGTCGGCTCCGCCTTCATTATGTGCGCCATTATCGCTTGTAAAAATAAGAATGGTATTGTTATCCAAGTGTTTTTCTTTAAGAATTTTTCGTATTTCGCCCAAATATTTATCTAATCGGCTCACCATCGCCGCATAAGTAGCATACGAGTGAGGCGCAGACATATAACCCGCCCAGCCGAATGGTTCTTTGGTTATTTTGTCATAATCTTCTCCTTGGAAAGATTTTTTAGGCAAATATTCATAAGAAGTATAAATGCTGTCTTTCGGCACAGAAAGCTCGGCGTGAGGCAACGTATAGGTAAGCCACATAAAGAAAGGCTTTTCAGGCGATTGTTCTTTTATGTAATCCAAAATTTTTTCTTGTATTACATCTTCGGCGTATATTTTTTGGTGTTCATAAAATCCGTTTTCTGTTAAAGGAAATTTTTCATTATTATGCCATAAAAAAGCAGGATAACGCCGATGCGCTCGGAATTGGGAATTGTATCCAAAAAAAGTATCAAAACCTTGCAAAAGAGGGTTGCCATCGGAGTGTATTGTTCCCAAAGCCCACTTTCCGAAACAGCCTGTATTGTAACCCGCATTTTTGAAAATTTTAGCAATAGAAGGCGAATTGGCAAGGATAGAAGCCTGTCCGTCAATAGGTTCGGTAACTTCTTTATTTCCACGAATGTGAGTTTCTCCTGTTGTTTGCCCAGTAATGATAGAAGCTCTGGAAGGTGCGCAAACAGCAGTCCCCGCATAGAAATCTGTAAATTTCATTCCTTCGGCAGTAAGCGTATTGAGGTTGGGTGTTTTTATTATTTTCTGTCCGTAAGGTTCAGTATCCCCATATCCTAAGTCATCTGCCAATATAAAAATAACATTGGGCAAAGTGGTGTTTTGAGCATTTATAAAATAAGATAAAAAGCTCATAATCAACAAAATATATTTTTTCATAAATAAAGATTAGAGAACAGCAAAGGTACTATTTTTTACGATGATTTTAAATAAAATTAAGAAAAAATAACAAACAAAAATTATTAAGAGAAATAATAAAACTTCATTAGAATAAATTTTGTATATTTGCAACCAATTTTTTTAGGATAAAACTAAAATAAAATTAAAAAAATGAGTTTTTGGAAACAAGACCCTTTCGGGAATGCTGTTTGGATAAAAAAGCAGATTATCAGAGTGTTAGGTACATTAACACATCGTAGATACAATGGTTTTAATCAATTACATATAAAAGGTTCTGAAATTATTAGGCAATTGCCTGAGCGTGGTGTGTTGTTTATTTCCAACCACCAAACTTATTTTGCGGACGTTATCGCAATGTATCACGTATTTAATGCAAGCCTAAAAGGAAGAATAGATTCTCTAAGTAACGTAGGTTATGTTTGGAATCCGAAGCTGAATATTTATTACATAGCAGCCTCAGAAACAATGCGGGCTGGTCTTCTTCCTAAAATATTGGCATATGTAGGCGCAATTCGTGTGGATAGAACCTGGCGCGAAAAAGGAAAAGAAATACATAGAGAAGTAAAACAAGATGATATTAATAATATAGGTATAGCTCTGGAAGATGGTTGGGTAATTACCTTCCCGCAGGGGACAACTTCGCCTTGGAAACCCATCCGAAAAGGTACGGCACATATTATAAAAAACTACAAACCTATTGTTGTGCCTGTTGTTATTGATGGTTTTCGAAGAGCTTTTGATAAAAAAGGAGTAGCTATAAAAAAGAAAGGAATACAACAAACAATGCATATAAAACCTCCGTTAGATATTGATTATGAGAACGAAAGCATTGATGAAATAGTGGAAAAAATAGCCTTTGCCATAGAACAACACGAGTCTTTCCGTTGGAAATATGAAGCTAAAAATAAAGAGTAAAAATATTTTAGAAAAAAAATACAGATTTTTTTTTGAGGTATAAAAAAAAGTTGTATATTTGCACCTCGTTAAGCGGGGTGTATTTTGCACTTCAAAAAACGATAAAATTGCCGATATAGCTCAGTTGGCCAGAGCACGTGATTTGTAATCTCGGGGTCGTGGGTTCGAATCCCTCTATCGGCTCAATGTTCATTTAAGATTGTTAAAATAATGGTTTTGGGAAGATACTCAAGCGGCCAACGAGGGCAGACTGTAAATCTGCTGGTATTACCTTCGCAGGTTCGAATCCTGCTCTTCCCACTAAAAGAAATTATTTTCTTTATTTAATTGCGGGAGTAGCTCAGTTGGTAGAGCGTCAGCCTTCCAAGCTGAATGTCGCGAGTTCGAACCTCGTCTCCCGCTCTCTTCAACGCCGATGTAGCTCAGGGGTAGAGTGCTTCCTTGGTAAGGAAGAGGTCACGAGTTCAAATCTCGTCATTGGCTCATTTCAAATATACATTGAACACTAATATATAACTAAGATTTAAAATTATTAAACATGGCAAAAGAAAATTTTGACCGTTCCAAACCCCACCTAAATATTGGTACTATTGGACACGTTGACCACGGTAAAACAACTTTGACAGCCGCTATTACAAAAGTATTAGCAGACGCTGGTCTTTCTGAAGCAAGAAGTTTTGATTCAATCGATAACGCACCAGAAGAAAAAGAGCGTGGTATTACTATCAATACTTCACACGTTGAATATCAAACAGCTAATCGTCACTATGCACACGTTGACTGTCCTGGTCACGCCGACTATGTAAAAAACATGGTTACTGGTGCTGCGCAAATGGACGGAGCTATCCTTGTAGTTGCTGCTACAGATGGTCCTATGCCACAAACTCGTGAGCATATCCTTCTTGGTCGTCAGGTAGGTATTCCTCGTATCGTTGTTTTCTTAAACAAAGTGGATATGGTAGATGACCCAGAATTGTTAGAGCTTGTTGAAATGGAAGTACGTGATTTGCTTTCTTTCTATGAATATGATGGCGATAATGGTCCTGTTATTCAAGGTTCTGCACTTGGGGCTCTTAACGGAGAGCAAAAATGGGTAGATACTGTAATGCAACTTATGGATGCAGTAGATAGCTGGATTGAACTTCCACAACGTGATATTGACAAACCATTCTTGATGCCAATCGAGGACGTATTCACTATTACAGGTCGTGGTACAGTTGCAACAGGTCGTATCGAAACAGGGGTAGCTAATACAGGTGATCCAGTAGAAATTATCGGTATGGGTGCTGACAAATTAACTTCTACTATTACAGGGGTTGAGATGTTCAAGAAAATCCTTGACCGTGGAGAAGCTGGTGATAACGTAGGTTTATTACTTCGTGGTATTGATAAAAAAGATATCCGTCGTGGTATGGTAATCTGTAAGCCAGGTTCTGTTAAACCACACGCTAAATTTAAAGCTGAGGTGTATATCTTGAAAAAAGAAGAAGGTGGTCGTCACACTCCATTCCACAACAACTACCGTCCTCAGTTCTATGTACGTACAACTGACGTAACAGGAACTATTAACTTACCAGAAGGAGTAGATATGGTAATGCCAGGTGATAACTTGACTATTACAGTAGAATTACTTCAACCAATCGCTCTTAACGTAGGTCTTCGTTTCGCTATCCGTGAAGGTGGTAGAACCGTAGGAGCTGGTCAGGTAACTGAAATTCTTGACTAATTTTAGTTTAAAGAAAATATAAAAGAGTTTTGAGAAATCAAAGCTCTTTCATACGGGTGTAGTTCAAGGGTAGAATAGCGGTCTCCAAAACCGTTGATGGGGGTTCGAATCCCTCCACCCGTGCCAATTAATTTTTTATCAGGCTATTGCTAAAAATAGTCTGATAAAAAATCTTTTAATAAATAAGATAATGATAAGCTATATTAAAGAATCTTACACGGAAATAACACAAAACGTTACTTGGACTTCTTTTTCAGAAGCCCAACGATTGTTATTAATAGTAGCTGTTTTTTCTATAATATTCTCACTGTTTATCGCAGCAGTTGATTATGTTTTTGAATATTTAATTGCATTTATTTTTAAAACTTTCTAAATGGCTGTACTTGAAAAAAATTGGTATGTAATACGTGCTGTAAGCGGGCAAGAAAATAAGGTTAAAAATTATATAGAAACCGAAATAACTCGTTTAGGCTATGGAGATTATGTAGAGCAAGTATTAGTACCTACCGAGAAAGTTCCTCAATTGCGTAATGGTAAAAAAATAAATGTAGAAAGAGTATTTTTTCCTGGTTATGTAATGATAAAGGCTGATTTGGGAGGAGAAGTATTACATATTATAAAAGGAATATCAGGAGTTATAGGCTTTTTAGGAGAGACGAAAGGTGGAACGCCAACACCTGTTAGAAAATCAGAGATTAACAGAATGTTTGGTCTTGTTGATGAAATGCAAGAAAAGGTAGAAGTAATTGCTATTCCTTATGAAGTAGGTGAGAGCGTACGAGTTACCGAAGGAGCATTTAGTGGTTTTACAGGGCTTATAGAAGAAGTGAATGAGGAGAAACGAAAACTTACAGTTATTGTTAAAATTTTCGGAAGAAAAACTCCAATGGAATTAAGCTACACACAAGTAGAAAAATTAGTATAAAATTATAGTTTCTATAAATAATTAAATTAATAGTCGAACAATGGCAAAAGAATTACACAAAGTAGTTAAACTACAAGTTAAGGGAGGTGCTGCGAATCCATCGCCACCGGTTGGACCTGCCTTGGGGGCTGCTGGGGTTAACATTATGGAGTTCTGTAAGCAATTCAATGCTCGTACACAGGACAAACCAGGTAAAATATTACCTGTTGTTATCTCAGTTTATAAAGACAAATCATTTGATTTTGTTGTAAAAACCCCTCCTGCGGCAGTTCAACTATTGGAAGCAGCAAAGATTAAAGGTGGTTCAGGACAACCAAACCGTAAGAAAGTGGGAAATATTACTTGGGACCAAGTAAGAGCTATTGCGGAAGATAAAATGCAAGATTTAAGTGCATTTACTATTGAAGCAGCTATGAGTATGGTAGCAGGGACAGCGCGTTCTATGGGTATAACAGTGAGTGGAGAAAAACCTTTTTAATCGATTGAAATGACAAAATTGACAAAAAAATATAAAGAGGCTTTATCTAAAATTGAGGCAAATAAATTATATAATTTGGTAGATGCTACTAATAAAGTAAAAGAAATTACTTTTACAAAATTTGATGCTTCTGTGGATATCGCTGTGCGCTTAGGAGTAGATCCTCGTAAGGCAAACCAAATGGTAAGAGGAGTAGTTACGCTTCCTCACGGGACAGGTAAAGATGTTAGAGTTCTTGCACTTGTAACTCCTGATAAAGAAGCTGAGGCTAAAGCAGCAGGAGCGGATTATGTAGGGTTAGATGAGTATCTACAAAAAATAAAAGATGGTTGGACAGATGTAGATGTTATCGTTACTATGCCAGCTGTAATGGGGAAACTAGGTCCGCTTGGTCGTGTTTTAGGTCCTCGTGGTCTTATGCCAAACCCAAAAACAGGTACAGTTACAATGGAAGTAGGAAAAGCTGTTCAAGAAGTGAAAGCAGGAAAAATTGACTTCCGTGTAGATAAAACAGGTATCGTACATACATCAGTAGGTAAAGTATCTTTCTCTTCTGATAAATTGGTAGATAATATTAATGAATTGATTCAAACATTAATAAAATTGAAACCAACCGTAGCAAAAGGTACTTACATCAAGTCTATTTATTTATCAAGTACAATGAGCCCAAGTGTGGCAGTAGATACAAAAGCAGTTTAATCGTAGTTAAAGAAAGAAATTATGACAAGAGAAGAAAAATCATTGATAATAGAGGATTTAACTGCACAGTTAGCTGAAAATAATGTTATCTATATTGCAGACCTCACAGGACTAAACGCTACGGCTACTTCAGAATTACGCCGTGCTTGCTTTAAAGCAAATATAAAACTTGCAGTAGTAAAAAATACTCTTCTTGCAAAAGCAATGGAGGCTTCTGAAAAAGATTTTGGAGAACTTCCAAGTATCCTGAAAGGAAATACCTCTCTTATGTATGCAGAAGTAGGAAATGCTCCTGCAAAATTAATTCAAAATTTCAGAAAAAAATCTGATAAACCAATCCTTAAAGGAGCTTATATAGAAGAAGCCGTATTTATAGGGGATAACCAATTGGATACGCTTTCTGCAATCAAATCCAAAGAAGAGGTTATTGGAGATATCATCGGGTTGTTACAATCACCTGCTAAAAACGTTATTTCTGCACTTAAATCTGGAGGCGGAAAATTGGCAGGAATTATCAAAACTCTTTCTGAAAAATAAAAACGAACGCACATTAATTATTTTATAAACAATTAAAAACGATAGAAATGGCAGATTTAAAAAATTTCGCAGAACAATTAGTAAACTTAACAGTTAAAGAAGTAAATGAGCTAGCTCAAATCCTTAAAGAAGAGTACGGAATTGAACCAGCAGCAGCAGCAGTAGCAGTAGCAGCAGGTCCAGCAGTAGCAGGGGAAGCAGCAGCAGAAAAAACAGAATTTGATGTAATTCTTAAAAGTGCAGGTGCTAACAAATTAGCAGTTGTTAAATTAGTTAAAGATTTAACAGGACAAGGTCTTAAAGAAGCTAAAGAATTAGTAGATGGTGCTCCTTCAAAATTGAAAGAAGGTGTTTCTAAAGATGAAGCAGAAAGCCTTAAAAAATCATTAGAAGAAGCAGGAGCAGAAGTTGAACTTAAGTAATTCTGTTAAGCTCAAAATATAAGGTATAGGTCTTTTCGTATAGGAATAGACCTATACCATTTTGTGCATTATATCAGTATCTTAATTTAATAAAATAATAGAAATATTGTAACTGTTTTATTATCAGTGAAATAAGAATTGATTTTGCAAAAATCTTATATAAATTATTGTAGTAGAACAAAATTTACAAACAACACATTATCCTAAAAAATATAAAATAGCTAATTTTATTTTAATAAATTCATTTTGCAATTTTTTAAAATATTTTTAAAATGAAAAATATTAATTCTCTTACTATTTTTATTATTCCCGATAGCTATAACTGCTCAGAAATATTTGAGAGATGAGACCAAAGTAGATTATTTAAGCTACCCATATAAATATTTAGATAAAAATTATAAAATAAGAATTTCGGAGAAAGATTATAAAAAAACTATTATAAAATATAAGTTTTATGAGGAAAGGATAAAAAAGTATAGTGACTCATTAGCGGTAGTATTGATGTGAGAATTAGATGATTGGGGAGCTGTTAATAGAGCCGTACAACATATCACATATAAGTGGGAGTCTTTATGTTTTTATACTTATCTTGATGTAGAAGAAATAAAGAAATTAGCAAAACGAAATGGAATAACTCATCCTTATCGTATGTATGAGTTTTTGAATTATGAAGATAATAAGAATTTAGATAGTTTTTTTGTAGAATAAAAAAACGAATTTTAGAGATAGATAAGGATTATGATTTTACAGGGAAAACCAGAAAGGATATTATTCGTTATGCCTTTAAAATCATCCCTGAACGAATAAAAATAGCCGAAGAAATACATAGAAAACATCATCATTCTCGTAAAAAGAATGATAATAATTTAAATAAAAGTAAATAGATGCTTACGAACCAAACTGCCAGAATCAATTTTGCTTCAACAAAGCACGTGCCTGATTATCCTGATTTTTTGGATATTCAAGTAAAATCGTTTCAAGATTTTTTCCAACTGGAAACCAAATCTGACGCACGAAGCAATGAAGGGCTTTACAGCACCTTCAAGGAAAATTTTCCTATTACTGACACCCGAAACCAGTTCATTCTTGAGTTTCTTGATTATTTCATAGACCCACCACGCTATTCTGTGGAAGAATGTATTGAGCGCGGGCTTACGTACAGCGTGCCTCTTAAAGCTCGATTAAAATTATATTGTACCGACCCAGAGCACGAAGATTTTGAAACTATCGTGCAAGATGTGTATCTTGGTACTATCCCTTATATGACTTCCAGCGGTACTTTCGTTATCAATGGGGCAGAGCGTGTTATTGTATCGCAATTGCACCGTTCGCCAGGGGTTTTCTTTGGGCAATCTTATCACGCAAACGGAACAAAATTATATTCCGCACGTATTATTCCTTTTAAAGGTTCGTGGATTGAATTTACTACCGATATTAACAATGTAATGTATGCTTACATTGACAGGAAAAAGAAACTTCCTGTAACTACTCTTTTCCGTGCTATTGGCTTTGAGCGAGATAAAGATATTTTGGAAATATTTGACCTTGCCGAAGAAGTGAAAGTATCAAAAACGGGACTTAAAAAATACTTAGGCAGACGTTTAGCGGCTCGTGTGCTTAATACTTGGCACGAGGATTTCGTAGATGAAGATACAGGCGAGGTAGTTTCTATTGAGCGTAATGAAATTATCCTTGACCGAGATACTGTCTTGGAAAAAGAGCATATTGATGAAATCGTAGAAGCAAACGTAAAAACTATTCTTCTTCATAAAGAAGATGAGCGCGCTATTGATTATAACATCATTCATAATACATTACAAAAAGACCCTACCAACTCAGAGAAAGAAGCCGTAGAACATATTTATCGTCAGTTACGAAATGCAGAACCGCCTGATGAGGAAACAGCACGTGATATTATTGATAAATTATTCTTCTCAGACCAACGTTATAACCTTGGTGATGTAGGGCGTTACCGAATGAATAAAAAATTGGGGCTTGATATTCCTATGGAAAAACAAGTCTTGACCAAAGAAGATATTATCACTATCGTAAAATATTTGATAGAACTTATTAACTCCAAAGCCGAAGTAGATGATATTGACCACCTTTCCAACCGTCGTGTGAGAACTGTGGGCGAGCAACTTTCTGCACAATTTGGAGTAGGTCTCTCTCGTATGGCAAGAACCATTCGTGAGCGTATGAATGTACGTGATAATGAGGTATTTACACCGATAGATTTGATTAATGCTAAAACTCTTTCTTCGGTAATTAATTCTTTCTTCGGAACAAGTCAGCTTTCTCAGTTTATGGATCAAACCAATCCATTGGCAGAGATTACTCACAAGCGTCGTTTATCTGCATTAGGTCCTGGTGGTCTTTCGCGTGAGCGTGCAGGATTTGAGGTGCGAGACGTGCATTATACTCACTATGGTCGTCTTTGTCCTATTGAAACTCCTGAGGGACCAAACATCGGGCTTATTTCTTCTCTTGCGGTATATGCCAAAGTAAATTCAATGGGCTTTATAGAAACGCCATATCGTAAGGTAGAAAACGGAAAAGTGCAGTTGGATAAGCTCATTTATATGAGTGCCGAAGAAGAAGAAGGCTTGAAAATTCCGCAAGCAAACATTGAGGTAGATGAAAAAGGAAATATTTTAGAAGAACGTTTGGTAGTTAAAGAAGATGGCGACTTCCCGGTTATTATGCGTGAGGAAGTGGATTATATTGACGTTGCTCCAAACCAAATTGCTTCTATTTCTGCTTCTCTTATTCCATTCTTGGAACACGATGACGCAAACCGTGCTTTGATGGGCTCGAATATGATGCGCCAAGCCGTACCTTTGCTTCGTCCAGAAGCTCCTATCGTAGGAACAGGATTGGAACAGCGTGTAGCTACCGACTCTCGTGTATTGATGAATGCCGAAAGAGAAGGAACTGTGGAATACGTAGATGCGGATAAAATTATCATCAAATACGACAGAACCGAAGACGAAATTTTAGTTTCGTTTGATGAAGAATTAACCACTTATGACCTTATAAAATTCCGCCGTACCAACCAAGGAACTTGTATTAACCTAAAACCTATTGTTCGTAAAGGCGATAGAGTGAAAAAAGGACAAGTACTTTGTGAAGGTTACGCCACTGAAAACGGCGAATTGGCACTTGGGCGAAATATGAAAGTTGCCTTTATGCCTTGGAAAGGATATAACTTTGAAGATGCGATTGTAATTTCTGAACGTGTAATTCGGGAAGATATTTTTACCTCTATCCATATAGATGAATATACGTTAGATGTTCGAGATACAAAATTAGGTACAGAAGAGCTTACCAACGATATTCCTAACGTATCGGAAGATGCTACCAAAGATTTGGACGAAAATGGTATTATCCGTATTGGGGCAAATGTAAAACCAGGAGATATTCTTATTGGTAAAGTAACTCCAAAAGGAGAGTCTGACCCAACACCAGAAGAAAAACTTCTTCGTGCTATTTTCGGGGATAAAGCAGGAGATGTGAAAGATGCGTCGTTAAAAGCATCACCATCTTTGGAAGGGGTAGTTATTGGTAAAAAACTTTTCGCTCGTGCGGTAAAAACCAAACAAAAACGAAGCAAAGAAAAAGACGAATTAGCTACCTTAGAAGCTACTTTCAATGCCAAAGCAGAATCGCTAAAAGATAGATTATTAGAAAAACTATTCTCCTTAGTTAATGGAAAAACATCACAAGGAGTTTATAACGATTTAGGTGAAGAAATTATTCCAAAAGGAAGAAAACATACCCAAAAAGGGCTAAGCTCTATTGAAGATTATACGCACCTTCTCGCTGGTGGTTGGACAACCGATGAGCATACCAATACTCTTGTGAATGACCTTATTCACAATTATAAAATAAAACTAAACGACCTACAAGGAGCGCTTCGTAGAGATAAATTTACTCTTTCTGTTGGAGATGAATTGCCAGCAGGAATTATGAAATTAGCAAAAATTTATATTGCTAAAAAACGAAAACTCAAAGTAGGAGATAAAATGGCAGGACGACACGGAAACAAAGGTATCGTAGCACGTATTGTTCGTGATGAAGATATGCCATTCTTGGAAGATGGAACTCCTGTGGATATTGTCTTGAACCCTCTTGGGGTACCTTCGCGTATGAACATTGGACAGATATATGAAACTGTTCTTGGTTGGGCAGGACAAAAGCTCGGCTTGAAGTTTGCCACACCTATTTTTGACGGGGCTTCCTTAGAACAAATTACAGAATATACAGACAAGGCAGGCGTACCAGCTTTCGGGCATACTTACCTTTATGACGGAGGAACAGGCGAGCGTTTTGACCAAAAGGCAACCGTAGGGGTTATCTATATGATAAAACTTGGGCATATGATTGATGATAAAATGCACGCACGTTCTATCGGGCCATATTCACTTATTACGCAACAGCCATTGGGAGGTAAAGCACAATTTGGTGGTCAGCGTTTCGGAGAGATGGAGGTTTGGGCATTGGAGGCGTATGGAGCTTCTAGCACATTGCGTGAAATCTTAACCGTGAAGTCTGACGATGTTATCGGTCGTGCGCGTACTTACGAGGCTATCGTACACGGCGATACAATGCCAGAACCAGGATTGCCAGAATCTTTCAATGTATTGATGCACGAGCTTAAAGGGCTTGGCTTAGATATTCGTTTGGAAGAATAAAAAAATAAAATAAAAATCAAAAAACCAAATTCCAGATATTACTTTATATTTGGAGTTTGGGATTTTGATATTATATAAAGATAGCTTAAAAAGGTATTTTTATAAAATGATTTTTTAAACAATGATAGCAACTATTTTAACTATTTTGGTAGCGATAGAACATCTTTATATTTTGTATATGGAAATGTTCGCTTGGGAAACGCGTGGTAAGAAATTTTTCAAATCCTTGCCAGAACATTTATTTCCACAAACCAAATCAATGGCAGCCAATCAAGGTTTGTACAACGGCTTTTTGGTAGCAGGTTTAGCTTGGAGCTTCTGTATAGAAGATGTATGGTGGAGTACCAATATACGTTTGTTTTTCTTAGGTTGTGTAGCCGTAGCAGGCATTTTTGGGGCTTTGACAGCTTCTAAAAAAATATTTTTTGCTCAGGCTCTACCCGCTTTAATAGCAATAGCTTGCGTATTGTTCAAAATTTAAAAACAAAACAACAAAAATAAAATTATTTATAAAATAAAAAACTATATACCATTTGTAATATGGCAAAAGGAAAAGATAAAAACACAGCAGTGAGGTTTGACAAAATCTCTATTGGTTTGGCTTCGCCTGAAAGCATTTTGGCAGTGTCAAGAGGAGAAGTTTCTAAGCCAGAAACGATTAACTATCGTACGCACAAGCCAGAGCGTGATGGGCTTTTCTGTGAGCGTATTTTTGGTCCTGTAAAAGACTACGAATGTGCCTGCGGGAAATATAAGCGTATCCGTTATAAAGGTATCGTGTGCGACCGTTGTGGTGTGGAAGTAACCGAAAAGAAAGTACGTCGTGAGCGTGTAGGGCATATTAACTTGGTAGTGCCTGTGGCTCATATTTGGTATTTCCGCTCATTGCCTAACAAAATAGGCTATTTACTTGGGCTTCCTTCCAAAAAATTGGATATGATTATCTACTACGAAAGATATGTCGTTATCCAACCTGGTATCGCTAAAACCATAGAAGGCGAGCCTCTTCAACCTATGGATTTCTTATCAGAAGAAGAATATTTGGATATAATGGAGTCGTTACCTGTTGAAAACCAATACTTAGACGATAGCGACCCTAATAAATTTATTGCGAAAATGGGTGCCGAATGTTTGTACGAACTTTTACAACGTTTGGATATTGACCAACTTTCGTATGAATTACGACACAAAGCAAACACAGAAACTTCAAAACAACGTAAAACAGAAGCTCTTAAACGTCTTCAAGTAGTAGAAGCTTTCCGCGAATCGCAAAGAAATAGAGAGAACAAACCAGAGTGGATGATTATGAAAGTAATCCCTGTTATTCCGCCAGAGTTGCGACCTCTTGTTCCGTTAGATGGTGGTCGTTTTGCTACTTCAGATTTGAATGATTTGTACCGAAGAGTTATCATTCGTAACAATCGTTTGAAACGTTTGATGGAAATCAAAGCACCAGACGTAATTTTACGAAATGAAAAACGTATGCTTCAAGAGTCTGTCGATTCTTTATTTGATAATACTCGTAAAGCATCGGCTGTAAAAACAGAATCTAACCGACCATTAAAATCATTATCCGATTCTCTCAAAGGAAAACAAGGACGTTTCCGTCAAAACCTTTTAGGTAAGCGTGTGGATTATTCCGCTCGTTCGGTAATTGTTGTTGGTCCTGAAATGAAACTTTACGAATGCGGATTGCCAAAAAATATGGCAGCAGAATTGTATAAACCATTCGTTATCCGTAAGTTAATAGAAAGAGGTATCGTAAAAACGGTAAAATCTGCAAAACGAATTATTGACAAAAAAGAACCTGTTGTTTGGGATATTTTAGAAAATGTAATCAAAGGACACCCAGTATTGCTCAACCGAGCTCCTACGCTCCACAGATTGGGTATTCAGGCATTTCAGCCAAGGCTTATTGAAGGAAAAGCTATTCGTTTGCACCCGTTAGTTTGTACGGCGTTTAATGCCGACTTTGACGGTGACCAGATGGCGGTGCATCTTCCTCTTGGTCCAGAAGCTATTTTGGAAGCCCAAATGTTGATGCTTGCTTCTCATAATATCTTGAACCCTGCCAATGGTGCGCCAATTACCGTACCTTCTCAGGATATGGTCTTGGGTCTTTATTATATTACCAAACTTCGTAAAAGCACACCAGAATATCCTGTAATAGGAGAGGGGTCTGTGTTCTATTCACCAGAAGAAGTAAATATTGCTTATAATGAGAAAAAAGTACATTTAAATGCTTCTATTAAGGTGAAAACCAGAGATTTAGATGAAAACGGAAATATCGTTACGAAACTAATAGACACTACTGTTGGGCGTGTATTATTTAATGAAGTTGTACCTATTGAAGCAGGATATATTAACACAGTTTTAACTAAAAAATCTCTTAGAGATATTATCGGTGATGTGTTAAAGGCTACAAGTATTCCGCGTACCGCTGAGTTTTTGGACGATATTAAAGCAATGGGATATAAATTTGCCTTCCAAGGTGGGCTTTCTTTCTCCTTAGGAGATATTATTATCCCGAAAGAAAAACAAAGTATGATTTCCGATGCCAACGAACAAGTACAAGGTATTATCGGAAACTATAATATGGGGCTTATCACCAATAATGAGCGTTATAACCAAGTGATTGACGTTTGGACATCTACCAATGCTCGCCTTACCGATTTGGCTATGAAGCGAATCAGTGAAGACCAACAAGGGTTCAACTCTGTGTATATGATGTTGGATTCAGGAGCGCGTGGTTCTAAGGAGCAAATTCGCCAGCTTACAGGTATGCGTGGTTTGATGGCAAAACCGAAAAAATCTACTGCTGGTGGTGGTGAAATTATTGAAAACCCTATTCTTTCTAACTTTAAAGAAGGGCTTTCTATCTTAGAATATTTTATTTCTACCCACGGAGCGCGTAAAGGTCTTGCCGATACCGCTTTAAAAACTGCCGATGCGGGTTACCTTACTCGTCGTTTGGTGGATGTTTCACAAGATGTGATTATCAACACCGATGACTGTGGAACACTTCGTGGAATTGAGGTACAAGCCTTAAAGAAAAATGAAGAAGTAATAGAAACTCTTGGCGAGCGCGTGTTAGGTCGTGTAGCATTGAACGATATTATCAACCCAATTACAGAAGAAGTTATCGTTGCCGCAGGCGAAGAAATCCGTGAAGATGCTGTTTCTAAAATCAACCAAGCACCTATTGAAACTATTGAGGTTCGTTCGGCACTTACTTGCGAGGCTAAACACGGAATTTGCGCTAAATGTTACGGGCGAAATCTTTCCACAGGTAAAATGGTACAACTTGGAGAGGCTGTCGGCGTAGTAGCAGCACAATCTATCGGGGAGCCTGGTACGCAGCTTACTCTTCGTACTTTCCATATGGGTGGTACTGCGGGTAACATTTCTGAGGAAAACAAAAATATAGCTCGTTTTGAAGGAGTTCTTGAAATTGACGACCTTAAAACCGTTCACGGAGAAGACAATGAAGGCAACCCTGTGGAAGTGGTTATCTCTCGTACTTCGGAAGTTAAAATTTTACAACCGAATACCAAAATGGTACTTAGTACCACCAATATTCCGTACGGAGCTTATATTTTCTTTAAAAATGGAGATACCGTTCAGAAAGGCGATGTAATTAACCAATGGGACCCTTATAACGCTGTAATTATTTCTGAATTTGCAGGAAATATCGTTTATGAAAACATTGAACAAGGGGTTACTTATCAGGTAGAAATTGACGAACAAACTGGTTTCCAAGAGAAAGTAATTTCTGAATCTCGTAACAAACGACTTATCCCAACCCTTCATATTGAAGATAAATCGGGCAATATATTACGTTCTTACACTTTACCTGTTGGGGCGCATATAATGGTAGATGATAAAGAGAAAATTAAAGAAGGAAAAGTATTGGTAAAAATACCGCGTAAGTCTGCCAAGTCTGGGGATATTACAGGAGGTCTTCCTCGTGTAACCGAGTTGTTTGAAGCGCGTAACCCATCTAACCCTGCCGTAGTTTCTGAAATTGACGGTGTGGTATCTTTCGGAAAAGTAAAACGTGGTAATCGTGAGATTTTTGTAGAATCTAAATTGGGCGAAAAACGTACGTATTTGGTAAAACTTTCTAACCAAGTATTGGTACAAGAAAATGACTACGTGCGTGCAGGTATGCCACTTTCTGATGGCTCTGTAACCCCAGAAGATATCTTGAAAATCAAAGGACCTTCTGCCGTGCAACAATATTTGGTAAATGAAGTACAAGAAGTATATCGTTTGCAAGGGGTGAAAATCAATGACAAACACTTTGAGGTTGTCGTTCGCCAAATGATGCGTAAAGTAGAAATTCAAGATCCAGGAGACACGCTATTCTTAGAAGAGCAATTGGTACATAAAGATGACTTTATTGAAGAAAATGACAAGCTTTTCGGCAAAAAAGTTGTGGAAGATGCAGGAGATTCTGAGCATTTGACAGCAGGACAAATCGTTACCGTTCGTCAGTTGCGTGATGAAAACTCTATCTTAAAACGCCAAGACAAAAACTTAGTAGTAGCACGCGATGTTATCCCCGCTACGGCAGTGCCTGTATTACAAGGTATTACAAGAGCATCTCTACAAACCAAATCGTTTATTTCGGCAGCATCATTCCAAGAAACGACCAAAGTACTTAACGAGGCGGCTGTACAAGGGAAAGTAGATTTCTTAGACGGCTTGAAAGAAAATGTTATCGTAGGACACCGAATCCCTGCGGGAACAGGACTAAAACGCTATGAAAATATTGTGGTAGGTTCAAGAAGAGAAATGCAAAAATAAGAAATATGGACAATGAAATATCACAAGAAATAAGTATAGAACTGGACGAACAAACCGCCAACGGTGTATATTCTAACTTGGTGGTTGTCAATCATTCCGAAACAGAATTTGTGTTAGATTTTGTTAGCTTGATGCCAGGCGTACCCAAAGGACGCGTACAGAGTAGAATAATACTCGCTCCGCTACACGCTAAACGACTGCTCAATGCGCTTTCTGACAATATTCAAAAATTTGAAAACCAGCTCAATACAATAAATGACAATGAAATAATGCAAACCGTAGCACGCTTTGGAAGTGCAGGCGAAGCATAAAAATAGAAAAACGTCTTACGAAAAAGTAAGACGTTTTTTCTTGTAAAAAAGAAGGGAAGGTATAAAAATATATTTATCTTTAAAAATTAATCTTGTGAGCAAATGAGTAAAGTTGCTAATTATTTTGTATCTTTGTCGCTGAATAGTCTCTTAAAACCAATTTGTTATAAAATACATTATCCTTAAATTAGATTATTCAGGAGATACATCTTTTACATTGACTTTTAGAGAACTTGCCTCTATCCCCAGTATTTTTTTTGTATTATTGAAAGATTCTTTTGAATTTAGTTTTATTTTGTCCTTTATTTTATCATTGATGTCGTAGGTAATTATTAAAACTTTATCCGAATTGTTAGTTATTGTATAAATAATTTCACTTTCAAAGTCTCTATCAAAGCGTAGTTTGTCTTTTGGAGAAATGGTAGTTTTTATTAAAGGTAAATACTTTGAATTGAAATCTTTTTTGTTTTTTGCGATAATTTGGTTTTTATTGTCTTTTAAGGAGGAATGCCATTCTTTGGCTAAATCATCACTAAGATATTTATTAATGAGATTCAAATCAGAACCTTCAAGAGCTTTTAATAAATTATTATACCAATCATTACTAATTTCAGTAATTGTATCTACTTTAAATAGAAAATCATTAGATTGAGAACCTATTACCATCTCATCTCTAAAAACTCCTTCTGGTTTTAAAATAACAAAGCTGGAATAGCTATAATGATTCCAAGATGTACGAAGCCCTTCAAATCTTAAAAAGCCAGGATTTTGATAAAACTGAAAATCTCCGTGACCAGAAATAGAATAATTAATTTTGTAGAGTTTATGAGTTGGATTTACTATTTGATAAACATAAGACTCTCCTTGTAAGTCAATAGAATGTCCTTCTCTTTCCAAGCGTTGGCGATAGTCTTTTTCTTGAATCTCTAAGTCTCCTATTTTATAAGTTTTTCCGGCATTGTAATATCCATATTTAGCAGGAACCCAACCTTGTCCAACTTTACCAAACTTAAAGGTATATTTGAACTCAATTCCATATTTAGCAAATTCCTTTATAGGAGTGTCTCTATAAGGCATATTGTAACGTATAAGTTCACTATTAGAAGTAGAAGAAAACATACCGTTCTTTCTGGTATTAAAGAAATACACTACGTCTTCCTTTTCGTCATCTTTCGATCTGCGCATATATTGATAAAGGTTTTCTGTACTACCTGCTCCATAATATTCATCATCATTGATTCTGTACATTATCAATACAGTTCCATTAGGCATAGTTATTTTAGCACTTCTTTTGCCAAATTGAATTTTTCTAATTTGAATAGGATTTTCCTTTTGTATCACAAATTCATTTATAGGTACATTGGAAAAATCCTCAGGAAAAGGATCTTCTTTCACCATTGAATATTCTTTTTTATTTTCGTCATAAAAAAAGAATCCATATTTTACATCTCCATTCGCATAGGTGTATTTTCCAAATCCAAACCTTGTCCCTTCCTTAAAACTTCCTTCATAATAATCTCCATTTCCCCATCTGAAGTATCCAATACCTGTTCGTTTACCATCAGTCCATTCTCCTTCATAATAATTTCCATTAGAATATTTTAATTTTCCTTTCACAGGAAGTCCTGTTTCATAAATTCCTTCATAAATAGTTCCATCTTTAATGTTATATTTCCCTTTTCCGTGCATCAGACCATCTTTTACTTCTCCAATATATTCATTTCCAAAAGAGTAGATGAAATGACCATATTTTTCAGGAATTCCATTTACCCATTCTCCCTCGTAGGATACCCAATTTTTATCATCGAAAAAGGCTTTTCCTTTTCCATTAGGTAACCCCTCTTTGTTTCGTTCTCCCTCATAACTTTTTATAGGAGGGATTGTAGCTGTTTGTGTGTAAGCTGTTATTGTATGAACAAATAAAAGCAATAACAAAAGAATTTTTCTCATTTTTTTTAATTTTAAATTAGTGAAAGCAAATTTAAAATTAAAAAAGATAATATCCTAATTTTTTAACAAAAAACATTAATTTTTCTAAAAATTAAGTTCTTGTCCAGCATTCTTCTATGTGGTCGTTAATTCGCCCAGTGGCTTGCAAGAAAGAATAAATAATGGTTGTGCCAACAAATTTGAATCCTCTTTTTTTTAAATCTTTACTAATATTATCAGATAAAGGAGAAAAACTCGGTACTTCGGATAGTGTTTTCGGGCAATTGTCTATGGGTTCGGCTATAAAAGTGCTTAAATAATTAGCAAAAGAACCAAATTCTTTTTGAATTTCTAAAAAAGCACTTGCATTGGTTATTGTAGCTTGTATTTTTAGCTTATTACGAATGATGTTTTCATTATTTAATAGAGAATTTACCTTTTCTTGGGTGTAATGTACTATTTTCTTTGGCTGAAAATTGTCAAAAGCATTACGAAAATGTTCTCTTTTCTTTAAAATAGTATGCCAACTGAGTCCCGCTTGGAATCCTTCCAGAATAAGAAACTCAAAGAGTAGCCGTTCGTCGGTAATCCATCGTCCCCATTCTTGGTCGTGGTAATTGGTGTAAAGTTCGTCTTTTTCGCACCACGCACAGCGAATTTTATTATCTGTCATTGTATAAAATTGAGGGAGCAAAAATACTATTTTTTAGTTATTATTTCTCATAGAATTAAGATTTTCTAAAAAAAAGAAATAAAAAAATCTCCATTATTTCAATGGAGATTAGTCGTATAAAAATAGTGTATGAGTTATTTTATTCTACTTGGATTTCATCTACAAATAGCAAAGCTGGTGTGCCTTTGCCCTCGTGCCATTCGGGGATAATGCTACCTTTGAGTACTACTTTTACGTAACGCACTTTGGTTTTAGCAAAACTAATGTTAATAGGCACTCGCTTGATAGGGTCGCTCTTCTCGGCTATCCTTAAAGATTGCTGTGCGATGAGCTGAAAGTTTTTGCCATCGGCAGAGCCGTAAATAGCCACTTCGGAAGCTGGAAATATCCAGTTTGGGGTATCGGATAAAGAACCTGCTTTGAGGTTAGTAATTTCTTCTTCTTTACCCAAATCAATCACCGCTTCTACTCCTACCCTACCGGGAAAACCTACCCAATGTCCGTCGATATAGGAGTCTTCGCCTATTTGGGCATCGACTAAGGCAGCAGCACCACCAAAGGTGTATTTAGGATTGGTTTCGGTGAGTAGCTGTATAGGTTTATATGTAGCCTTGTTGAATAACGACTGATAGCTAAATATGCCACTTATGGTGTCTTTATGTATCGCTACGGCTTTCAGTAGTACTTCATTGCTCAGTTTGATAGGTTGAGTGTAAAGCGTTTTGCTCGCATCGGGGGTAGTGCCATCAGTAGTGTAATATACTTTTCCTTCACCAACGGTAAGGAGCTCTACCTGAATACCATCTTTCTTTGGTGCGGGTTGAATGACAGGGGTAATGCCCAACACGTGTTTAGCATAGTGATACCCTTCCTTTTGGTAATAGTTGAGTAGGTTGCCGAGACGTCTTAGGAAATTAGGAAAATTCTTTTTATCGGGAGCCGTCCATTGTACCTCGGCTAAGGCAGCCAATCGCGGTAAGAGCATATACTCGGCGTGAGAAGGGTTCTCGATGTACTCCGTCCAAAGGTTGGCTTGTACTCCTAAGATATACTTAGCTTGCTCAGGGGTGAGTTTTGGGTCGATAGGCTCGTAGTCATACACTTTTTTTACGGGAAGGTACTCGCCTATGGAAAGGGGTTCTTTGGTTGGGTCTTCGCCTTGATTGTAATCAAAATAGAGACTGTAATGGGGGGTCATAATAGCGCGATTGTGGCGTTGTGCTGCAGCAATTCCACCTTCGGTGCCTCGCCACGACATCACAATAGCGTCTTGTGAGATGTTATCACCTTCCAAAATCTCGTCCCAACCTATGATTTCTCTCCCTTTCTTTTTAAGGAATTGCTCTACGCGCGATACTACATAGCCTTGTAGTTTCTGTTCGGCAGTGTGCTCACCATCGCCTTTTAAGCCTAACGCTTTAATTTTAGCCTGACATTTGGGACACTCTTTCCAACGTGTTTTTGGGCATTCATCACCCCCAATATGAATGTATTTAGAGGGAAAAAGTTCGGTAAGTTCATCGAATACACCCTCTAAGAACTCGTAAGAAGCTTCATTCCCAGCACAAAGTACATCGTCGAACACCCCCCATTTAGTACCTACGGCGTAGTCCTTACCTGTACAGCCCAACTCAGGGTAAGCGGTAAGCACGGCGAGGGTATGCCCAGGTATATCTATCTCAGGAATAATTGTAATATAGCGGTCTTGGGCGTATTTTACAATCTCTTTAATCTGTTCTTGGGTATAGAAGCCCCCATAGGGTTTGCCGTCAAACTGATGAGGTTTATCTTTGAACAAGTGCCCTTTAAGCGTTTCTTTACGAGTAGAACCTACCTCAGTAAGGCGAGGGTATTTTTTGATTTCTATACGCCACCCTTGGTCATCGGTAAGATGCCAATGGAACGTATTGAGATTGTGCAAGGCGAGTATATCAATATACTGCTTGATAAAGCTAACAGGAAAGAAATGCCTGCTCACATCAAAATGCATTCCGCGATAGGCAAAGCGAGGCGCATCGTCTATCACAGCCGTAGGGAACGATAGGGCTTGTGGTTGGGCTACCTCAATCGACTTGTGCAGGGTTTGTATGCCATAGAACACACCTGCGGGACTTGCTCCGTTAATCGTAATTTGCTCACTTGTTACAGTGAGTTGGTACGCCTCACGGTTAGGGTTTTGAAGGTCTGTTTTAAGATGAATGACCTTCCCGTTGTTCACATTGGGTTTAGTGGTAAGGGTGAGCCCTGTGAGTTCTTTAAGATAAGAAGCGAGAAATTGCGCATTCCTTTGTAGTGAGGCATCTCCTTGTGGGTACGTAATCACGGTTTGAGCATCGAGCTCAAAAGGCTTTTGATGAGTATAACTAATGGATTGTGGTAGCGGAATTACCTCGTAATGAATTACAGGTTCAGTTCCTTTACAAGCCATAAGGCATAGTGTTACTACACTAAATATAATTTTTTTCATTGTTAATTGAATTAATAGGAAATAGAAGGAATATACTCTACACGATAGAAAGTGTAAGGTAATAAAAGAGAACGTTTTATTTCGGGAGTAGTATTTTTATCGGTGATAAATACTTCTCGTTGTGCGCTTAAAGCAAAAAGTACATATTGATTGTCAATGAGTTGTACATTGCTACGGGTAGAAGAAAACGTTCCTTTGGGCAAAGCTACTTCTAAGGATACCGAAGCCGTTTTACTTTGTTCATCTACTTTGTAAATAAGAGCTCTTGAACCCGTAGTTTTATTTTCTCGGGCGTTGTCAATGACCAATACTTCATTAGGAGCTTGTACAATGGCACAATGGATACCGTGAGATAAGAGGTTTTCCGAAGGTTGGATAGTTCCGTTTTTGCCTACACGATACATCAGTTCTCCTGTTTTTCCATTAATTTTCCAGAGTTCGCTATCGCGATTGGTTGTCATATAGTAATTGCCTTCGCTATCTTGGTCGATAGAATTGGCGTGTATCCAATCTTCTTTTACTTTTGGATTGGTAATGATTGGATAATCGAGCGGATTTAGATAGTCAAAACAACTCCATTTTTTTATAATTTCTCCTTTTAGGTTCATAATCACAAAGCCGTCGCCAGTTACAATATCGTTTTTTGAACCTCCTTTGCTACTGAGGTCTATGGTTTGATGAATGTAGGTAACCAACCCTATATTACCATCGGGGAGAGGGCGACATTCGTGATGCACTTCCCGATTTTTTAATTCTGGGATAGAGGCAAACTCTTTTTGTAGGATAATATTACCAAAAAGGTCTATTATTTTTAATTTTTTAGAATTGAATACAAATAAACCATTATTTGGAGCATCGGTAAGCAAGTAAAAATACTGATTTTTAGGATCGTAGGTTACAACTGCGGGAACATCAGGCACAGGCTCGTACCAAACTACATTCCCTTTGGTATCCATTAGGTAAATATGATTAGAACTTCGGTTGTTTGCCAATAAATAGCCCTCAATATCTTGTTTTAGATTGTCTTCTTGTAGGGTTGCATTGGGTAAAAAAGATTGTATATCTTTGGTTTTGAATGTTTTAATATCAGAAGATAATTCTTTTCCGTAAATAATTTTGCAAGCATATTGAGTATTTGGTTTTAGAAAAAGAATAGTTTTATGAATGTTTCCGTTTGCTTGATAGGTTTGGGTTTGTTTTATTTCAGAAGGGGTATTAATATCCCAATAAGCGATAGAAAACGAAGTATTTTCAGAAAAAGTAGCACTTATTTCTGCTCTTAAATGGTTTTTGTTACTAAGAGAAACTTCAAAATTTTGTAAGCTATTTGGGTTGGTATTTTCTGCTTCGGTATCTTTCTGGCAAGATAAAAAACAGAAAGCAATAAGGTTTATGATAAAATATTTGTGTAACGTTCTCATCATTATTATAATTTTTTGTAATAAATAGGCTGTCTCAATGGAGCGAGACAGCCTTTTGAGAATACTTTTTTAAAATAAATTAATAAGAAATATATTCAATAAAATTGAATTTTGCATCTATTTTTTTGTAGAGCTTTTCTCCTGGCATCCAATTTCTGTTAGACTCAGCAGAGGAAATAAACAAAAACTTAACCGTATCTTCTCCGTAATTAGTAGGAAGGGTTTTAAGTACTTCATTATCAAGAGAATAAACAATAATGTATTTATTACTTACCTTTTTGAGTTCAATGCTTAGTTTGTAGTCTTTGTCGGGGTCTAAAACAGCTACAAAGGCTTCATAACCAGGAATTTCAGAATACAATCGTAATAATAACTGATTGGGTTTTGCCCCTAAGCGAGTTCTTTCGGTTTCTGTTCCGTACCAAGCCATCATTGTAATGGCGTGTGCTTCTTTTTTATCATTAGTGGTGTATAGCGTACCACCGATTTGGAATTTGGTAGTTTTTGTAAGTTCAGAAACATCAGGAAAACGTACAGACCACGTATATTTTCCGTAACTTACTGGCGATTTGTATTCTATTTTAGAAGTAATACAATAATCATTAACAGAAAGCACCAATTTATCGTCTTCTATTTTGTTGAATGCAACACCATCTGTGCCAACATTTGTCCATTTGTTCCAATCTGATGGGAATTCTTTAAAGTACCAAATTTTTCTTTCTCCTGGGTCTGGTTCAGGAGCTACATCAGTAGGATTGGTTTGGGTAGAAGGCTCTATTGGAGCAATAGAGTAGGAGTAGGGAGTGTAGCTTACATAATCCCACAATCCGTAGTTGTTTTGGTAAGGCCAAGTATCACCAATGAATTTTAAATTTTCGGTACTACAAAAAATATGGAAAGGATAGTCTTGCCCATATTGCAATTGTTGTGCGGCGTATTTTACTCCGTCAATACTCCAAGTAGCGAAATATTTTCCATTTACCAATTGTAAATTAATCTGGAAAGTATGCCAAGCATTTTTTTTAATTTTAACTTTTTGTTGAATAAAAGGATTATCTTGACTGGTGATGTAAGCGATAACTTCGTCTGAAGATAAGCCTAAGGCGGTGCGTTCGGTGGCAGTTCCTGAGCCTACTTCAAAGTCCAATTCGTGTTTATCACTATTCCAAAGCCACGAGCCTATGCTTACGCGTTCTACCTCGCCCAAATCAGAAATATAAGTGCGCCAAGTGTATAGCCCTGCACCAAATTGTTGTTTGGTTTTTAGTTTTTGTCTTTGTTGTGTATTGGCTTGGGTGTATATTTTTAGGGCTTTTCCGTCTTCACAATCTGAATTATCTACGATAGAAGATAGGTTGTTATCAGCTTGTGTGCCTTGGTTGGCACTTATCCAATTATCGGTATTGGTAAAGTTCCATTTTATTTGTTGTTCATTGTTGAGAGAACCTTCTGCTATGCTTTCTATTTGGCTAAGTGGATTGTCAGAAAAACGTCCATCTCGTTCGGTTTTACTGCACCCGATGCAACTAAGAAGTGATGCAGTAAAGAATATGGTTTTGGTATATGTTTTCATATTTGAAATATTAAGAATGGATTATTGTTCGTTAAAAGAACGATTGTTTTCCAAGTCTGGATATTTGCTACTATATACTTTTGGTATAGGGTAATATCTTCGTTTGTCGTATATTTTTAGAGGTGAGCCAGAAAATTTGGGATAAGGTTTCCATTTAGCACTTAAATCCACAGAGGTATTGTTGGCACTTTTGGCTCTCATATTCTCTTCTTGTTTTTCAGCTTTTGCTTTTATGCCGTCCATATAAGCATCTAAGCGGTCTTTCCAGAGACCCATTCGGATAAGGTCAATTCTTCGTACGCCTTCGTTATTGAGTTCTAACAATCGTTCATCGCATAATTTACTACGAAAATCTTCTGCCGAAGCAAAATCTGTTGCGGTGTAATTATGGTTGCTATTTTGAAAAGCTCTTTCCCTGATTTTGTTAAGCAAATCAATCGCTTCCTGATTCACTCCGTTAAGCTCATTCAATATTTCGGCTTTGCACAAAAGAACATCTGCATAGCGTAATAGAGGTAAGTTATTGGGAGTGTTGTAGTTATATGTTCCTGCCTTTTGGTAATGGTATTTATCTGTATATACTTGCGCCAATTCTTTTACGATGGGGGTACTGGTTTCATTGTCCAAAGTACCTATTTCGTTTAAGGTAGGAGCTTTATAAACGATATTACTATTATACACATCAGGGAAAGAGGATATAAGGAGTTTGGTTAAGCGTTCGTCTTCGGAATTATATTTCCAGAACATTTCCAATGGAATATTGAACTTGTCCCAGCCATAGTTATAACTCCAAGAGGTGAAATATAAAGCCAAGTCAGAGGCACCTGCCGAAGCGGTTTCGCTAGCACGAACAGCGAAAATAATTTCGTTATTATAAATTTTTTCAGAAGTACTTGGGTCAAAAACATCAAAAATATGAGATTGAAGTGCGTATTTGCCAGAAGCGATAACTTGGTCTGCATAATTCAGAGCGGCTTGCCAAGAGGTAGTGGCACTTTGTCCTTCTTCACGCAAGCGACCTGCTTTTCTCATATGAAGGCGCATTAAATATCCGTACGCTGCGCCTTTGGTTGGTCGTCCGGCAGCTCCTTCATAAGAGGCACTCCATTCGGTTGGTAAATTATTAGCAGCTATGAGCAAGTCGCGCTCTATTTGGTCATCCAATGCTTCTACGGAAGAAAGCGTTGGGTTGGCGGTAGATTCATAGAAGCCATTAGTAATTAACGGAACTCTATAAAAAATATTAGTAAGTTGATAATAAGCAAATCCTCGCATAAAATGAGCCTCTGCCAATAACTCATTTTTCTTTTGTGTAGATTGGAAACGGCTATTATCTATTTGCATAATATTATCAATGGCAGAGTTGGCACAGCCTATCATTTGCCAATTTCCGTTATAGGCTTTGGATAATTGCACATCACTTGTAAGTCCGTTTTCGTTAAGTGTTTCATAAATATCCTCAGACATATAACAATCGTCGGTAGACATATCATTGATGTAAAATGTGGCAGGATGGTTAGCCCCTAAGAGGTATCTGTAAATACCATTGACACCTTCTTGGGCATTTTCTTCGGTAGTATAAGCATTATCTGCATTATAAACAGAAGTTAAATCTTCGTTTAATGAACAGGCTGTTAGAGAAATGCTTAAAGCTCCTGCCAGAGTATATATTTTGTATATGGTTTTCATAGATTATTGTTAAAAAGTTAGTTTTACTCCTAAATTAATCATTCTATATGCAGGATAAGAATTCAAATCCAGCCCTTGTGCGATGGCGCTACTTCCGTTGGTGCTAATATCTGGGTCAAATCCTTGATATTTGGTAAAAGTGAATAAATTTTGCGCACCGAGAGATAAGCGAATATTTTTTATTCCTTTTAAATTCCATTTATTTCCTTGAATAGTATATCCTACTTCTATATTTCTTAGTTTTAAGAAATCAGCATCTTCTACAAAACGAGAGTTGATGTAAGAGCCATATTGTAGTCCTGCCTTGCTGTGGTAGCCTTTTCTTGGCACGTTGTTGGAAGGGTATCCCGAAGAAATATAAGTATTTCCGTTGGCATCGGTAAGCTCTCGCCCTCCTTTTGTCCATCGTTCTTGTGAGGCACGAAGGCGGTTATTATCTTCCAAATAAATACGAGTAAGGTTTAACATTTTTCCTCCTAATGATGCTTCAAAGAAGATAGAAAAATCAAAATCTTTGTAAGTGAAACTATTATTTAGCCCAATGATAGTTTTAGGAATACCTGTACCCAAAACAGTTCTGTCTCTTTCGTCAATAATGCCATCTCCATTTAAGTCTTTAAATTTGGGGTCGCCAGGGATAGATTTGGGCTGTGGAGCATAGGTTTCTCCTTCTTGGATTACTCCGTCAAACACATAGCCATAAATAGCACTGAGAGGCTCGCCTTCTTTTAAGATAATATATTCTTTATAATCGTAAGACCCGTGAGGGCGTACGTATTGGAAACGAGCTTGCCCATTATTGAGTTTCAGTACTTTACTTTTGTTATAAGCAAAGTTAAGAGAAGTATTCCAAACAAAATTTTCTTTACTAAAATTAGTAGATTTTATAACAAATTCAATACCTCTGTTTTCTATTTCTCCATCATTTACCATCATAGCGGTGTACTCATAGCGTCTGCCATCAGGAGTGGTATAGTCTGGGAAGCCACCAGAAGGGTGAATAGCATCGGGGCTAAGCAAGTCTTTGGTATGCTTAATGTAGTAATCTACGCTAGCATCAATTCTTCCGTTTAAGAAGGCTATATCCGCTCCAATATTCCATTGTGAAGTAGTTTCCCAACGAAGAGTAGGGTTGTACGGATTGGAAGGATACATACCTTTTTGTACGCCACTGCCTCCTACATACACATCACGTACAGAATATTGGTACTGAGATAATCCAAAACGAATACCATCATTACCGCTAAGCCCATAGCTGGTACGTAATTTCAGACGAGAAACAGCTGGTTTGGCAAATGCCATAAAATTTTCTTCACCTAAGTGCCACGCCAAAGATGCCGCAGGGAATATCCCCCAACGATAATCTGCTCCAAAAACAGAAGAACCATCGGCACGAACAGAAGCATTTATAATATAACGATTGTTAAAAACATATTCGGCACGACCGAAGAAAGAAGATTTTTTCAAAGAAGATTCGCCAGAGCCTATCCAGTCCAAGTGCTTAGCTGCTCCTATGTTTTTAAATGAAAATACATCTGAAGCAAAACCATACGCTTGTGTTTCATCGCCTTTTCCTTTTTGCAGAATATAAGATGTACCAGCAATGATTTTCAAATCATTTTTATCATTAATTTCAGGATGATATGTAGCAACAGCTTCCAATTGATGCTTAATATTTTCTTCGTGGCTCAAAAAAGCTTCTCCTTTACGCGCCAACCCGATAGATGTAGAGCGGTCGTAGTATTTTTCTGTTTTTAAATGGTCGTATGCATAAGTATATCGCCCATTAACTATAAGAGAAGGCAATACATCTATATCTACAAAAGCAGTAGCATACATTGTATTGAAAGAACGATATAGTTGCGCTCCGTTCATTTCTTCAAATACCGCAGGGCGACGTGCTTGTACCCCAAAAACATCGTATCCTTCTTTGTTTTTCCAAGGCTCTAAATTGAAGATTCGATACATTATATTTTTATCTGAAGAAATGGTTCCCATATCCAAAAATTTCTTTTTAGACTGAGAAAAGCTCACATTGGCACCTGTACGAATATTAGGGCTTATTTTGTACTGAATATTTGTTCGTCCTCCAAATCGGTCATAATCCGTATTAAGCAAAATACCAGGTTCGTTAAGGTAACTTGCTGATGCAAAAGCAGAAAGCCTTTCTGTACCTCCTGAAACAGATAATTGATGAAGCACTGTAAAGGTACTACGAGTGGTTTCTTTTAGCCAATCTGTACCTTTGCCTCTGTATTTGGCTTGTTCTGCTGTCCAAGTGCTAGATGCAATGGTAGGGTCTTGCTCATACAAACGACGACTTAGTGCAATGGTTTCTCCTGCATCGAGCAACTCCCAAGGATTGTACATTTTTTTAAAAGAAGTTTGGTTAGAATATTCAATATTGAACACACCTTCTTTCCCTTTTTTGGTAGTAATAAGAATAACTCCATTTGCCCCTCTTGCTCCGTAAATAGCAGTTGTTGAAGCGTCTTTTAAAATTTCAATAGACTCAATGTCGTCCATACTGATTTGCGACATATTATCTGTCTGAAATCCGTCAATAACATAAAGAGGCTCATTTTCAGCACTTACAGACGATGCTCCTCGAACACGAATAGAAACATTTCCGCCAGGCTCTAATGAGTTTTGTTTTACTTGTACCCCAGAGGCACGACCTTTCAAAAACTGAGACATATCGGTTACTACCCCAGCTTTTATATCCTCTGTTTTTAGAGAAGTGATAGAACCTGCCAAGTCTCGTTTTTTTGTAACCCCATAGCCCACTACTACCACATCATCAAGAACTACTTCTTCTGGTGATAGCACAATGTTAAGTTTGGTAGGCGTATTGGCTATTATTTTCATTTCTTTGGTTTGATAGCCAATGAATGTAATTTCTAAAATCTGTCCTGTTTGTACAGAAATAGAATATTTTCCGTCAAGGTCAGTACTCACACCTTTGGTACTTCCTTTAATTACTACCGAAGCCCCAAAGAGAGGTTCTTGGGTAGAAGCATCTCTAATAATTCCGCTAATAGTTCGTTGTTGTGCATAGCTCCAACCAACAAGTAGCATTAAGAGAATGGATAAAAATAGTTTTTTTTTCATACAATGGTTGTTTGTTTTGTATCGGAGTTTGATACTTAAAATTGATGTTCAAAATTATAAAAACAGCCAAAAAAGTAAGTGTAAATTTATCTAAAAAAGGTATAAATTTATCTATTAAATGTTAAATATTTGATTTTCAAGAAGTTTGTGTTTCTGTGTTATTTCGGTATTCTTTTGGAGTTTTCCCGGTAGATTGTTTGAAGAGGGTACTGAAATATTTCTGAGAATTGAAGCCTGTTTCAAAAGCAATATCTGTGATAGATTTGTCAGTTTGTTTCAATAAATGACAAGCTATTTCTATACGATATTTGTTAATATATTCGTTAATTCCAATACCTGTTATTTGTTTCATTTTGTTATAAATAGAAGCTCGGCTCATTGCCATTGCATCGGCTACGGTATCTACATCCAAGTCTATATTGTTATAATGCGTCTTAACTACTTCATTGAGTTTTATCATAAATACCTCATCGGCATTACTGATAGTAGTAGCAATGGGCGAGGGCAAGAGAGTTTCTTTATCATAACGTTGTTTTATAGCTTCTTTTTGTTTGAGCAAATTGCTAATTACAGAAAGCAAAAGCTCCATATCAAAAGGTTTGGAAAGATAAGCATCTGCGCCCAATTTATAGCCTATTTTTTGACTTTCATTGTCATTCTTTGCTGTTAATAAAATAACAGGAATATGACTAATAGGTAAAAAATCTTTTACTTCTTTACAAAGCTGATACCCATTCATTACAGGCATCATAACATCACTGATAATAATATCAGGCTGATGAGTTTTTAAAACTAACAACGCTTCTTGCCCATTGGTAGCCTTAGTAACATTTTTGAACATTGAGCGCAATTCGGAATGTAAATAATGAAGAAAATCCAAATTATCATCTACCAAAAGTACAGAATATAATGAAGTATCTATTGTATTTACTAACTTTTCAGGTGCTTGAGAATGAGCTTTTTCATTTTCAAATTTGTCTAAAATTTTCTCATTAGAAAGATAAGGTAATTCTACATAAAAAATAGTTTGTTTATTTTCTTCATACGCTCCTATGTTGCCTAAATGTTTGTCAATAAGTTCTTTACAATAAGCCAAGCCTATACCACTACCTTTTTGGTTATGCTTTCCTTGCACAAAACGAGTAAAAAGTTTGTCCATATCAATATTGCGTAAGCCAATACCTGTATTTTCTATTTGGAAACGTATAAAACGCTCATTATAAGAGCTTTGTATGCGTATAGAGGAATGCTCATTACTGAATTTTAAAGCATTCATTAACAAATTAGAAATTACTACTCTTATTTTAGGAATATCTACTTCAATAAGAGGCAAATTTTTATCCAAAAGCAAAACAAAATGAATATTCTTCGCCTCCAACTCCTGTTCAAAGTCTTTGCAACTATCTGTAAGAAGATGATTTAGGTCGGTATAAGTTTTTTGTAATGTATTTTCAAGCGAGGTACTTCGGTTATAGTCCAACACCCAATTGATGATATTTTTCATCGTATTAGCTTGCCGAAAAGCACTTTGTAATTGATTTTTTTGAATTTCTGAAAATTGCTCTATTTCATTACTATTTAACAAACGTTTTAACGGCGCATAAATAAGCGTAAGTGGCGTACGCAATTCATGGCTTACATTGGTAAGAAATTGTATTTTATCTTCATTCATCTCTTGCTGATGAAGTGCCATTTGCCATTTGAGTTGCTGTTTTTTACGGCGAAAGTACCCCCACATTATTCCTGCACTAATAGCCAAAATAGTTAAAATTACTAAAAAAATAAACCAAAATCGTTGGTACCAAACAGGAAGCACCTCAAAGGTAAGCAACGGAACATCTTCTGTCCAATAACCATTCTTTGTCATACAAGCTACTTCTACCTGATATTTTCCAACAGAAAGTAAAGAAATGATATCCAAGCTATTATCATACGTTTCTATAACAGAAGTTTGCGAATTATTTTTTATTTTGAACCGAAAAAGTATCTTTCGGAACATATTTTTTTCATTCAGCCCAACATTAATTTTTAGAGTGTTAAAGTACGGAGGAATTTCTTTTGGAAAATTCTCTGCGGTGTAAATTTTTCCATTTAAGTCAATATTTTGAACAAAAAGAAGCGGATTGGTATCCGTATCAGAAGTAATAGACGGATTGATTTTTACAAAACCACCAACCCCTCCCATATAAATAAAATCCTTACCAGAAGTTTGTACATAACCCGTCAGGACATCATTGGGCAGAAACCCGTCCGAGTCATCACGAATCATTATTTTTTTATCAGGAATATGATATGAAAATAGTACATTGGAGGCATTAATCCATAAACGTTCTTGGTTGTCCAACTGCATATAACTAATTTGCCGAAACATATGGTTGGTCGTTACCATATTTAGTTTTTTTGTATCCAAAGAATAGCTAAAAAGTCCATTGGAAGAGCCTATCCAAAGCGTATTTTGAGCCTTGTCATAACAAACAGCACTAATGGCACAATCTTCATTTAAGGAAAGAAAAAAACGAATAGTAGCCTCGTCTTCCTTCATTTGGTATAAAATATTTCCTTTGGAAAAGAATAGCGTATCGTCTTTTTGTAGTTTCAGTTGAAGTGCATTTTTTGGAGAAAGATTATTTTCAAAAGGAATTTTTGTAAATTGCTTATTATCAATATGGTACAAATAAGAATTTTTCGCTGTGATGAGGATATTATTTTTACTTATTCTATAAACAAAAGGAGTAAAACCTGTGTGGCATTCCTCTTGGTTGATGTTTTCATCTATTAACAAAAAAGGTGTATATGTTTGATTATTAATATGATATAAAAATAGTCCTTTTCCATAAATAGAAACCAATAATTGTTGAGGAGAAAAGTTGGTGATGGAGGTAATTTTGTCATTATACGTAGCAAGATGATGGGTAAAATGGTCTGTTTTTGGGTCAAATTCATTTATTCCACCTCCGTCTGTACCTATCCAAACTTTGCCGTTTTCTGCTTCAAAAATACTTATTACAGCTCGCTCACTAAGCCCGTTATTTTTGCCCAAAGCACTATCAATATAAGTTTTTATATACGTTTCTTGGAAAAGAAAAACTCCATCGCGCACTGTGCCTGCCCACATATTATGGTTGGCATCTTCGTAAAGAGTAGTGATAGAATTGACGGGTAACGAATGTACATTCCCTGCACTATGTTGAATATTTCGGAAGGAATGATTTTCAGGATTTAAAATAGAAATTCCTCCACCATCGGTAGCAAGCCAAATATTCCCCCGATAGGGTTTTATATCCAAAATAATATCATTGGGCAAAGCGGTATTTTGCTGATGATAATGCGCTAAAAAAACACCAGAAGCAGAATACTGAAAAAGTCCTTTTTGGAAAACCGAAAAATAAATATTATTCTGCTTTTCCTCATAAAATAATGCACTTAGTGGCTTGGCTTCTTCTATGAATGAAGTAAAAAGATGAGTTTTCCGAGAATATTGGAAAATGCCGTCGTTTTCTGTACCTATTAAGAAAATATCTTCATTTATAGGAATAATTTGAGTAATGAGGCATTCTTTGTCTTTTGCTTTTTCTTCTTTTAATAAAGGTAATCGTTCTATAATTTTAGTATCACTATTGTATTGATAAATAGCAGAATAGCCTCCGAAAAATACTCCTAAATGGCTACCAGCTATGGAAAACAAAGGCTGTTTGGTTTTGGGTATAAAAATATCTTCCTTAGGTTCGTATAATAGTACGCCATTATTAGTTACAGCCCATAATTGTTGCTGAGCATCTTCATATAAATGAAAAATATAATATTCCGTGTATTTTTTTATATGATTGCGTTCTACTCGGTTAATTCCCTGTCGTGTGCCAATCCATAAAACACCTTTATAATCACGAACAATAGTAGTTACTCCCGACTGAGATAAGCCGTGTTCTATTGAAATTCGTTTAAAGTAATAATTACTTTCTTCTTGGCAAAATACCACAAAAGAGATAAATAGAAAGTGTATATGTAAGATAATTTTAACAAATTTCATCAAAAAATAGAATAAATATCTCACAAAATTACTAAAAAAAACAAATAAAGTAGCCAATAAAATATTAAGATTTTCTAAAAAAGAAATAAAAAAAATCCGAAAAGAAATATCTTCTCTCGGATTTTTTTAAATAAAAACGTAATACTATGAAACTCTTAATTTTACTATTTTAAAACGCTTTGATTCTATACATCAAGCCAAGGCTAATACGGTTGGTATAATTATCTAATGAACTATTATTTTTGTAATCATATTTTCTGCCAATGTAAGCCAAGAAAAATCGTAAATCTTGGTCTTTAAAAGGTAAATATTCTACACCAGCATAGTAGCCCAAGGAAGTTCGTTCGTTATTTTGGATACTATTTTCAGCGGTTTCGTACATTCCTTGTGCAAAAATATTTAATTTTTCTATTGGTTGATATTCTGCTTTTAGCACAAATGTATTGTAGGTAACATCTTTTAATACTTGTGTTCCACTTAGTGGAGTGTATTTAAGTCTGTCCAATTCTTCATCGGCTAACATATAATCCAACGCTACTTGGAACTTGGAAAGGTTCAATTTTGTTCCGAAAGTGTACATTGCATTGATGTGGTTTTTCGCTTCATTTTGGAAGCCGATAGCCCAACGTGTTTGTAACAAATTGTTTTTAAAGAAATTACCATTCCAATTAAAAATATAAGTTAGCGGAGCTTTACTTGCCTGAATACCAGTAGAATTTCCGTAATGATCTTCAAAAGATTTATTACGAACATCGGTTATTTGTAGGTTAAATTCGTGGTTTTTGTTCGGAGCGAAAGTAAGCATTCCGCCGAGCATAAAATTATCCATATTTTCTACCATATCCGAATATTCGTAAATGTTCATAGGGTTGAGGTCAAACTCAAATCCGCCCCACGCTTGGCACATTTTACCGAGTGTTAAAGTAAATTTGTCATTGAGCTTAAAGCCTGCATACATAAGGTCGGTAGCACGAGCCAAATTATCTAACGAAGCCGCATCATTGCTACGATTAAGGCGATGGCGAAAACGATAGAAAATACGGTCATTGATATCGCCTCGTATTTCCAAACGTAATTGACGCGCCCGGAAGCCCAATTCGGTATCTTGGTCTTTTGGTGTTATTGCATCAAAGCTAGATTGAAAATTAAAGAAAACGTTAAATTTTTTATGAATAGGACTTTCCATTTCTTTATGTGGAGGCATATCCATCGGTGGTTTGTCCATATGCATTTGCGGAGTTCTTTTAAGGTGTTCTAACTCTGCTCGCAATTGATTTATTTGGTTTTGTAAATCTTCCTGAGCCATTGCAACTCCTCCTGCCAGAAGGCTAATTGCGAAAAAAAACGATTTCATAAAAATTAATTTTGGTTAGAAAAAAATTAATATTCGTTAAAATAATCCTGAATTTGTTTCCAATCTTTCGTTTTAGTAAGGGCAAGCATTAATAAAACACGAGCCTTTTGAGGGTTAAGAGTTTGAGATGCAACAAATTGAAACTTAGCGTCATCTACTTCGGCATCTAAGGTAGTAGCCCCAGTAGGCACACGAGAAGAGCGCACAAACTGAATGCCTTTTTGTCTTGCTTTTACAGCCAAATCAAAAATGGTATGATATAAATTTCCGTTACCAACACCAGCGTGTACTATTCCATCAAATTTTGCATCAATGAAAGCCTTCATAGGCAATTCAGACACGTTAGAATAGCTATACACGATGCCTACTTTTGGTAATTGTTTTAGATTATCTACATCAAATACAGACTGATAGGTGTGTTTGTTCTCTGGCGTACGATTGAAAAATACTTTCCCGTTATGGATGTATGCCAATTTGCCATAATTTGCCCCTTGGAAAGTTTCTACCGCAGTAGTGTTGGTTTTTATTACATCTTTGGCATCGAGTACAATATCATTCATAGCAACCATAACGCCACGTCCAGCAGCATTTTTGTCGGTAGCCACTACCACAGCATTGTATAAATTCAGAGGCCCGTCGGCACTCATTCCTGTTGCAGGGCGCATAGCTCCTACAAGCACCACAGGTTTTTTGCTATGAACGGTAAGGTTAAGGAAATAGGCGGTTTCTTCCATAGTATCTGTTCCGTGAGTGATAACTACGCCGTCATAACCTTCTTTGTTTAACAATTCGTTAATACGTTTAGCAAGTTTTAGCCATACCTCATCATTCATATCTTGTGAGCCAATTTTCACAATTTGTTCTCCACTGATGTCGGCAATGTTTTTTACTTCTGGAACGGCATCTAATAGCTGATAAATACCTAATTCTCCGGCTTTGTAATTGGTTTCGGTATTAGATTTGCTAACTCCTGCGATTGTTCCGCCAGTTGCTAAAATACGTATCTTTGGTTTTTGTCCAAAGACTGCCACAGACATTAACATCAGTAATGAAAGGGCAATTTTTTTCATTAATGGTAACATATATAATTTTAGTTATTAGTTTCTGTTTAGGGATTAGGGGCAGAGGTGTTACATAAACATTATGATTAAATAACCCACAGCTATTGCTACAATAGTTGCCACAAAACCAGGTATTTGGAACGAATGGTTCAGAACGTATTTTCCTATTCGTGTAGAACCCGTTCGGTCAAAGTTTATCGCTGCTACTACGGTTGGATAATTCGGGATAAAGAAATAACCATTCACCGCTGGGAACATCGCTACCAAAGCCATCGGCGCAATGCCCAATTGTATCCCTAACGGATAAAGTGTTTGCACGGTAGAGGCTTGGCTAAATAGCAAAATAGACATCACAAAAAGAGCTATCGCAAACAAAAACGGATAATGTGTTACAATACTTTCTATATGTTCTTGGAAGAAGCTCAAATTTCCTTTAAAAAAAGTATCACCCATCCACGCAATACCGAAAATAGCGATAACAGCTTGCATTCCTGCAATAAAAACAGAACCCTTCACTGCCTTAGAAACATCTGTACGAGAGAATATTAAAATAAATCCTGCCACAGACATCATTATTATTTCTATAATTTCTGGCATTCCAAGTTTCACTATTTCGCCATCTACCATAAAAGAAGGTCGCATACTATCAATAGAACCAAAAAGAACAATAGAAAGCACGCCTAAAAGGAAAATAACTACCGAAATTTGTGCTTTTTGGGTTTCCTCTGGGGGCATTTTCTTAATGTGTTCATTTTCTTTTTCCAAAAGACCTTCACGCAGTCTTCGCTGATATTCAGGGTCTTTCTCTAACGGTACTCCAATAAAACTCGCCGCAATTGCTCCAACAATAACGCCCACAAGAGTTGCAGGAATACACACCATTAATATATTACTAAGCGTAATTCCCTTAGAGCCTAACAATTCTGCGCTAAGAAGTGCTGCCGTTGCTGCCGAAATAGGGCTTGCCGTAATGGCTTGTTGTGAAGCAATTACTGAGATAGACAAAGGTCGCTCTGGTCGTACCTTGCTATCGGTAGCAATTTCAGAAATAATGGGCAAAAGAGAATAAGCAATATGTCCCGTTCCTGAAAATAAAGTAAAGAAATAACATACTAAAGGAGCTAAAAAAGTAATCATTGAAGGATTTTTCCTAAGGATTTTTTCCGCTACTTTTACCAAATAATCCAACCCGCCTGCCGCTTGCAAAGAAGATGCTGCTGTTATTACAGCTACAATCATTAACATTACATCTATCGGAGCTTTGCCAGGTTTTAACCCAAAGCCGAAAACTAAAATACCAAGCCCAATCATTCCGAAAATGCCAAGCCCAATACCTCCAACTCGCGCCCCAATGAAAATAGCAAGCAAAACAATAATTAATTCAATATAAATCATAATTCTAACAGATCAATAAAAAGGTTTCTATAACAAAATCCTTTAAATTCTTAACAAAAGTACAAGTTTTTATTAAATTCAAAAATGATTTTTATCAGAAAATAAAAAAAGATAAATTATTTTTTACTAATAACCCGAATTGTTTCTTTAACCTTAGCTGCTATTTCTCTCGCTTTGCTAATGTCTTGATTTACAATGGTTATATGTCCCATTTTTCGGAAAGGACGTGTTTGCCTTTTCCCATAAATATGCGGAGTAACACCATCCAAAGCCAACACTTTTTCCATATTTTCATAAATAACATCGCCTACAAATCCTTCTTCGCCTACCAAATTAACCATTACACCCGCCACTTTACTTTCTGTTTTCCCCAATGGGAGATTTAAAATAGCTCGCAAATGCTGTTCAAACTGGTTGGTGTAGCTCGCTTCAATGCTATAATGCCCCGAATTGTGCGGGCGAGGCGCAACTTCATTCACCAATACCTCTCCTTCTTTGGTTAAAAACATTTCCACAGCCAAAAGTCCTACATTTTGGAAGGCTTCGGATACTTGTAGGGCTAATATTTGTGCTTTTTCGGCTATTTCTGTGGGTATTCTAGCAGGGCAAATAACATATTCCACTTGGTTGGCTTCTGGGTGAAATTCCATTTCTACCACAGGATATGTTTTTGTTTCTCCCTTTGGGTTTCGTGCTACGATAACGGCAAGTTCTGTCTGAAAATCAATGAGTTGTTCTGCTATGCATTCTGTATTTGGCAAAGCCGAAAGGTCGTTAAGCGTTCGGATAATTTTCACTCCGTTGCCATCGTAGCCAAATCGGGTACTTTTCCAAACGAACGGAAATCTTAGGTTATTGCTATTATTTTTTAATTCTTCTAATGAACTAAAACGCTGAAAATCAGCTGTTGCAATGTTTTTTTCTTTATAAAATAATTTTTGAGCGCCTTTATTTTGAATAATTCGTAAATTTTTAGCCGAAGGATATACCAAAACACCTTCTTTTTCGAGCTTTTCTAAGGCTTCTACATTTACATTTTCAATTTCAAAAGTAAGCACATCTACATTTTTCCCGAATTGATAAACCGTGTCAAAATCTAACAAATCTCCTTGAACAAATTCGTTGCAAGCTATTCGGCAAGGCGCATCAGCACTCGGGTCAAGCACTTTGGTACGAATATCATATTTCCGAGTTTCGTACAAAAGCATTTTTCCTAATTGCCCACCTCCTAAAATCCCTAAGGTGAAATTGGACGAAAAATAATTCATAACCTAATTTTTTTGCAAAAATACAATTTTTTAAAGGAAATTAATTATAGAAAATATACAAAATATTTTATTTGGATTAAAAATAACAATAAATTTAAATTATATTTCACAATAGTATTTAAAGATAATAAATTAATATTCAATAATTTAGCTTTTTAACAAATAATTTTGTTTTATGTTATTATAGAAAAAAATAATAACAAAAAAATGTAGTTAATATTAAAATGTGTAATTTTGTGCAAAATTTTTAATAAATGCAAAAAGGAGTTTTGTTGGTTAATTTGGGTTCGCCTGATTCTCCGTCCGTAAAAGATGTGAAAAAATATTTAGACCAATTCCTGATGGACGAGCGTGTTATTGATATTCCGTACCTTATGCGAGCATTTTTGGTAAAAGGAATAATCGTTAATACCCGCTCCAAACACTCGGCAGAAGCCTATAAAAAAGTTTGGTGGGACGAGGGTTCGCCACTTATTGTCCTTTCCAAAAGATTACAGAAAAAGGTACAAGAGCGTGTTTCTATCCCTGTGGAGCTTGGTATGCGTTACGGAAATCCTTCTTTGGAGTCAGGAATAGAATCACTTCATAAACAAGGAGTTACAGATATTTTATTAGTGCCGTTGTATCCGCAATTTGCGATGGCAACCACCGAAACAATTTCTGTATTGGCAGAAAAAATCCGAAAGAAAAAATATCCAAATATTAAAATAACCGAAGTACCAGCCTTTTATGAGCGTCCAGATTATATAAAGGTATTGGCACAATCTATAAAAGAAACGTTTTCCGAAGATTATTTGCTGTTTTCTTATCACGGAGTTCCTGAAAGGCATATTTACAAGTCGGACGTTACCCAATCTCATTGTAAAATAGATGATAATTGTTGCAAAAACGATTCGCCAGCGCATAATTATTGCTATCGGCACCAGTGTTTCGCTACTACCGAAGCCGTAGTAAAAGAATTGGGCTTGCCAGAAGGCTCTTACGGAATGTCTTTCCAGTCCCGATTAGGGAAAAACCCTTGGTTGCAACCTTATACCGATGCCACCATTGAGCATTTAGCGCAACAAGGAATAAAAAAATTGGCTGTGGTAACACCTGCTTTTGTTTCCGATTGTTTGGAAACCATTGAAGAAATAGGAATGGAAGGCAAAGAAGAATTTCTAAACGCAGGGGGCGAAGAATACAAGCTCATTCCGTGCCTTAACGATCGTGACGATTGGTGCGATACTCTCGCTAATTGGATAAAAAAATGGCAAAATGTTTAGAAAAATAGCTGTAAAAATTAATAAAAAATCAAAGAAAATTTAAAGTTATTAACAAATAATAAAAAATGTGAATAAAAAATAAATAAAAGTTTTTTATTCCTTTAAAAACCAAATAAAACATAAAAAATAACAATATAAAAGCGTCTTTTTAACAAAAAAGATGCTTTTTTTGTATATTTAATGTTATTTTTATACAGGATAAATTGGTGGAAAACGTTGTTTTTTATTGAAAATAATTTCATTTCTTATTGCATAATTAAAATATTTAATTACCTTTGCCCCAAATTATAAACTAAAACTCACACGATATGAAAAAGTTAAAGCAAATAGGTTTTGCACTTTTGTTAGGAACAATAGTGAGCGTTGGCTGTTCCAAATCAGGAGGAGATAATCCAACAGACCCAAGTCCTTCAACTACAGAATATGTTAGCAAAGGAAATGTAGCCCCTTCTTCGGCTACCGCAGGAAGTTATTATTTTGATACTGCAAGTAAAGTTTTGTATCAGAAAAAAGGTTCTTCTTGGACAGCAATTGCCTCTATAAGTAGCTATACCGATGGCGATATTTATTTAGGGGAAGGAGCACCTACTTCTTCTATCAGCTCAAAATATTACCTAAATAAAACCGATAATCAACTATACAAAAAAGAAGGAAACAATTGGGTGCCTCTTTTAGAAGAAGGAATAAATATACCAGATGCAAATTTTAAAAATGCATTAGCACAATGGGACATTTCTCCAAAAGACGGAAAAATAACCATTGCCGAAGCAAAAGCACCTACCGCTTTATACTTAAATGATAAAGGAATAAAAGACCTTACAGGAATTGAATTTTTCACAAATTTAGAAAAATTAGAAGTGAATAGCAACCAATTAACCAAATTAAATATTGGTAGCCTTACTCGCTTGCAAGATATTAAAGCGAAAAATAATAATATTTCTGGCTTTTTAGATTTCTCTAAGCTAACCGCTCTTAACACCGTAGAAATTCTAAAAGGTGGTTCCAATAGTGGCATTACAGGAATAAAAGTTGCTACTAAGGAAAAAGCAAATTTGTTTAATATTCAAGATAGTACGCATAAATATACAAATACCGATGCAGTTGATGAAATTCTTAATATTAACCAAAAACTAAAAGAATGTATCATCAATTCTCAAAAAGGTAATTCTTCAAGAGTGGATACTAATAATGACGGCGAAATTACCAAGCAAGAAGCCTTAGCTTTTACAGGCGAAATTCGTTGCCTCGCATCTGAAAATGCAGTAGAAGATATTTCAGATTTAATTTATTTTTCTAATATTACTTCTATACGAATTGAAAATCAAATATTTAAAAATACAAATATTGTTCTTAAAGAGTTTTCTCGCTTAGAAACTATTCAGTTAGGAGGAAATAACATAAGAGACATTATTGTTCGTGATTTACCTTCGCTAAAAACATTAGAATTACTAAATAATCAAATTACGGTTGTTAATTTTAGCGGATTGCCTGTTTTGAATAAATTAGTTCTTCAAAAAAATAATCTTACTACTATTGATTTAAGTGGGCTTTCTACCATTAAACAACTTAATTTGATAGGAAATAATTTAAGTGGAACTTTGGATATTTCTAATTTGAGCATCACCACTGACGAAGCTCCATATATTCAAGTAAAAAGGTCTATGCCAGGAGAAAGTAATCTTTCCAACTCTAATTTAACAACTATTTATGTAGCAAACCAAGCATTAGCAGATAAATTAAATATAACCGATGCAGGGAATAAAGGAATATTTTATAAAACTAATGCAGGAGGTGAGTCGGGCATTGTTACTATTCCTGATGAGGTTTTAAGAGGAATTATATTCCGCACTGCTTTCCCTAATAAAATAGAGAGAACAGACGCTATTACTAAGCAAGAAGCTGCAAATTTTAGAGGAAAATTGTCTCTTATAGATTCAAGAATAACAAATCTTGCTGGTTTGGAATACTTTATTAATGTAACCGAATTGGAAATAGGAGCAAGTGTTACTACAATAGATTTACGACCATTTGTGAATTTACAAAAAATAACCTTTACTAACAATAGTATTCTTAATGCCAATACAACAGGCTTAACGGCTATTACTTCGGTAGATATCCAAGCAAGAAATTTACAAAGATTGGATTTGAGCTTATGTAAAAATCTTACAAAGGTAGATATTCGTAATAATATGACCATTCAGTGTGTAAAAGTTCCTTCTACTTTGGTAGAAACTTTAAAAGCAAAAACAAGTTATTCCAAAGATGCTATAAAAGCAGAATGTAATTAATATTGTGATTAAGTTTTAGTGGAAAAATCTGTACTTTTTTTAGTGCAGATTTTTTTATTATAAAATTGTTAATAACTTTTTTGAATAAAAAACAAAAACTTTTTCACTTTGATTATCAATAGAATAAAGAAAGTTTTATTTTGTAAATAATTAAAAATCAGCAAATTGAAAAATATTTTACAAATAAACATAAGAGTAAAATATTTTTTACAACAAAAAAAGTAAAAAAACGAAGCCAAAAAATATTGAGAATAAGCAGTTTATATTTGGTAGATAAAAAAAAAGTTTTTATCTTTGCCCTCGCTTAAAGAAATATTTTAATTTTATTAAAAAATATGCCAACAATTTCACAATTAGTACGAAAAGGAAGAGCCACAATTACTAAGAAGAGTAAATCGGCTGCTTTGGATTCGTGTCCTCAACGAAGAGGAGTGTGTACTCGTGTTTATACCACTACACCAAAAAAACCAAACTCAGCAATGCGTAAAGTAGCGCGTGTTCGTTTGACTAATGGTAATGAAGTAAACGCATACATTCCAGGAGAAGGACACAACCTTCAAGAGCACTCGATAGTATTGGTAAGAGGCGGAAGGGTAAAAGATTTACCAGGTGTTCGTTATCACATCGTGCGTGGAGCTTTGGATACAGCGGGAGTTAATGGAAGAACTCAACGCCGTTCAAAATACGGAGCAAAACGCCCAAAACCAGGACAAACACCAGCTGCTCCAGCAAAAGGAAAGAAAAAGTAATTTAAAAATCTTTTAACACAAAGAAATGAGAAAAAGACAGGCTAAGAAAAGACCTCTTTTACCAGATCCTAAATTTAATGACCAATTAGTTACACGTTTTGTGAATAACTTAATGTGGGATGGTAAAAAGTCGGTGGCTTTTAAGGTTTTCTATGATGCTATTGACATTGTAGAACAGAAAAAAAACAATGATGAAAAAACGGCTTTGGAAGTATGGAAAGATGCGTTGTCAAACGTTATGCCACACGTAGAAGTACGTTCTCGCCGTGTAGGTGGAGCTACTTTCCAAATACCAATGCAAATTCGTCCAGACCGCAAAGTGTCTATGGCTATGAAATGGCTTATTGGGTACGCTCGTAAAAGAAACGAGAAATCTATGGCACAAAAATTGGCTGGCGAAATATTATCTGCCGCAAAAGAAGAAGGTGCAGCAGTGAAGAAAAGAATGGATACTCACAAAATGGCAGAGGCAAACAAAGCGTTCTCTCATTTTAGATTTTAATTAGTGGTGCAATATGAGTAGAGATTTAAAATATACAAGAAATATTGGTATTGCTGCACACATTGATGCAGGGAAAACCACAACAACAGAACGTATCCTTTTCTATACAGGGAAAACTCACAAAATAGGAGAAGTGCACGATGGAGCTTCTACTATGGACTGGATGGAGCAAGAAGCAGAACGTGGTATTACTATCCAATCTGCGGCTACAACTTGTAAATGGAATTTCCCAACAGAAAATGGCAAACCTACTGCCGACGCAAAAGAATATCACTTTAATATTATAGATACTCCCGGTCACGTGGATTTTACTGTGGAAGTGAACCGTTCTTTGCGTGTATTGGACGGATTGGTATTCTTATTCTCCGCAGTTGATGGAGTAGAGCCTCAGTCTGAAACTAACTGGCGTCTTGCAGATAACTACAAAGTACCTCGTATGGGCTTTGTAAATAAAATGGACAGACAAGGAGCAGACTTCCTTAAAGTTTGTCAGCAAGTAAAAGATATGTTAAAATCAAACGCTGTGCCTATCGTTCTTCCTATTGGTGAAGAAGCAGATTTTAAAGGAGTAGTAGATTTGATTAAAAACAGAGCTATTGTTTGGCACGAAGAAACTCAAGGAGCTACTTTTGATATTATAGATATTCCTGAGGATATGAAAGCCGATGTAGCTAAATATAGAGCGCAACTTATTGAAGAAGTAGCAGGTTATGATGAAGGTCTTTTAGAGAAATTTATGGAAGATGAAAATTCTATCTCAGAAGAAGAAATTCATAATGCATTGCGTGCTGCGGTAATGGATATGGCTATTATCCCAATGACTTGCGGTTCTTCATTCAAAAACAAAGGAGTTCAATTTATGTTAGATGCGGTTTGCCGTTATTTACCTTCTCCTTTGGATAAAGAAGCTATTGAAGGAACCAACCCAGATACAGGAGCAGTTGCACTTCGTAAGCCAGCAGTAGATGCGCCTTTTGCAGCATTAGCGTTTAAAATTGCAACAGACCCTTATGTTGGTCGTTTAGCGTTCTTCCGTGTTTATTCAGGACATTTAGATGCGGGTTCTTATGTGCTTAATACTCGTTCAGAAAGTAAAGAACGTATTTCCCGAATCTATCAAATGCACGCTAATAAACAAAACCCTATTGAATATATAGAAGCAGGAGATATTGGAGCAGCTGTTGGGTTCAAAGATATTAAAACAGGAGATACTCTTTGTGATGAAAAACATCCGATAGTATTAGAAAGTATGGTGTTCCCTGATCCTGTAATTGGTATCGCAGTAGAGCCTAAAACAAAAGCCGATGTGGATAAATTGGGTATGGCTTTGGCTAAATTAGCAGAAGAAGATCCAACTTTCCAAGTGAAAACAGACCAAGCATCTGGACAAACTATTATCTCTGGTATGGGTGAGCTTCACTTAGATATTATCGTAGATCGTTTGAAACGAGAATTCAAAGTAGAAGTAAATCAAGGAGAACCACAAGTAGAGTACAAAGAGGCTATTACAGGAAAAGCTGACCATCGTGAAGTGTATAAAAAACAAACTGGTGGTCGTGGTAAATTCGCAGATATCGTATTTACTATGGAACCAGCAGAAGAAGGTAAAGCAGGCTTAGAATTTGTTAATGAAATTAAAGGTGGTAATATTCCAAAAGAATATATTCCTTCTATTGAAAAAGGATTCAAAGAAGCTATGAAGAGCGGACCTTTGGCAGGCTTTGAGATGGACTCTATGAAGATTACTCTAAAAGATGGTTCTTTCCACCCTGTGGATTCAGATTCATTATCGTTTGAATTAGCAGCAAGATTAGGTTACAAAGAAGCTGCACGTGCTGCAAGAGCAGTATTGATGGAGCCTATTATGAAGTTAGAAGTAATTACCCCAGAAGAAAATATGGGGGACATCGTAGGAGATTTGAACCGTCGTCGTGGTCAAGTAAATGATATGGGAGACCGAAACGGAGCGAAAGTTGTAAAAGCAAATGTACCTCTTTCTGAAATGTTTGGTTATGTAACCACTCTTAGAACATTGTCTTCTGGTCGTGCTACTTCTACAATGGAGTTCTCTCACTATGCAGAAACACCTTCTAACATCTCAGAAGAAGTTATTAAAAAAGCAAAAGGTGCTAATTAATTTTTAGAAAAATGAGTCAGAAAATAAGAATAAAATTAAAATCTTACGACCATAACTTGGTAGATAAATCTGCTGAAAAAATCGTAAAAACAGTAAAATCAACAGGAGCAGGGGTAGTAGGTCCTATCCCGCTTCCTACTCACAAAAAATTATTTACTGTTCTTCGTTCTCCTCACGTAAATAAAAAATCTCGTGAGCAGTTTGAACTAAGTTCATACAAACGTCTTTTGGATATTTACAGTTCATCTCCAAAAACAATTGACGCTTTGATGAAATTAGAACTACCAAGCGGAGTAGAAGTTGAAATCAAAGTTTGATAAACTTAATTAAAGTAAAGCATCTTTGTTTTACTAACTTGTCCCAAAAGTAAAATTACTGAGGGAAAAACGGATAAAAAAGCAATATTCAGGGTTGAATTTTTAGCCCTGAATATTCAAATATGTAATAATGAAAATTATTACGTCAATTAAGTAAATAAATAATTTTTAATACAATTTTATGTCTGGGTTAATTGGAAAAAAAGTAGGAATGACCAGTATTTTTGATGAAAACGGGAAAAATATCCCTTGTACCATCATAGAAGCAGGTCCTTGCGTAGTTACCCAAGTCAGAACCAAAGAGGTTGACGGGTATGAAGCTCTTCAACTTGGTTTCGATGACAAAAAAGAAAAGCGTGCAAATAAAGCAGAAGCAGGGCATTTTGCAAAAGCAGGCGTTTCTCCAAAGAAAAAACTTGTCGAATTCCAAGGCTTTGAGAGTAATTACAAATTAGGCGATACTATTTCAGTAGAGCTATTCGTAGAAGGCGAATTTGTAGATATAACAGGTGTATCTAAAGGGAAAGGATTCCAAGGGGTAGTTCGTCGCCACGGATTCGGTGGTGTAGGACAATCTACTCACGGGCAACATAACCGACTAAGAGCACCAGGTTCCGTAGGAGCTTCTTCTTATCCTTCAAGAGTATTCAAAGGAATGCGAATGGCAGGAAGAATGGGAGCTGAAAAAGTAACAGTACAAAACTTAAGAGTATTAAAAGTGGTTGCAGAGAAAAATCTTCTTATTGTAAAAGGTTGTATTCCTGGTCACAAAAATGCTTATGTAACTATTCACAAATAATGGAAGTAGCAGTATTAAATATACAAGGAAAAGAAACAGGAAGAAAGGTTACTCTTTCTGAGGCTGTTTTCGGGATAGAGCCAAATAATCACGTTATTTATCTTGATATTAAGCAATATTTGGCTAATAAAAGACAAGGAACTCACAAAGCAAAAGAGAGAAACGAAGTAGCTGGAAGTACTAGAAAAATTAAAAAACAAAAAGGAACAGGTACAGCTCGTGCAGGTAGCGTTAAATCACCAGTTTTTGTAGGTGGAGGTAGAGTTTTCGGACCAAGACCAAAAGATTACACTCAAAAATTGAATAAAAAAGTAAAACGTTTAGCTCGTCGTTCTGTACTTAGCCAAAAATTACAACAAGGTGCTTTAGTAGTATTAGAAGATTTTAATTTTGAAACTCCAAAAACAAAAGATTTTGTTAAAGTTTTGAATTCTTTGGGATTACAAGATAAAAAATCTCTTTTTGTGTTGGGCGATACAAATAAAAATGTATATTTGTCTTCTCGTAACTTAGAATCTGTTAATGTTGTAACAGCTTCTGAATTAAATACTTACGTAATTGCTAATGCATCAAGCGTAGTGCTATTAGAGAGTGCAGTAGAGGTTGTTCAATCTAATTTAACAAAATAAAACAATGAGTATATTGATAAAACCTATAATAACAGAGAAAGCAAACGTTAATAGTGAGTTAAGAAATTGTTATACTTTTGCAGTTTCTGTTAAGGCAAATAAGATTCAGATTAAGGATGCTGTAGAGGCTACTTATGGAGTTACAGTAGAGAGCGTTCGTACGCTAAACTACGGACCTAAAAGAACAACTCGTTACACTAAAAATGGGCTTCAACAGTCTAAATCAAATGCTATAAAAAAAGCAGTTGTGAGTGTAAAAGAAGGGGAAACTATTGATTTTTATAACAATATTTAGGAAGACAAATTAAAGTATGTCAGTAAGAAAATTAAAACCGATTACACCAGGTCAGCGTTTTAGAGTAGTAAATAACTTTGATGCTATTACTACTGATAAGCCGGAAAAAAGTTTAACTATTCCGTTAAAAAAGACCGGAGGTAGAAACAATCAGGGAAAAATGACTATGCGCTACATTGGTGGTGGTCATAAGAAAAAGTATCGTATTATTGACTTCAAAAGAAATAAATTTGGTGTAGAAGCCAAAGTTGTTTCTATTGAGTACGACCCAAACAGAACTGCATTTATTGCATTAGTGCAATATACAGATGGGGAAAAACGATATATTATTGCTCCCGCAGGATTGAAAGTAGATCAACTAATTATTTCTGGAGAAAAAAATGTAGCACCAGAAGTAGGTAATGCAATGCCATTGTCAGAAATCCCTCTTGGTACAGTGATAAGCTGTATTGAATTACGTCCAGGACAAGGAGCAAATATTGCTCGTTCTGCAGGTACTTTCGCTCAGCTTATGGCAAAAGAAGGAAAATATGCTACGGTAAAATTACCTTCTGGCGAAACACGTATGATTTTGCTTACTTGTTTAGCTACAATTGGAGCAGTATCAAACTCTGACCACCAATTGATTATTTCTGGTAAAGCAGGTCGCTCTCGTTGGTTAGGTAGAAGACCTCGAACAAGAGCTGTTGTTATGAACCCAGTAGATCACCCAATGGGAGGTGGTGAAGGCCGTGCATCAGGAGGACACCCACGCTCACGCAAAGGTATTCCAGCGAAAGGTTATAGAACTCGTTCTAAAACCAAAGCAAGTAATAAGTATATTGTAGAACGTAGAAAGAAATAATTAGGATATGGCACGTTCATTAAAAAAAGGACCTTATGTTCATTATGCTTTGGAGAAAAAAGTACTCCAAAATAAAGAGACAGGGAAGAAAACCGTTATAAAAACTTGGTCAAGAGCGTCAATGATTACGCCTGATTTTGTTGGAGAAACAATTGCTGTACATAACGGAAAACAATTTGTACCTGTATATGTAACAGAAAATATGGTGGGACATAAGTTAGGAGAATTTGCACCTACTCGCTCATTTAGAGGGCACGCAGGAGCTAAAAATAAAGGTAAAAAATAATAGAAGGCTATGGGAGTTCGTAAAAGAGAAAGAGCATTAGAAATAAAAGAAGCTAAGAAAAGTTTAGCTTTTGCTAAATTGAATAACTGCCCTACTTCTCCTCGTAAAATGAGATTAGTTGCTGATTTGGTACGTGGAGTAGAAGTAGAAAAAGCACTTGCTATTTTAAAATTTAACCAAAAAGAAGCAGCTGCTCGTTTAGGTAAATTATTATTATCAGCTATTGCTAACTGGCAAGCTAAAAACGAAGGAGCTAACTTGGAAGACGCTCAATTGTTTGTAAAAGAAATCCGTGTAGATGAAGGAGCAATGTTAAAAAGACTTCGCCCTGCACCACAAGGAAGAGCACATAGAATTCGTAAACGTTCCAACCACGTAACGTTGGTTTTAGGAGCTAAAAATAACACTGTAAGCTAAGATATTAAGTATGGGACAAAAGACAAATCCAATAGGGAATCGCCTTGGTATTATCAGAGGATGGGAGTCTAACTGGTATGGAGGTAATGATTACGGAGATAAGTTAGCTGAAGATGATAAAATCAGAAAGTATGTTCATACTCGTTTATCAAAAGCTAGTGTTTCTCGTGTAATTATTGAAAGAACTTTGAAACTTGTAACCGTTACTATCACTACCGCTCGCCCTGGTATTATTATCGGGAAAGGTGGCCAAGAGGTAGACAAGCTAAAAGAAGAATTGAAAAAAATTACAGGAAAAGATATTCAAATTAATATCTTTGAAATTAAAAGACCAGAACTTGATGCGCCTCTTGTAGCAGAAAGTATTGCACGCCAGATAGAAAGTCGTATTTCTTATCGTAGAGCAATAAAAATGGCTATTGCTGCTGCTATGCGTATGAATGCAGAAGGTATCAAAATCCAAATATCAGGACGTTTGAATGGTGCTGAAATGGCACGTTCTGAAAGTTATAAAGAAGGACGTATCCCTCTTTCTACTTTCCGTGCAGATATTGATTATGCACTTGGAGAAGCACATACAACTTATGGACGTATGGGTATCAAAGTGTGGATTATGAAAGGTGAAGTGTATGGCAAAAGAGAATTATCTCCACTTGTAGGAATGTCTAAGAAAAGTCTTGGAGGTTCTTCAAAAGAGGAAAGAGGAAACTCTGATGCAAAAAGAGCTCGCCGTAAAAAATAATTATTAAAAGAGAATTAGAATGTTACAACCAAAAAGAACGAAATATCGTAAGGTACAAAAAGGTAGAATGAAAGGTGTATCACAAAGAGGACACCAACTTTCTAATGGTATGTTTGGTATTAAATCTTTGGAATCTGCTTTCATCACTGCTCGCCAAATAGAATCTGCCCGTGTTGCAGCTACTCGTTATATGAAACGTGAAGGCCAGCTTTGGATAAAAATTTTCCCAGATAAACCAATTACTAAGAAGCCTTTGGAGGTACGTATGGGTAAAGGTAAAGGTGCCGTAGAATATTGGGCAGCTGTCGTAAAACCAGGTAGAATTATGTTTGAAATAGGTGGAGTTCCTCTTGATGTAGCAAAAGAAGCATTGCGCTTAGCTGCTCAAAAACTGCCTGTAACAACTAAATTCGTTGTAGCGAGAGATTATCAAGATTAATTTTATTAACAAATGAAACAGTCAGAAGTTAAAAATTTATCGGTAGCTGAGCTACAACAAAAGCTTGGTGAATATAGAAAAGCATACGCAGATATGAAAATTGCTCACGCAATAACACCTCTTGAAAATCCACTTTCTATCAGAAAGACAAGAAGAACCATCGCAAGATTGGCAAGTGAGCTAACAAGAAGAGAATTACAATAAATCGTTGTTGCTTTAATATGGAAAAAAGAAATATCAGAAAAGAAAGAATAGGGGTTGTTTCCAGCAATAAAATGGATAAATCCATCGTTGTATCTGTGGTAAAACGAGTAAAACACCCTATGTATGGAAAATTCGTATTGCAAACTAAAAAGTTTGTAGCACACGATGAAAAAAATGATTGTAACATTGGGGATACAGTGAGAATTATGGAAACTCGCCCTCTAAGTAAAACCAAATGTTGGAGATTAGTTGAAATCATTGAAAGAGCTAAGTAATTATGGTACAACAAGAATCAAGATTAAAAGTAGCAGATAATACGGGAGCAAAAGAAGTTTTGACTATCCGTGTTCTTGGAGGAACAAAACGCCGTTATGCCTCCGTAGGTGATAAAATAGTTGTTGCAGTGAAAGAAGCTACTCCCAATGGGAATGTTAAAAAAGGACAAGTATCTACCGCAGTAGTAGTGAGAACGAAAAAAGAAGTAAGAAGACAAGATGGTTCTTACATCCGTTTTGATGAAAATGCGTGTGTACTCCTTAATGCAGCTGGTGAAATGCGAGGAACTCGTGTATTTGGGCCTGTTGCAAGAGAGCTTCGAGACAAGCAGTTTATGAAAATTGTATCATTAGCACCAGAAGTGCTTTAATTAGACACAATAATGATAAAGCTAAAAATTAAAACAGGAGATAACGTTGTTGTAATTGCCGGAGAGCATAAAGGTCAGAAAGGTAAAATACTTAACGTTGATCGTCAGAAAAATAGAGCCATTGTAGAAGGAGTTAATATCATCTCTAAACACACCAAACCAAGTGCTCAAAATCCACAAGGTGGAATTATTAAAAAAGAAGCTCCTATTCATATTTCTAATTTGTCGCTTTTAGACCCTAAAACAGGTGAGCCAACAAAAGTAGGATATGAATTGAGAGATGGAAAAAAAGTGAGAGTTTCAAAAAAATCTAAACAAGTATTGTAATTATGGCATATATACCTCGATTAAAACAGGAATATAAAGAGCGCGTAATTGCAGCTCTCAAAGAAGAATTTGGTTATAAAAATGTAATGCAAGTTCCTAAACTTGAAAAAATAGTAGTAAGCCGTGGTGTAGGCTCAGCTGTTGCAGATAAAAAGCAAATAGACTATGCCGTAGAAGAGCTTACTAAAATAACAGGACAAAAGGCAGTTGCTACTCTATCCAAAAAAGACGTAGCTTCTTTTAAACTTCGTAAAGGAATGCCTATTGGTGCAAAAGTTACTCTTCGTGGAGAAAGAATGTATGAATTTCTTGATAGATTGGTTACTACTGCGCTTCCTCGTGTAAGAGACTTTCAAGGAGTAAAAGCTAATGGCTTTGACGGAAGAGGAAACTATAGCTTAGGAGTTACAGAACAAATTATTTTCCCAGAAATTGATATTGACAAAATCAATAAAATAGCGGGTATGGATATTACTTTTGTAACATCAGCAAATACAGACAAAGAAGCCAAATCATTATTAACCGAATTAGGATTACCATTTAAAAAGAATTAGTATGGCGAAAGAATCAATGAAAGCCCGTGAGGTAAAAAGAGAAAAATTGGTAGCAAAGTATGCTGCAAAACGCCAAGCTCTTAAAGAAGCTGGTGATTATGAAGCATTACAAAAACTACCTAAAAATGCATCTCCAGTACGCTTGCACAATCGTTGCAAACTCACAGGAAGACCAAAAGGATATATGCGTACTTTTGGAATTTCTCGTGTATTATTCAGAGAAATGGCGAATAAAGGGTTAATTCCAGGCGTTAAAAAAGCAAGTTGGTAATTTAAATAACAGAAATTATGTATACAGACCCAATAGCAGACTATTTAACAAGAATTCGCAATGCGAGTAATGCAGGGCATAGAGTGGTAGAAATTCCAGCTTCAAATCTAAAAAAAGAAATCACTAAAATTCTTTTTGACCAAGGATTTATCCTTAGTTATAAATTTGAAGAAAACAATGTGCAAGGAGTTATAAAAATTGCTCTTAAATATGATAAAGTAACTAAAGAACCTATTATCAGAAAAATAGAAAGAGTAAGTACCCCAGGACTTCGTAAATATGTAAGTTCTACCGAACTTCCGCGAGTACTTAATGGGCTTGGTATTGCTATCATTTCTACTTCAAAAGGAGTAATGACTTGTAAGCAAGCAAGAGAATTAAAAGTAGGCGGAGAAGTAATTTGTAATGTTTACTAATAATATAAGACTAAAAAATGTCAAGAATAGGTAAAGCACCCATCAGTATTCCACAAGGAGTAACAATAACTATCAATGGTAATATTGTTACTGTAAAAGGAAAACTAGGCGAATTAACCCAAGAGGTTAAAGACATTGCTGTAAAGCAAGAGGATGGAAAATTAGTGTTAGAAAACCCAGGTATGACAAAAAATCAAAATGCATTGCACGGTTTATATCGTGCATTGCTTCACAATATGGTTTATGGAGTATCTACAGGTTTTACAACAGAGTTAGAATTAGTAGGGGTGGGGTATCGTGCCTCTAACCAAGGTCAAAAATTAGATTTGGCTTTAGGTTTCTCTCACAACATCGTTATGGAGCTTCCACAAGAGATAAAATTGGAAACAATTAACGAAAAAGGGAAAAACCCTATTATTAAATTAACTTCTCACGATAAACAACTGTTAGGACAAGTAGCGGCTAAAATCCGTTCTTTCCGTATGCCAGAGCCTTATAAAGGAAAAGGAGTGAAGTTTGTTGGTGAGGTATTAAGAAGAAAAGCAGGTAAATCAGCTTAAAAGTTAGCATAATGGCATTATCAAAAATAGAAAGAAGACAGAGAATTAAAAACAGAATCAAAAAGGTAGTTTCAGGTACTACAGAAAAACCAAGATTGGCTGTTTTTAGAAGCAATAGTGAAATCTATGCGCAAATAATAGATGATACCAAAGGAGTTACCTTAGTAGCTGCATCTTCCAGAGATAAAGATATCCAAGTATCTGGTACTAAAACCGAAAAAGCAAAACAAGTAGGGGAAGCTCTTGCTAAAAAAGCAAATGCAGCAGGTATCGAAACGGTATCTTTTGACAGAGGTGGGTATCTATACCACGGACGAGTAAAATCCTTAGCCGAAGGAGCAAGAGAAGGCGGACTTAAATTCTAAGAAGTTATGTATCAGAATTATAAAAATGTAGAATATGTAAAACCAAGCGGACTTGAATTAAAAGACCGATTGGTTGGGGTTCAACGAGTAACAAAAGTTACCAAAGGAGGACGTGCTTTCGGTTTTTCAGCTATCGTTGTGGTAGGTGATGAAAACGGGGTTGTTGGGCACGGATTAGGAAAATCAAAAGAAGTAGCAGATGCTATTGCAAAAGCAGTAGAAGACGCTAAGAAAAACTTAGTTCGTATCCCTCTTGAAGGAACTACTTTACCTCACGAACAAAAAGGAAAATACGGAGGAGCTCGTGTATATTTACAACCTGCCGCAGAAGGTACAGGGGTAATCGCAGGGGGGGCAGTTCGTTCTGTTTTGGAAGCAGTAGGAGTGCATAACGTACTTTCTAAATCACAAGGTTCTTCCAACCCTCACAATGTAGTGAAAGCTACTTTCGATGCTTTGTTGAAGCTCAGAAGTGCTAAGACAATTGCTGAGCAACGTGGTATTTCTTTGGAAAAATTGTTTAAAGGTTAAAAATAATAACAATGGCAAAGATAATTGTTAAACAAACGAAAAGTAGCATCAAGCGTACAAAGACTCAAAAATTAACATTAGAGTCTTTGGGGCTTACTGGAATAGGAAAAACAGTAGAACACGAAGCTACTCCAAGTATTCTTGGAATGATTAATAAAGTTAAACACTTAGTTTCTGTACAAGAAGCATAAAAAGCAGAATAATAAGTTATGAATTTAAGTAATTTGAAACCTGCACAAGGTTCAGTACATAGAGAAGGGAAGCGCGTAGGTAGAGGACAAGGTTCTGGTAAAGGTGGTACTTCTACAAAAGGACACAAAGGAGCAAAATCTCGTTCAGGATTTTCTACCAAAATAGGCTTTGAAGGAGGGCAAATGCCACTTCAAAGACGCGTACCAAAATTCGGTTTCAAAAACTTTAACCGCAAAGAGTATGTTGGTATTAATATAGGTCGCCTACAAGAGCTTGTAGATAAAGGGCTTATAACAGATACTGTAAATTTGGATATTTTAGTAGAAAATCGTTTAGCTAAAAAAACAGATTTAGTAAAAATACTTGGAGGAGGAGAATTGAAATCTAAATTAAAAATATCTGTTCATAAGTTCACGGCAAGTGCAAAAGAAGCTGTCGAAAAGGCAGGAGGCGAAGCTGTAACTCTATAATATTGTGTTATGAAGAAATTTATCGAGACCTTAACTAATGTTTGGAAGATAGAAGAATTGCGTAATAGGATTATCTTAACGTTATCCATTCTTTTGGTATATCGTTTTGGAGCGCACGTTATTCTACCTGGAATAGATGCGGAACAATTAAGTAAATTGACTCAAAGAACTTCTGAAGGAGGTTTATTGGATATCCTTAATGCTTTTACAGGGGGGGCATTTGCTAAGGCTTCTGTTTTTGCTTTAGGGATTATGCCATATATTTCAGCTTCTATTGTGGTACAACTTATGGGAATAGCAATTCCTTATCTACAAAAATTACAACAAGAGGGAGAAAGTGGCAGAAGAAGAATAAACCAAATTACTCGATGGCTGACCATTGCAATTTGTATTGTACAAGCACCAGCTTATCTTTACTCCATAAGTGCATTGGGCGTTCCTGAGAGTGCATTTCTTTTAGGAAAAGGTCTTGACTTCATTATTCCATCTGTAATTATTTTAGTAACAGGAACCGTTTTTGCAATGTGGCTTGGAGAAAAAATTACAGATAAAGGAATAGGCAATGGTATTTCATTACTCATTATGGTTGGTATTGTAGCCCGTATGCCACACGCTTTTATAGGCGAGGTAGCTAGACAATCGGCTATGTTTATCATTGTAGAAGTACTTTTGTGGTTGCTTATTATTTTGGCTTGTATTTATTTAACTCTTGCAGTTAGACAAGTACCTGTACAATATGCAAGAAGAACAACAGGAGGAAGAGAAGAAAGAAATATTTTTGGAGCAAGACAATATATTCCTTTGAAACTCAACGCTTCAGGAGTTATGCCAATCATTTTTGCACAAGCAATAATGTTTGTACCATCAGCATTAGCAGGTTTATTCAAATCAGAAGCTGCTGTACAAATTAAAAATAATTTTAGTGATGTTTTTGGTTTTTGGTATAATTTTGTATTTGCTTTGCTTATTATCATTTTTACTTACTTTTACACAGCTATTACTGTTCCAAGTAATAAAATGGCAGACGATTTAAAACGTAGCGGAGGCTTTATTCCAGGAGTAAAACCAGGACAAGAAACAGGAGAGTATTTGGATAAAATAATGTCTTTAATTACATTGCCAGGGTCTTTATTCTTAGTAACTATCGCTGTTTTACCAGCAGTTGCAAATAAAGTTTTGGATATTGACCACCAATGGGCGTTATTTTACGGAGGAACTTCCTTACTTATCTTGGTAGGGGTTGCTATTGATACAATGCAACAAGTAAACTCTTACTTATTAAATCGTCACTATGATGGGCTAATGAAAACAGGTAAAAACAGAAGGTAATATGGCTAAGCAAGCAGCAATAGAACAAGATGGAACCATTATAGAGTCTCTCTCTAATGCAATGTTCCGAGTAGAATTGGATAACGGACACGTAGTAATAGCACACATATCAGGGAAAATGAGAATGCACTACATTAAGCTCCTTCCTGGTGATCGTGTAAAATTAGAAATGACTCCGTATGACTTGACCAAAGCTAGAATTACATACAGATATTAAATTTTAGTAACAGAATAAATCCGTCTAGTAAGAATTAGACATATGTGAGAACATATAACTAAAAGAACAAATGAAAGTTAGAGCATCAATTAAAAAAAGAAGTCCCGAGTGCAAAATTGTGCGACGTAAAGGGGTATTGTACGTAATTAATAAAAAGAATCCTAGATTCAAACAAAGACAAGGATAATTATGGCAAGAATTGCAGGTATAGATTTACCAAAATACAAAAGAGGAGTTATTGGTTTAACTTATATTTTTGGTATCGGAAAAAGTAGAGCTAAAGAAATCTTACAAAGAGCTCAAGTAAATGAAGACAAAAAAGTAAACGAATGGAATGATGATGAAATCAGTAGCATTCGTGAGGTTGTTGCTTCTTACAAAATTGAAGGAGAGTTGCGTTCAGAAATCCAATTGAACATTAAGCGTTTAATGGATATCGGTTGCTACAGAGGTATTCGCCACAGAGCAGGATTGCCTTTGAGAGGACAAAAAACAAAAAACAACTCAAGAACAAGAAAAGGTAGACGAAAAACTGTTGCTAACAAGAAAAAAGCAACTAAATAATAAGTAGCAATATGGCAAAATCAAATGCAAAAACTTCAAAGAAGCGTAAAGTAGTTATCGAATCTGTGGGTGAGGCTCATATTTCAGCTACATTCAATAACATTATTATTTCTCTTACTAACAAAAAAGGAGATGTAATTTCTTGGTCTTCTGCTGGTAAAATGAAATTTAGAGGATCTAAAAAGAATACTCCATACGCAGCACAAGTAGCTGCCGAAGACGCTGCTAAAAATGCGTTCGATGCAGGACTTAAAAAAGTAAAAGTATTCGTGAAAGGTCCAGGAAATGGTAGAGAATCTGCTATCCGAAGCATTCATAATGCTGGTATAGAAGTTACCGAAATTATTGACGTAACTCCACTTCCTCATAACGGATGTCGTCCTCCTAAAAGAAGAAGAGTATAATTTATAAGTAACAAGGGAAGAGGCAATTATCGAAGGAAAGCCTTAATTCATAATCTCTTCCCTTATTTTTATTAAAATAAAAAAAATGGCAAGATATACAGGTCCGCAAACTAAAATCGCTCGTAAATTTGGAGAAGCGATTTTTGGAGAAGATAAATCTTTTGCTAAAAAGAATTATCCTCCTGGGCAACACGGAATTAACCGTAAAAGAGCAAAACGCTCTGAGTACGCTATTCAGTTGCAAGAAAAACAAAAAGCAAAATATACATACGGAATTCTTGAAAGACAATTCCGCAATTTGTATGAAAAAGCTCGTCGTAGCAAAGGAGTAACAGGTGAAGTACTTCTTCAACTTTGTGAAGCTCGTTTAGATAATGTTGTTTATCGTATGGGTATCGCACCTACACGCCGTGCTGCACGTCAGTTAGTTTCTCACAGACATATTACTGTAAATGGAGAGGTAGTGAATATCCCTTCTTATACACTTAAAGCAGGTGATGTAGTAGGAGTTCGCCAAAAATCAAAATCTCTTAGCGTTATTGAAAACTCATTATCAGCAAATAGCAATGTATATGAGTGGATAACTTGGAATACAGAAAAATTGGAAGGTACATTTGTTGCCGTTCCACAAAGACTTCAAATTCCAGAGAACATAAAAGAACAGTTAATCGTAGAGTTGTACTCTAAATAATAAATAAGACAGCAGTCAGATATGGCATTATTCAATTTTCAAAAACCAGATAAAGTTATAATGATTGAATCATCCGAGTTCGAAGGCAAATTTGAATTTCGCCCACTCGAGCCTGGTTATGGTTTAACCATTGGTAACGCATTGCGAAGAGTGATGCTTTCCTCATTGGAAGGTTTTGCGATTACTTCGGTTAAGATAGACTCCGTAGAACACGAATTCTCAACTATTTCTGGTGTTGTAGAAGATGTTACGGAAATTATTTTGAACTTGAAGCAAGTGCGTTTCAAAAGACAAGCAGAAGATGCAGATAGCGAAAAAGCTTCCATCTCTGTGTCAGGAAAGAAACAATTGACTGCGGGTGATTTTCAGAAGTTTATAACAGGATTCCAAGTACTTAACCCAGATTTGGTGATTTGTAATATGGAACCTACGGTGAATTTCAAAATGGACATCACTATTGAAAAAGGACGCGGCTACGTCTCGGCAGAAGAAAACGCAAAGCCAAATGTAGCTATTGGTACCATTCCGACAGATGCCATTTTTACACCAATTAAAAATGTTAAATATAGCATTGAAAACTATCGGGTTGAACAAAAAACGGACTATGAGAAATTAGTTTTTGAAATAAAAACGGACGGCTCTATCCACCCGAAAGATGCGCTTATGGAAGCAGCAAAAACACTTATTCATCATTTTATGCTATTCTCTGATGAACGTATAACTCTTGAAACAGATGAAGTTGTACAAACAGAAACCTATGATGAAGAATCGTTGCATATGCGTCAGCTCCTAAAAACAAAATTGGTGGATATGGACCTTTCTGTCCGAGCACTCAACTGCCTCAAAGCAGCAGAAGTGGATACCTTGGGCGACCTTGTTTCTTTTACCAAGAGTGATTTGATGAAATTCCGAAATTTCGGTAAGAAATCGCTTACAGAACTTGATGAACTTGTTGAAGGTAAAGGACTTACTTTCGGAATGGATTTATCAAAGTACAAATTAGATAAAGATTAATCTGTTATAACGCATTTAATTTAAGGGAAAATGAGACACGGAAACAAAATAAATAATTTAGGAAGAAAAGCCGCTCATAGAAAATCTATGTTGGCAAATATGGCTTGTTCTTTGATTGAACACAAACGCATTAATACTACTTTGGCAAAAGCGAAAGCTCTTAAAGTGTTTGTTGAGCCATTGATTACCAAATCTAAAGAAGATACAACGCACAATCGTCGTGTCGTATTTAGTAATTTGCGTAACAAATATGCTGTTACAGAACTTTTTAAAGAAGTTTCTGTAAAAGTAGGAGACAGACCAGGTGGTTATACTCGTATCATTAAATTGGGTAATCGTCTTGGTGATAACGCTGAAATGGCAATGATAGAATTAGTAGATTATAACACTACTTATTCGCCAAAAGCTACTAAAAAGAAAACTACTCGTCGTGGTCGTAGCAAAAAAGCAGAGCAAGAAGCTACCACTACCGAAGCAGCAGAATAATACACAAAGCTATCCTTTTTGGGTAGCTTTTTCTTTTATAAAACTATCTTTTTTGGTTAGAGATAGTTTTTCTTTTTTATAAAAATTTGTTTATAACTTTCTTCTTTATAACATTCTGATATTTAATTTAAAATCAAAATATATCTTTTTACCGAAAAAAGAGCCTTTATTTTTATAAATAAAATTTCTATTTTTGCACTCATAAATTAATAACATAATGTATTTAGTATTTGACACGGAAACCACTGGGCTTCCGAGAAATTATAAAGCTCCTGTTTCGGACAGCGAAAACTGGCCTCGTGCCGTACAAATCGCTTGGCAACTCCACGATGAATGGGGGAAAATAATAGAACATAAAGATTATTTAATAACCCCAGATAATTATACTATTCCGTATGATGCAGAGCGTATTCACGGAATTTCTACCGATTTAGCACAAGAACAAGGTAAGGATATTCATTTCGTTTTTGAAGAATTTAAAAACGTGATGAGTCGTGCGCAATATATTGTAGGGCAAAATATTGATTTTGATATCAATATAATGGGAGCAGAATTTTATCGCTATGGTATAGAAAATGACTTGACCAAGCTCCCTGTGTTGGATACTTGTACCGAAATTACGGCAGAACTTTGTAAAATACCAGGCGGACGTGGCGGACGATTTAAATTGCCTACCCTGACAGAATTGCACCAATTTTTATTCGGTGTTCCTTTTGCCGAAGCACACAACGCAACTGCCGATGTAGAGGCTACCGCACGCTGTTTTTTTGAACTTATTCGCAGAGGCGAAGGGTTTTCTTCGGAACAAATATCGCAGGATTATATTACGAATTTTCAAAAAAATAATCCTACCCAAATTCCGCTTTTAGGTCTTCATCATATTAACCTAAAAGAAGAATCGGAGAAGATAAATAAGAGAAAAAATAAAACACAATCTCAAATATCAGAAGTACAACTTGCTGAAAATGAAAAACTTTTAGCAGATGCTCCTTTTGCTCATTTACATAATCATTCGCAGTTTTCGGTATTGCAATCTACCTCTTCCATTTCTGGTTTGATAAAGGCAACGATAGAGAATAATATGCCTGCTCTTGCCCTTACCGATACAGGAAATATGATGGGGGCGTTTCTTTTTATCAAAGAAATTTCGGCGCATAACAAATCTGCCAAAGCTAAAAATGCCGAAGCCGAAGAAAAAGGTGAGCCTGCCACTATTCCTTTGATAAAACCTATTTTGGGGTGCGAGTTTTACGTCTGTGAAAATCATTTAAATAAATCAACAAAAGATAATGGTTATCAGATAGTTATATTAGCAAAAAATAAAAAAGGATACCATAATTTAGCGAAAATGGCTTCTATTGCCTATACGCAAGGGTATTATTATGTGCCACGAATTGATAAAAAAATTATTGAGCAATACAAATCTGACCTTATTGTTCTTTCAGGGAATTTGAATGGCGAAATTCCTTCCAAAATATTGAATGTAGGCGAACGACAAGCCGAAGAAGCTCTCATTTGGTGGAAAGAAATGTTTGGAGAAGATTTTTATATAGAGCTAATGCGCCACGACCAAGAAAATGAAAACAGAGCCAATTCGGTTATGATAGAATTAGCTAAAAAGCACAATATCAATGTAGTAGCTGCAAATAATACATTTTATATTCACCAAAAAGATGCCAATGCACAAGATATTTTATTATGTCTTAAAGATGGCGAAAAGCAAGCCACTCCGATAGGTTCAGGGCGAGGTTATCGTTACGGGCTTCCGAATGAAGAATATTACTTCAAGTCGGCAAACCAAATGAAAGAGCTTTTTAAAGACATTCCTGAGGCTATTTTTTCTATAAAAGAAATTATAGACAAGGTAGAACCTTATGAGTTAGCACAGCCCGTTTTATTGCCCAAATTTGATATTCCAAAAGAATTTTTAGTAGAAGACGACCCAACAGGGAAAAAAGGCGAAAACAACTATTTACGGCATTTAACCTACAAAGGCGCAGAGAAAAAATATAAAGAAATAAATGAAACCATACGCGAACGTCTTGATTTTGAATTATCTATCATAGAAAAAACGGGCTATCCTGGGTATTTCCTTATTGTGGAAGACTTCATTACCGCAGCCCGAAATATGGGGGTTTCCGTAGGACCTGGGCGTGGTTCGGCAGCAGGCTCGGCAGTGGCGTATTGTTTAGGAATTACCAATATGGACCCCATTGAGTACGACCTCCTTTTTGAGCGTTTCCTCAATCCTGACCGTGTGAGTATGCCCGATATTGATATTGATTTTGAAGATGAAGGACGGGCAAAAGTATTGGAATATGTAATTAACAAATATGGCGCAAACCAAGTAGCACAAATTATCACTTATGGTACAATGGCTGCCAAATCTTCTATTAGAGATACGGCGCGCGTGTTGGATTTGCCATTATCCGAATCGGATAGAATAGCCAAACTTATCCCCGATTTATCTTTACAGAAAATTTTCTCTTTTGATGATGAAAAACTAAAAGAAAAATTAGGCAACGATGTTTCCAAAGCATACGAAATCAAGGCAATAGCCGAAGGGAATGACCTCTCGGCACGAACGATACAACAGGCGCGCATTCTGGAAGGCTCTATCCGAAATACAGGTATCCACGCCTGTGGGGTTATCATTACGCCAGATGATATTACAAATTTCGTTCCTGTAACTCTCCCAAAAGATTCCGAGCTTTGGGTTACCCAATTTGATAACTCTGTGGCAGAAAGTGCAGGATTGTTGAAAATGGACTTCCTTGGCTTGCGTACGCTCACCATTATCAAAGATGCACTTTCTCTCATAAAAAAACGACACGGAATAGATTTGGACATAGATGCCATTTCTTTGGAAGATAAAAAGACGTACGAATTATTCCAAAGAGGCGAAACTGTCGGAACGTTCCAGTACGAATCTGTCGGAATGCAAAAATATATGCGTGACCTAAAACCTACCGTTTTTGCCGACCTTATCGCGATGAATGCCCTTTACCGACCAGGACCAATAGAATACATTCCAAGTTTTATTAAACGAAAACACGGCATAGAGCCCATCACTTACGACCTTGCCGATATGGAAGAATATCTGAAAGAAACTTACGGAATTACCGTCTATCAAGAGCAGGTAATGTTACTCTCTCAAAAATTGGCAGGTTTTACCAAAGGGGAAGCCGATATGCTCCGTAAGGCAATGGGTAAAAAATTAAAAGATGTTTTGGCTAAAATGAAGCCCAAATTTATTGATGGAGGAAAAGAAAAAGGCCACCCCGAAGACATTCTTGAAAAAATATGGAAAGACTGGGAAGCATTTGCAAGTTATGCCTTCAACAAGTCGCATTCTACTTGTTATGCTTGGGTAGGTTACCAAACGGCTTACCTGAAAGCCAATTACCCCGCCGAGTATATGGCTGCCGTACTTTCTAATAATATGAATGATATTAAAACGATTAGCTTTTTCCTTTCCGAGTGCCAAAGATTAGGAATAAAAGTACTTAGCCCAGATGTAAATGAAGCCGAATACAAATTCACTGTTAATGAGCAAGGGCATATCCGTTTTGGTATGGGAGCAATAAAAAACGTAGGAAAATCTGCCGTAGAAACTATTGTACAAAACAGACAATCAGGGGCTTACACTTCCGTTTTTGATATGGCAAAACGAGTTGATCTCAAATCGGCTAATAAAAAAGCGTTTGAAAACTTGGTGCTGGCTGGTGCTTTTGATTCGTTTGAAGACATTCACAGAGCGCAATATTTTTACACAGAAGCCAATGACAGCATCACGTATTTAGAAAAAATAATGCGTAACGCCGCCCGCGCCCAAGAAAGTGCCAACTCTATACAATTGAGCCTTTTTGGCGATGCCGAAGAAATAGCCATACCTGCGCCACCCGCTCCCAAATGCCAAGAATGGAGCGTTTTGGAAAGGCTAAAACGTGAGCAAGAAGTAGTGGGGCTTTACATCTCTTCGCATCCGTTAGATGATTTTAAAAACGTTTTTCAGCTTTTCTGTAACACTACTTCCGATAAGTTGCAAAATTTAGAAGAATGGGTAAATAAAGAAGTACGAATTGCAGGAATTATCACCAAAGTAGAGCATTTGATTTCTAACAAAGGAGACGGCTGGGGCAAATTTGCAATAGAAGACTATCAAGGCGAATTTCAGTTCAATCTTTACGGAGAAGATTATAGAAAATTAAGAACTAATTTCTCTCAAAATAATTTTGTATATCTGAAAATGCAAATTATGCCAGGCTTTATCAACCGAACTACACAACAAGTAGGCAAACCGCGTATAAATTTCGTTAGTGTAACTCCACTTTCCGAAGTTTTAGAGCAAAATATTAAAAAAATACGCATTAATTTAGATGTTTCTACCATTGATGAAGCAAAAAAAGTATTTTTTCAGGAAATATTTAACGAACCCAACGCCACAAAAGACGTAGAATTTATTTTATTCTCTAAAAAAGAAAATAAAATAACCGAAGTACAAATGAATTCCCGAAAATATAAAATACGAATAGACCGCGAAGACGACTCGGTATTGGAAAAACTCACCGAAGCAGGAATTGATTATAAAATTCTATAAAAAATAAGAAATTTTGTTAAAAGCAATTATTTTAAAGAAGGTAAAAAATTTAACATTTAATATTTTTATTTATTATAAATATTACCTAAATTTGCGCCGAGTTTTAACATAATGCAAAAATAAAATGACAGCCTCACCAAGTATATTTAGTAAAAATTTCTCTTTGCAAAAAGAAGAAGAAAATAGCTATGTGGGGTTGTCTTTTTTTGATTTTTCCTTGCGTAATTCATTTATTTTCAGTATCTTTGTAAGCCG
>JAUMUT010000001.1:0-4401 GCA_030530525.1 Capnocytophaga sp. | reverse complement strand
CCCACCTCAACTGCAATCCTTTTCTTAAAAATGAGTAAAATTAAAAAAAAATTACATAAAAAATAGTAAAAAGCAAACCGACTACGGATAACCTCTGTGGTGGGCTTGCTTTTTTATTTTATAAAAAATTAGAATAAAAAACGTAAAAATATGCTATCCGAAGGGCAAAACAAAATGTAAATAATAATAAACAAATAAATTTTTTAATTAAGTTATATGAAAAAAATATTTTATTCGTTATTGGTAGCGGGAGCTATCGTAGCTGGGTGTAGTAAAGACGACAATAATAGTGAATTGCAAAAAAAATCATTATTAGAAATACAAACAAATTATTCTTTTGGTACAAGTAAAATTTTATTTAATAGTGATAAAGCAGAGTTAGCCACAGGGATTAATGTTAGTTTATATAAAACAGAAGAAGACTTGAAAAACAAAAAAAATAAAGTAGCTTCTGGAATTACAAATCAAGAAGGAAAAGTTACTTTTGATAATATTCTGGACGAAGGAGAGTATTATGTTGAGGCAACTCACGAAAATTGTATTTCTAATATAATAGAGATAGAGGAAGGAAAAGCAAAGATAAAAGTGAGAAAATATATAGAAGGCTTAACAGATACACATTCTGTTCGTGTGGATAAATTATCCTATGTTAATATAAATAATAATTTAGGGGAATCTATTTACATACAATTTGACTATGAATCAAAAAAAGAGTTTTTAATTGATGGGACAACATATAAAAAAGAATTTGTTCCTAGTATTTTGTCTGATGCAAGTAATTATCTAAATCATACAATCAAATTATATAAAAACGTAACAGATGCTCTTCCTTTTAGAGAAATTCCAATAACAGCAAAAGGTGATTGTAGCACACTTAATGTAGATTTAGGAGCAGTAAAGAAAAAATTAACAATACCATTTGTTGATTCTGAACGAAATTATGTATCAGGAGTTAGAGTTTCTCTTAATGGAGAGGTTAAGTATACAGATGAATTTGGAGAAGTTGTTTTTGAAGTTTCTGATGCAGAAGGAGAAGTTTCTTATACAGCAACAACTGCTTGCCAAAACATAGAAAAAAAGATAAATGTTTCTTCTTTTAAAAACGAAGATATAGTTCCTCCAACTGTAATAAAACCAAGTACAGGGAAATTTGTATTTTATAATTCATCAACAAATCCTTATACAATATCATTAGGTGTAAAAACATACACTATTAAAGGCAAAGCAGAATTATCCGTAGATGCACTAATAGGAACTCACACAATAAAAATAGAACAACAATCGGGACACTTGTTTCCCCCTACAAAATTGAATTATACAAAGACATTAAATTGCCAAGATTCAATAAAAATTAGTTTCCCATAAAAATACTTTAATTTAAAACCTATACAATAACACCACAGCTCCTTAGTTTTTACGCTAAGGAGTTTTTTTATCCAAAAAAATAAGTATCTTTGCAACAAAAATAAACCCACTATGCACCCAATTACCAACCTTCAACAGCTAAACCTAAATGGTACTTACACCTATGCCGATTATCTCCTCTGGAAACTACAAGAACGCGTAGAACTCCTCAAAGGAAAAATTTTCAAGATGAGCCCCGCTCCAGCTTTGGCTCATCAAAGAGTATCTATGCACCTATCAGGGGAATTATATTCTTATTTTAAGAATAAAAAATGCCAAGTATTTGCCGCCCCCTTTGACGTGCGTATCCCCGCACAGAACGAGCAAGGAGATGCTATCCATACCGTAGTACAGCCCGACCTTTGCATCATCTGCGACCCCGAAAAAATAGACGAAAGAGGGTGCCTCGGTGCGCCCGACCTTATCATTGAAATACTATCGCCAGGCAATTCTCGCAAGGAAATGAAAAACAAATACGAAATATACGAAGCTTCGGGCGTGTTGGAGTATTGGGTCGTTGTTCCTTCCGAAAAGGTAATTCATATCTATGTACTAAAAGACGGAAAATATATAGGCTTAGCCCCCGTCGTAGAAGGCGAATATATTCATTCGGAAAAGTTCCCAGAACTGAAAGTGAATACTGCCGATATTTTTTCCGAACCATAATTTAACAAAAATATAACGAGGTTATCTGAAAAGATAGCCTTTTTTTTATTTAGTATCCAAAAAAATAAGTATCTTTGCAACAAAAATTAGATATATGAACACATTCCTAAGCAAAACTAAACCTTTCCTATACCTTGGCGGGTTGTATCTACTTATTTCTTTTATCCTGAGGATAATTTTTATGTGGCACCCTATCACCACTACCTCCTTTTCCCTTTGGGAGGTCATCAGTATGCTATTGGTAGGAGCATTGTCTGATGTTTTTATTATCACTCTGGCAAGTAGTATATTAGCCCTGTACTTCCTTTTTATATCCGATAGCAAGTATAAAAGCCCATACGGATATATTATCTTCGGGGCTATGGTTTTACTCTTGGCATATATCCAATTCGTGCCTAATAACATTTTTTATCAATACGGAGGCTCGGTAGAAGAAATCGCCTTATATTTCTTTGGGTTCAAAACCCTTTGTTTCGCTTTGCTACTTTTCTTAAAGAAATGGCGCAAGCAAATACGTAACGTACTCTATTTCCTTACCTTGTTTATCTATACTTTCGCTATCGTAATGAATGCCGTTAGCGAATATTTCTTCTGGAACGAATTCGGGATACGCTACAATTTCATTGCGGTAGATTACCTAATTTATACTACGGAGGTTATCGGGAATATTATGGAGAGCTACCCTGTTATACCGCTATTCTCCGCAATATTGGTGGTAGTACTTGCCCTAACCTTTTTCCTTTATAAGAAAACAAAACAAGAACTCTATTCTTTGCCCAATCTACAACAAAAGGGCATTCTGTTAGGTGCTTTCCTTGCGTTGTTTGGCATAAGCCTATGGGTTACCCCCAAGTTAGACGAATGGAAGTCCAACAATGTATTTGTCCAAGAGATACGCGCCAACGGGGTATATAAATTTTATTATGCTTTTACCCATAGCGAGTTAGATTTCTTCCAATTCTATCCCACTCTCCCCGAAGCGGAAGCAAAAAATATCTTTATGAATAATTTTATAGAAGAAGTTATTCCTTTGGATACTACCAAAATAGAAGATATTTATATACCTTATAAAAATTTTCCTTTCTCTATAAAAAGTAATGAACCAGAACAACATAAGAATGTAGTACTTATTTCGGTAGAAAGTATGTCAGCCGAGTTTATGGCTGCTTTCGGTAATACAGAGGGCATTACTCCGTTCTTAGATAGCTTATCACAAAAGAGTATTTTCTTTACCAATCTATACGCTACGGGTAACCGAACTGTGCGAGGCTTAGAGGCACTTACCCTATGCGTACCTCCCACACCAGGCGAGAGTATAGTAAAACGCAAAGACAACAAGGACAAATTTACCACAGGGAGCGTTTTCCAATCTAAAGGGTATAGCATAAAATATCTCTACGGGGGGTATAGCTATTTTGATAATATGAAAGACTTTTTTGGCGGGAATGGCTATGAGATTGTAGATAGAGACAATTTTACACCAGAGGAAATTACTTTTGCCAACATCTGGGGCGTAAGTGATGAGGATATGGCGCGTAAAGCAATAAAGGAGATGAATGCACAAGCGAAAACAGGCAAACCTTTCTTTAACCATTGGATGACAGTAAGCAATCACCGACCTTTTACCTATCCCGACGGTCGTATAGATATTCCTGGTACGGCTAAGTCTCGCAACGGCGGAGTAAAATACACCGATTATTCGCTAAAACTATTCTTTGAATTGGCTAAAAAAGAATCGTGGTTCAAGGATACCATTTTTGTTATCGTTGCCGACCATTGCGCATCTAGTGCGGGGCGTACCGAATTGCCTTTGGATAGGTATCGTATTCCGTGTCTTATTTATGCGGACTTCTTAGAACATAAATTAGTGGATACCCTTGTCTCTCAAATAGATGTAATGCCAACGGTAATGGGGTTACTCAATTTTAATTACGAAAGCCGATTTTTAGGTCAGGATATTTTTAGCGGTACGTATTCGCCAAGAGCGTATATTGCTACCTACCGAGAGTTGGGCTACCTTACCCCGCAATTTCTTTCTATTATCAAACCGCTAAGAGAGCAGATACAATACGAGATAAAACTAGAGGCAGAACAGCCATCGGCAGAAAATCCGTTGTTTTATCAACAGCTAAAAATACATAATCCTGATGAAAAACTAATGAAGGAATGTATTTCCGCTTACGAAACTACGTATTTCTTCCTGAAAAACGGACTTTTAAATAGAAGTAGCAATAAAAGTAAAGAGTAGTTTTAGTACTTTATAATGACAAAGTAGGCGACCTAATAGTGTAGTTTATCACTTTATAATGACAAAGTAGGTAACCTAATAGT
>JAUMUT010000030.1 GCA_030530525.1 Capnocytophaga sp. | reverse complement strand
ATTGCTAACTTTTTTTATAAAGATATAAAAAAAACTATTTACATTTATTACTTTATATCCATTTATCTATTAAAAATAAAATATTTTAAAAACAAAAAAGTCAGAAAGGTAATCCTAACTGACTTTTTTTAGTACTTCTATTAAATAAAGTACTTATTTATATTATTTTTTATAAATTTTTTTATTTACGATGTGTTAGCCGAGCTAAATAATCATAGTTTTCTCCTTCATAAAGTAATTCTATATGCAAATCGTTGGCAACTGCTGCATTCTGTAAGGTATTATAATCTATATACAACCAATGGGTATGCTCTGTTTTGCCCTTATAGTGCAATGTGTATTCTACCTCTCCATAATAATCGTGTAGCATCGGAACATCGTAGCTACCATCTTCATTTTGGTCAAACATATAAATAATATCTGATGAATCCAGCAAAATTTGTCCATTAGCGGATAACAATTCCTTTAACTTTGTGAGTAAAATATCTATAAATTGTAACTTCCCTCCTATTCCTATACCATTCATTAGTAATAAGATGGTGTCAAACTTTCCTTCCATCTGCAAAATATTAATACACCTTGCATCTGCTACTCCTCGCTGTTGGCATACGCTTATTGCTTCCTCAGAAATATCTATTGCGGTAACCGCTAAACCTTTTTCTTGTAGGTACAAAGAGTGTGCGCCTGCACCACAGCCTACATCGAGGACTTTGCCGTAAGCCAATTGCATAGCCTTTTGCTCTATTTTAGGCATCTGCTCATAATAACGAAAAAGATACTCTATGGGTAGAGTATCTAATTCTGATATATCGGTTTCGGTTTGTATATCTTGCGGGTTATGGTTGGTATAATAATCTTGGATTGCTTTTCCTAATAAGTTGCTCATTTTAAAAGTTTTTACTAATTAAAGGTATGCTTTTTCAGTTCAAAATTCTGCCCGAGATAAACTTCGCGCACCATAGGGTCGTAGGCAAGCTCTTCTGGTAAGCCCGCTTTTAGTATGCCACCCTCATACATTAGGTAGGTTCTATCGGTTGCGGGTAGGGTAACCTCTACGCGGTGGTCTGTGATTAGTATCCCTATATTCTTGTTTTTCAGCTGAAACACAATGTTTTGTATATCTTCTACCGCAATAGGGTCTACACCTGCAAAGGGTTCGTCGAGTAGAATAAAGTCAGGGCTGGTAGCAAGAGCTCTGGCTATCTCCGTTCGGCGTCTTTCTCCTCCTGAAAGTAGGTCTCCCCTATTCTTTCGGATATGTCCAAGGTTAAACTCATCAATAAGGGACTCCATCTTATATAGTTGTTCCTTCTTGGATAACTTCGTTAGTTGTAGGACAGAAAGGATATTATCCTCTATGCTGAGCTTTCGGAACACACTTGGCTCTTGTGCAAGGTAGCCAATACCGTGTTGCGCTCGCTTGTACATCGGGAAGTTAGTTATCTCTGTTCTATCGAGATATATATGTCCGCTGTTTGGCTTTATCAGCCCCACAATCATATAGAAGGAAGTAGTTTTTCCAGCTCCGTTTGGTCCTAATAACCCAATAATTTCTCCTTGATTTACCTCTAAGGAAACGCCTTTTACTACCTTTCTCCCTTTGTAGGTCTTGACGATATTTTCTGCTCGTAACTTTTTCATAACGTTTTAGTTTATGATGATTCCTCTATCTATCTACTAAAAAAATAATAGGTAGAAGTAGAATTATTTCATTAAAATGTTTAACTTTTTTTAGTTTATAAAAACAAAACTCAATAGCAAACGTAAATCTTTGGAGCTAATATTATTCTTCATTTTTTATAGCTAAAAATAATATTAGTTAAGACGATTTGTTATTGAGTTTTGCTGTATATTATTAAAAATCAAAGCGATAAGGCATATTGCTAAGCTCATTTTCTAAAAAGAGCCAGTCTTCTACTTTATTGACTAAGGAAAGTACCATTGGTTCGGTAAGGACTTTTCCGTTATAAATTTCTGTGATGGTATGAGAGTCGGCATCGTCATTAAGGAACTCGGACTCTTCCCCGAAGAAAATCGTAGCCCAATCTTTATAGAAGTCGGCATCGGCAGTCAAATGCCCAAGAGTGAATATTTCTTCATCGGTTTCAAAATTAGTTTCCATTTGCCAATTCTGTTTTTCTAAGGCATAAAAGACAAAAGGCACTTGCTTATCGGAATAATTTTTCTTAAAAAATGCTTGAAACTCCTTCGGGATACGTTTGTAGAAATCTGGTTTAGCACTTTGGTAGTCTTCGCATTCGCTAGGGACAATAAGGCAACCTTTGTCGGTGAAGTACAAATGCAAAGAAGGACCGTCTTCGTCTTCAAAGTTGAATCCTACGCGGGCTTCGTTACCTTCGTATTCTTCTTGGTCGCTTTTGGCGTATCGGTGATAAGTTTCAAACTCTTGCCCGCAGATTATCCAATCTAACACGGCTTGCCCTTTACAAATTTTTTTTAGTTCTAACCAACTGGGCAGTTGATTAAGATACGATGTGAAATCCATTTCTAAAATATATTCAAATTTTAATTTATTTCCTCTTTTAGTTTATTTTTTTGGACATATTTACATACATAAATACTCAATTCATACAATAATAATATAGGTATAGAAACGATGATTTGGCTCGAAACATCTGGTGGAGTGATGATTGCGGCCACCAAAAGGGTCAGAACGATAGCGTGTCTTCGGTACTTTTTCATAAAATCAGCAGAAATAAGATCTAATTTTGCCAAGAAATAAATAATTACGGGCAGTTCAAAAATTACTCCGCAAGAGATAACCGAAGAGCGAAGGGTTTCTATATACGATTCTAAGTCTATCATATTGATAATCATTTGATTGCCACCCACTACGGAGAATGTAGCAAAGAAATGAATAGCCAAAGGCGAAACAATAAAATAACCAAATAAAATACCGATAAAAAATAAAAGAGAAGTAACCCCTATGAAACCACGAGCTATTTTTCGTTCATTTTCATAGAGTCCTGGGCTAATAAATCGCCACATTTCATACATTAAGTAAGGGAAACCAACGATAAAACCGACCCAAAAAGAAGTCCACATTGCCGCAGAAAACTGCCCTGTCATTGTACGGTTACGAATTTGCAAAGGTAACGTTTCTTGGCAAAAATCAGATTCTGAACCAAAAAATTGTCCTAATTTACAGAAAAATTCATACGTAGGGAAATCTCCTTGTGTTTGAGAAAGAATAATATACTTGAAAATATAATTTTTCAAGAAAAAAGCTAAAATACCAATAATCGTAATGGCTATTATGGAACGAATAATATGCCAACGCAATACCTCTAAATGATAAAGGAAAGAAGTTTCTTCTTTTTGTTGCTTCATTCTACAAATTTATTTTATTAGCATCATTATAATTAGCTTTTTGCATAATTGTTCCTTTTTCTAAACGAATAATAGCAGGATTGGAACGAATCATCGTTTTAAGAGTAGTTTGGTCTGTAAAATAAAAATCAAAATTGAGTTCATATTTTTGAACAATTGGTATGGCTTCTTCCACAGAAGCTGTCATTCCTATTACTTTATAACCATTTTTTAAAGCCTTGTCTGTCAATACTTTAATTGTTTTAAAAGCCTCTAAATTTGCTTTTTGCAAATCATAAGAAATAATCATTAATAATTTAGGCTCATTAAGAAGTGCTTGTGTAAAATCTTCTCCATCTTTTTCAATAGAAAAATCGTGGATAGGAGGCACATACCCCTTAGAAACTTCTTTTGTTTCTACACGCAAAAAACTTCCATCTACCTCAGGATAAGCACCTTGCGTAACGATAGTTTGTTCTTTCCCTTCTACATTAAACGTCCAATAATAATCAAAAATAGGCTTTGGAGCATCTTCTGGAAATTCCATTCCTTTTTGTATATTTACTCCTACTTTATACGCCCGAAAATCTATTATAGGCAAATGATTGAGTGTGTAATAAGTAAGCCCAAAACAAGCAACCAACGCTATACTCGTTATGTACATTGGTAATTTCCCTTTGGTAATAGGTTGAATATATTTCATATTAGGTAATAAAACCACAACTAAGGCTAAAAGTACCATATCTTTAAGAAAAGACTGCCAAGGAGTGAATTTTATCGCATCGCCAAAACAACCACAATCGGTAACTTTATTAAAATACGCTGAATAAAACGTTAAAAATCCAAAAAATACAGTTAAAATAAATAATGACAAAATTGTAAAAATCTTTTTATAGCCTACCAAAAGCATCACCCCAAGTACTAATTCAAAAACTACAACGGCAATAGCTATAACAAGTGCGTAAGGTATGAAAAAAGGCATATTCAATACATCTTTTGCAAAATATTCTTCCATTTTGAAAGAGAAGCCCATTGGGTCTATTAGTTTAACAAACCCACTGATAATGAATATTATACCTACAAAAATACGAATTATTTGAGTTAAAATTCTCATTTACTTTTTATTAAATTATTTATTGTTTTCATTTAAAAGAATTAATGCAAAAACAGCATAATTTATCATATCCTGATAATTTGCTTGTATTCCTTCGCTAACTATTGTTTTTCCTTTATTATCTTCTATTTGCTTGATTCTCAATATTTTTTGTAAAATCAAATCGGTGATAGAACTCACTCGCATATCTCGCCAAACCTCGCCGTAATCGTGGTTTTTGCGTTGCATAAGCTCACGTGTTTCTATTATTTTTTCCTCATAAAGAGGCACTGCTTGTTCTACATTAAGGTCTGGCTGTATAGCAATTCCCTTTTGTAACTGAATAAGCGCCATCACAGAATAATTTATAATTCCGATAAACTCAGAAGCCTCCCCCTCATCTACTTTACGGATTTGATTTTCTTGCAAACTACGAATGCGTTGCGCTTTTATAAAAATCTGATCTGTAAGTGATGGTAACCGCAAAATGCGCCAAGCACTGCCATAATCTTTCATTTTGCTAATAAACAGACTTTTACATTTTTCTATAACCGCATCGTATTGTTCAAGAGTTTTATTCATTCGTTATATTATGTTCTGAAATTTGGTGTAAATTTCGTTTAAAAAACTGAAATATCAAAAAAAAAGTAGAAAAAATTAAATTTTATTTTAAAACACATTGATTTTCAATAGAATAAAATAAAATATTTTCTTAATTTTGTTGTTTATTTTTCACTCAAAAGTTAAATTTATCATAAATCCTCGTGTAAAAATTCCTTTTAAATTTCCTGTCCAACGGCTATTGGGGTCTTTATCTGGAATTAATTCATTATTTATGGAAAATAAACCACGAATAGATGGCGAAAAGCGAAAATGAGGCGTGTAAAAATCAATCCCGAAGCCCAATTCATAGAAAAAAACATTTTGCACTGTTCTAAATTTATTCTCAGAATTATCCACATTTAACTTATGATTGGAACTCAAATTTATAACCATAGAAGCTCCTCCTGTAATATAGGGCTTTACATTATACCAGCGTTTTGTGCCATATTTTATAAGTAAAGGCATATAAATATAAGTAGAATTTACTTCTCTTATTTTATCTGTATCTTTCTCAAAACCAGGAAAATAAACTTCTCTTTTGTTATAAACTAAACCTGGTTCAAATCTTAAATTCAAATGCTCAATAAGGCGAATATCTCCTGTTAAACCAACGTTAAAACCTGTTGTTTTTTTAGTTTGTGCATCAAATAAATTTGTATTTGCGGTGTTATAATCAAATTCGTTATATTTATATTTAAAATCCATCGTATTCAGCCCAAAATAATACCCCCATTGTAATTTATTATTATCAAAATATTCTAAATTTACAATAGGCTGGGCAGAAATAAAATTCGTTATAAAAATAAAAAATAAAATCAATATTTTTTTCATAATATATTATTTATCAGCAATATAAATAGTAGCTACTCCTAAGGTTTGAGGTTTAAACTGAACTTTTGAAAATCCGATTTTAGACAAAATATCTGCAAATTTTTTACCAAAAGGAAATTTGGAAGCAGATTCTGACAAGTAAGCATAAGCTGTCTTATTTTTTGCTAAAAATTTCCCCATCAAAGGTACAAAAAATTGAGTATAAATTTTATATCCTTGTTTATAAGGGAATTTGGTTGGTACAGAAGTTTCTAAAATGACTAGTCTCCCATTTGGGCGAAGAACACGAAGAATTTCTGTAAGCCCTTTCTCCAAATCTTCAAAATTACGAACTCCGAAAGACACCGTAACTGCGTCAAAAGTAGCGTCAGGGAAAGGAAGTTTTTCGCTATCACCAAGTACCATTTCTATACGAGAAGACAAATTTAGGTCGGCTACTTTTTTCTTCCCAACGGATAGCATTCCTTCTGAAAGGTCTAACCCAGTGATATGAGTTTGAGGAATTTTAGTGAGTTCTATTGCCAAATCTCCTGTTCCTGTGGCTACATCTAATATTTTTTGCGGTTGTATTTCGGCTACTTTTTTACGAACATTTTTTCGCCAAGAAATATCCAAACGCATTGTCATTACTCTATTAAGGTCGTCATATGAGTTGGAAATACTGTCAAACATTCCTTGCACTTGTTCTTTTTTTCCTTTTTCTGAATCTTTATAAGGAGTTACTTTTTCTTCCATAGAAAATTGTGTTTGGGTACAAAAGTAAAAATTTTGTAATCAATACTATACTTTTTTAATTTTATTTTAATATTTATTTATAATGATTTCTTATAAAACACTAAAAATCAATATTTTATGTTTTATAAAAATAAAACCCCACTCCTAATAAAGTGAGGTTTTGACTATACAAAATATCTAAAATTACTTACTTTTTTTAGCGGCTAAAATAACTGCATTATAAGCATTCGCTATTCTTCCAGATTTTGAAGCATCGCTGAAAGGGATTTTATTTTTCTGCTCTTCTCCAATAATAACTTGTCCTACGTAAGGCACAACTCCTGATTCCATAAGGATTTGTTTTACCTCTGCGGCTTTCAATTTAGGGAAATAAGAGCGGATAAGAGCTGCTATACCTGCCACTTCTGGTGAAGCCATAGATGTTCCTTGTAAAAATCTATATTTATTATCTGGAACTGTGGAATAAATTTTAACACCAGGAGAATAAATATCTACGTTATTTTTTCCATAATTAGAAAATTCTGCTATCAATTTTTCTGAATATTCATAATTCAAAGCCCCGATAGTTATCATATTATTTACATATTCTACTCCATTGATATTATCATCTGGGAAAGTAAGGTCTGTATCTATATTTTTAGAATCGTTTCCTGCTGCATTTACAATAAGAACGTCTTTGGAAGCTGCATATTTTATAGCATCATACACCCATTGTTTGTTAGGAGAAAACGCTTTCCCGAAACTTGTATTAATCACTTTCGCTCCATTATCTACCGCATAGCGAATAGCAAGAGCAATGTCTTTGTCATACTCATCACCATCTGGCACAGCACGAACTGCCATAATAGCTACATTATCCGCTACTCCGTCCATTCCTATTCCATTATTTCTAACAGCCCCAATAATTCCCGCTACGTGAGTTCCGTGTAAAGAACCATCTAAAACTGGCCCAATTACATTATTATTACCATAATATTTATCATTAATATCATTTGGATTATCTCCTAAAACAGCACGGAAATTAGCTTCTTTATTTAAATGATATTTTAACTTTGTTTCGTAATGTTTTTTTCCTTCGCTAAGTTCTGTTTTTCCGTCTTGTACGTTTCCAAATCTATCAATTAAAAATCCTGTAAGCCTTACAGCATCTTGTGTTTCTTTATCCGAAGGAGAAACTGTAATGGCTTGAAGATCTTCAATTGTGTATGTATCTTTTCCTAATTTATTTTTTATATGTTGGTCTGCTTTTACGATAGCTTGCCCCAATTGGTCAAAATACTCTAAACTTTGGTTTGCTTCATTTATTTCGCTTTCGTATTTTTGTAAAGCTCTCTGATAATCAGGATTAGAAGTGTCTCCTGATTTAATAATACGAACATATTCCAAATTTTCTTCAGAAATATCTCCTAAGAAATTCCAGCCGTGAATATCATCTACATAACCATTTTTGTCATCATCAATTCCATTCCCTGGTATTTCTTTTGGATTTGTCCAAATAACCGATTTTAAATCTTCGTGATTAATATCAATACCTGAATCAATAACCCCTACGATTACTTTTTCAGATTTTCTTCCTTTTAAAATATCATATGCTTTTTGAAGGCTAATACCAGGATATCCCGTTGTAAGAAGGTCTTGGTGAGGCCATACTTTTAGTTCATCTTCTGTTGGTCTTTCCGAAGTTTTTGGAATAAAAACTCCGCTGGTTGTTTCTAATGGTAATTTAGCAATTTTTGAAGAACCACCACAGCTTGCCAATAATAAGGCAGAAGCAATATAAAACACTGGTTTTGTTAATCTCATAATTTTTTCTATATTAAAAATAAAATATTAAGGTACAAAAGTACAACTATTTTTTTATTTTACAAATATTTTTTAGTATAAATTAATTTTTTTTAGAAAAATATTACTTTTGTTGTCGTTTTTTTAACAAAAAAAATAATTTTATCTTAGTTTTGCTCTATTAATTCTGCCTCAAATATTTCCGCAAAATGATATTTAATTTTCGTTTTTACTTCTTCAAGCGGAATATTTTTTCCTAATTCTTGATTTAACGAAGTTACGGCTTTATCAGCTATTCCGCACGGAATAATATAATCAAAGTAAGACAAATCTGCATTAATGTTAAATGCAAATCCGTGCATTGTTACCCAACGAGAAGCTCGCACACCCATTGCACAAATTTTACGAGCGAATGGCGTTCCTACATCTATCCAAACACCTGTTTCTCCTGGGCTGCGCTCTCCTTTTATTGTATAATCTGCTAAGGTTCTGATAATTACTTCTTCCAAAAAACGTAAATATTTATGAATATCTGTAAAAAAATTATCCAAATCTAAAATAGGATAGCCTACAATTTGTCCTGGTCCGTGATAGGTTATATCTCCACCTCTATCAATTTTATAAAACGTAGCATTTTTTTTTGCCAATTCTTCTTCGGGAATAAGCAAATGCGAATATTTTCCACTCTTTCCTAATGTATAAACATTGGGGTGCTCTACAAATAGTAAATAATTGGGAGTGAGTTCTTTATGTTCTTTTTCTCTATTTATATTTTTTGTCTTTATTATGGAATTAAATATGTCTTCTTGGTAGTCCCAAGTTTCTTTATAATCCTTTGTGCCTAAATCCGTTACGTATATTTTTTTATTCATAAGTTTTTATTTTCAAATAAAATATTATTTTGCAAAATTACAATTTTTTACATAAAAAAACCATTCTAAACTACTTTAAAATGGTTTTTAAGATGATTTTTATTTTATTCTAAGCCTCGTGCTTTCAGTAGTGGAGTGATAGTTGGCATTCCTCCACGAAATTTTTCATACATTTGTTGATAATCTTCGGTATTCCCTTTGGAAAGGATTAATTCTCGTAATCGTTGCCCATTTTCACGAGTTATTCCGCCGTTTTCTTCTATCCAATTGAAAGCATCGTGGTCTAACATTTCTGAATATTGATAGGAATAATATCCTGCACCGTATCCGCCTCCAAATATATGAGAAAAGTAAGTAGAACGGTAGCGAGGTGGCACTTCTAACGGAAAATCTTTTAGTGTTTCTTGTTCAAATTGGTCTATATTTTCTATATTTTCCGCAGTGGAAAGCGTATGCCACTTCATATCTAAGTAAGCAGCAGCTAAAACTTCGGTAAAAGCATATCCTTGATTAAAAATAGAAGCATTTTTTATCTTTTCAAGTAACTTTTCAGGTATTATTTCCTTTGTTTGATAATGAAAAGCATAGTTTTTTAAAATTTCAGGATATAAAGTCCAATTTTCATTAAATTGTGAAGGAAATTCTACAAAATCACGAGCTACGGCAGTACCTGAAAGTGAAGGATATTCTTGGTTGGCAAAAAATCCGTGCAATGCGTGTCCAAATTCGTGAAATAACGTTTCTACTTCGCTGTATGAAAGTAGTGCGGGAGCGTTTCCAATAGGTTTTGTATAGTTACAAACGTTATAAATAACAGGTTTTTGTCCTAAAAGTTTCGTTTGGGTTACAAAACTGCTCATCCAAGCACCTCCTTTTTTCGTTTCTCTTGCAAAAAAATCACCATAGAATAACCCCAATGCCTCTCCTGACTCTTCTAATAGCTCATATACAACCACATCTGGGTGATATACGGGGATATCTTCTCGTTTTCGGAAGGTTATTCCGTATAGTTTGGTTGCCGCATAGAATACTCCATTCTCTAAAACATTAAATAACTCAAAATAAGGCTTTATTTGGCTTTCATCTAAGTCATATTTTTGTTTTCTTACCTTTTCTGCATAATAATCCCAGTCATAAGGGGCTATTTTTTGCGGTACTTCTTCTCCTTCGGAAAGTATTATTTTCTTTATTTCTTCTGCTTCTTTCTTTACTTTCTTCGTTGCAATAGGCAAAAGTTCTTCCATAAATTTAAATACTACTTCGGTGGTCTTAGCCATTGTTTTTTGTAAAGACCATTCTGCATAATTATTATATCCTAATAAATTTGCCTTTTTAGCTCTTAGTTTAGCAATAGAAGTTATAATATTTGTTGTAGAATACTGCCCAGACACTGCCCTATTCCAAGATTTTTCAAATAATTTTTCTCTTGTTTTTCTATTTTTTAAGGAAATAAATAAAGGTTGTTGGGTAGTATTTAGCAAAGGTATTCGCCAAGAGCCATCTTTTTGTAGTAATAATTCTTTTTCTTCTTTGGTTAGCCCTTCCAATTCTTCTTCATTGGTAATAATTAGCGCATTTTCTTTACAATTTTCTAATGTATTCTGATTAAAATCATTCGTTAAGCTCGCTAATTCTTCATTTATCTGTTTTAATTCTTCTTTTTGCTCTTTGGAAAGGTTTGCTCCACTGAGAATAAAACTATCGTAATAGTATTCTATTAGTCTATTAGATTCGGAATCTAATTGCAATTCCTTTCTTTGCTCATAAATCGTTTTTACTTTTTGAAATAATTCTTCATTTAAGAAAATAACATCTCTATGTGCGGCTAATTTGGGCGAAATTTCTTTTTGTATGCCTTTTAACGTTTCATTGGTATTTGCACTTGTTATCCCAAAGAAGATATTACTTACACTTCTTAGTTCTTTTCCGCTTCTTTCTAAGGCGATTATTGTATTTTCAAAGGTTGGTATTTCTTTATTTTCTATAATTTTTTGTACATACTCCTTTTGTAGCCTCATTCCTTCTTCCAACGCCTCTTTATAGTGTTCGTCTTTTATTTTTGAGAAATCGGGTGCGCCATATGGCAATGTACTTTTTTCTAATAAAGGATTTTTTGTTATATTTTTCTCCATTGTTGTTATTCTTTTTCTTTTTTTAATTTAATTTTATGATTATTTAAACGATAATTAAAGCCAATATTAAACCTCACATTTGTATAATTATATTCTGGCGATTTTAACATATCTATGGTTGAGAAACTTAGCCTTGCATCAGCAAAAAAACGTTGGCTAAAATACAAATTTACCCCTACAAATATACTTACATCTATTGGTTTTAATAAAGAAGAAATGTTATTCGTACCATTAATAGAACCAAAAGCATCTTCATAGTCGTATAAAGAAGTATTTTGGTCGGATTTGGAACGAGTATATAACCTAAAATCAGTTATTTCTCCCATTGATAATGCAAATCTTCTTGTAAAATGTATTTTATATGATAATGGTAAGGCTATTTTATGGATAGATATATTTTTTCGATAGTCTGGATACCAAATTCTGTAATTATCTCTTCTGCTAAAATACGTATTTCTTACTCGGAAGAGATTATTTTCATATAATACATCTACTTGAAAGCTATTTTTTCGTACTTTATATTCTGCATAACCTCCTACATAAAAAGAAGGAAGCGGATAGGTAGTAATACTGCTGTCATCTTTATTAGCAATAAGTGCTGTGTTGGTTATACCTCCTTTTAGTCCATAATTTATCTCTTGTGAAAATAAATATAGCGGAAACAATAAAAATAAAAAAGTCTTCATTTCTTATTTTTTTAATTTTTCATACCACAAAGATACATTTTTTTATTTAAATAAAAGCATCATTAGGAAAAATTTCTTAATGATGCTTTCTATTCTATTACTTTTCTATTTATAATAAGGGTTTATCTCCCATTTCAAAGATTAATTCTCCTCCTGCTTTTATTTCTTCATCTGTGATAAATGTTCTATTCAATTTTTCTCCATTGAGTGTTATAGATTGAATATACATATTATTTTTGGAAACATTATTTGCAATTATAGTAAATTTCTTTCCGTTAGGAAGATTAATTTTAGCCTTATCAAATATCGGTCTTCCTATTTCGTACTGCGTACTAACAGGGTTAAAAGGATAAAAACCTAAGGAACTCCAAATATACCAAGCTGACATCTGCCCGCAGTCTTCATTGCCACTAACTCCATTTGGGGTGGTGTTATATTGTGTTTGCAAAATTTCATTTACCCAATACTGCGTACGATGTGGTTGCCCCGATTTGTTAAATAAATATGCAATATGGTGGCTTGGTTCATTTCCGTGCGCATATTGCCCTATCAATCCTGTAATGTCTGCCGAAACGTTATCGCCTGTTATTTCTGAACTTTCTGTAAATAATTTTTCTAAATGCGTATTAAAGTCTTCTTTATCCTTAAACTGCCCCATAAAGCCCTCTACATCGTGAAGCACAAACCAACTATGTTGCCAAGCATTCCCTTCGGTGTAGTCGGTAGCCTCTCTATGGTTAGAATGTTTAGGGTCAAAAGGAGTTCTCCAAGTTCCATCTACAAATTTACCTCGCATAAACTTTGTTTCTTTATCAAAGAGATGTAAATAAGCCTTAGAACGTTTCATAAAAGTCTCGTAATCTTCCTCTTTACCAAGTTCTTTTGCCATTTGCGCAATACACCAATCATCATAAGCATACTCTAAGGTTACGGTAACCGATTCGTCATATTTATCACAAGGGATAAAGCCATATTTATTATAAAATTCCAATCCTCTTTCCGTGCCTAACATTGTTTTTTTCATCATTTGATAGGCTTTTTCTACATCAAAAGTTCGTATTCCCTTTTTATATGCTTCTACAATTACAGGAATAGAATGGTAGCCCGTCATACATTCTGTTTCATTACCATAGAGTGTCCAGATTGGCAATTTTTGATATACATCAGAGTAGGCAAGTATTGAATTGATAATATCCGAAGATCTTTCCGGAGTTAGCAACGTTATTAAAGGGTTCTCTGCTCTGAATGTATCCCATAAGGATAAAGTAGAATACGTAGTAAAGGTATTTTCTTTATAGATTTCATCATTTTGTTGCCTAAACTCTCCATTTTTATCCGAAAAAGTTACAGGAGCCACTTTAGTATGATACAAAGCGGTGTAGAAAATAGTTTTCAAAGAATCTACATCGGTTTCTATTTCAATAGAAGATAATTCTTTTTTCCATTTATCTTTGGTAGAAGCATACATTTTATCGAAATCAAAACCATCAGTATTAGATTTTAAATTATCATATGCATTTTCCACACTTACCGAAGATAAAGCCACTCTTGCTAATAATTTTTCATCGGTATTATCAAAAAATATTTGGGCAGAAGTTATATTCTCTTTATCCTTATTATATTTTATATTGGTAATATCTTTGGAAAATTCTATTGCAAAATATACTTTTTGGTTTTTAGCCCAACCTGTACTATATCGGTAACCAAAAATTTTATTAGGTTGTATAGTAGTATCTTTATCATTGATATTTTGTCTAATACTCATCTGAGTTGGGTTATCCCAATTAATAGCAAAGCCTAAGTTAAGAATAATAGACTGCATATCTCCTTTTTCAAAGGTATATTTATGCATTCCTACATAAGTATCCGCAGTAAATTCCGCATTTACCTTAGGGTCTTCCAAATACACTTGATAATACCCCACTTTTGCGGTTTCTTTTTCGTGACTGTACTTAGATTTATAAGGAATTAAATCTCTAAATTTATCTGCATCTTTAAAATATTGATCTTTTTTACCAATCGTTAAAGTTGATAAATCATATTCTTGGTTAGCAGGCATCAGTACTACATCGTTTAAATCTCCTATTCCTGTTCCACTAAGAGATAAATGCCCAAAACCTACCACCAAACTATCACTATAATGATACCCAGAAACCCAGTCCCAGCCACTAATACCATTAACAGGGCTTAACTGAATCATACCAAAAGGGGTAGTAGCACCAGGGAATGTATGCCCGTGCCCTCCTGTTCCTATAAAAGGATCTACATATTTTGTAATATCCTCTTCTGCTATCGGTTCTTTTTTTACTTCTTCTTTTTTACAAGAAATAAGAGTAAAAATACTAATTAGCGATAGGGAAATAATTTTATTAATCATATCTTAATTCTTTTTATATATTTCTATAGTATTTAGATGGATATTTTTATATATTATTTCTATTAATTCTGTGGAGTTTCCTCTTTTTTCATCTCCATTTCTTGTTTTTGTTGCTTAATAGTTTTCATACGTGCTATTATTTTGCTAATAACATACTCATCTTTTCTATTATCATTTTTAAAGATAAGTTTTCCTGCTTTTGCTACCTCCCCTATATATTTTTGTACTATTTCATATAGTTTTTTCCCTTCGGAAGTAGATAGCTTTCTTTCATTCATTAATCTATTTTGTTCTACATTTAGCACATCTAATTCTTTGGTTTGTTCTACTATTTTTTCCAAAAATCCATCTGGCATATCTGCTATTTTATTAGCATTGTCCATAAAGTATGGCAAGGCATCTCGCATTGATTTTATGATACCTTCTATGTTTTTACCATTTATTTTCTGTACCATATTGGCTATCATAGAAGTATCAACGCCAGATCGTGTGCAATAGTCTTTCAATAAAACTATTTTGTGCTTCATTTCTTCGGATATTTTGTACATTCTTGCGGTAGTCTCTTTTTGTTTTACAAATAACCCCGCCGCAGAATCGTGATTTTTTAATGCTGTTATTGCATTTTTAAATCTTTCTAAGTATTCTGCATTCATTGTTTTGTACGTTCCCGTAAATTCTACCAAATCTCTTTCAAAACTTACCGCTATGAAATCTGCTATCGCTGGATAGTCTTCTTGTTTTAATGAAAATATTCTCATAATTTTTTAATTTTATAATATTAATACTCGCTTTTTATATTTATTTCTTTGTTATATCGTTTTTCTTATTTATTTTATCTACCTACATTATCATTTTATGTATTTTATTACTTATTCATTTTATTAATTTAGTTCTTTTTATTTATAAACTAAACATAAAATTTATTTTTCAAGCGATAAAAACTACCTACATACTATTTTTATTTACCTACATCAATATTTTGTATTTTTCTTTACTTTACTTTTTATTTTATTTTAAATAATAATTATAAAATATTTCCGACAAAAGTAAAACATTATTTATTACTAAGCAACTATTTTAAGAATAATTTATCATATTATTTTTTTATAGTATTTATTTTTGTATTTCTATTTTTTTTATTACCTTTGCTGAATATTTTGTATAAGCTATATTACACATTTTTTTAATACTATACCATAATAGTATATATAATAGTATTGGTATTTTAGTTATTTAGTTTTATTTTTAGGATTATATATATGGAAAATTATATTTTAGAAGCAATTAACGTAAATAAATTTTATGGGAAGCACCAAGCACTACATAATATTTCTATTTCTATACCAAAAGGTAGTATTTATGGAATATTAGGTCCTAATGGTGCAGGGAAAACTTCGTTTATTCGTATTCTTAATCAAATAACCTATCCTGATAGTGGTAGTATTTTATTTGAAGGAGAACCTTTACAACAAAAACATATATCGGATATTGGATATTTACCCGAAGAACGAGGATTATATAAAAGTATGAAAGTTGGGGAGCAGTTATTATATCTTTCCAGCTTAAAAGGACTAAATAAAGAGCAAGCCAAAGAACAAATAAATTTCTGGTTTGATAGATTAGAGATTCCTAATTGGAGAAATAAGAAGATACAAGAACTTTCTAAGGGTATGGCTCAGAAAATTCAGTTTATTGCTACAGTAATTCATCAGCCTAAACTACTTATTTTTGATGAAGTTTTTAGCGGATTAGATCCTATTAATGCAGAAGTGATTAGAGAACAAATACTTTACCTCAGAGAACAAGGTGCAACGATATTATTTTCTACCCATAGAATGGAATCTGTTGAGGAAATGTGCGATTATATTACACTAATACACCAATCTAATAAAATTTTAGATGGTAAATTAGTAGATATTAAGAAGAAATATAAAAAAAATGAGTATCAAGTAGGGATAATACCTAAAAATACTGCTGTTTTAGAGTATTTATCTACTCATTTTGAAGTTCGTGAAGCTAATTTTCAGTCTATTTATGAGGAATTAAAGTTCTTTATTAAACCAAAAGAAGATATAACTACTAATGAATTGCTTTCTTTGTTAATATCACAAGGAGAAATTACTCATTTTTCAGAAGTAATACCTTCTGTCAATTCTATATTTATTCAAATGGTAAAAGAGAATTAAAATAGATTATCATTATAATAAAAAATAGTGTAATACTAATAAAGTATGGAAAAGATATTTAAACATTGTCCAAATTGTACTTCTGATAAGGTAGAGTTTCCTAATAATGTACGATTTTTATGCCATAATTGTGGCTTTACTTATTATCATAATATCGCAGCAGCTGTTGCTATTATATTTCGTTATGAGGATAAGATACTTTTTACGGTAAGAAATATAAATCCTGATAAGGGAAAGCTCGATTTACCAGGGGGATTTATTGATCCTAATGAAAATGCAGAAGAGGCAGCTTGTAGAGAAATAAAGGAAGAACTCGGCTTAGTGATTTTACCTTCTCAATTAGAGTATATTACTACTTCTCCTAATAATTATTTATATAAAAATGTTCCTTATAGAACGATGGATATTTTTTATGAGTGTAAAATTAATACTTCTAATATCTCTATTGTTGCAAAAGACGAATTAAAGTCCTTAGAATGGATAAAAATAAATGAAATAGATACCGAAAAAATAGGATTTATATCCGTAAAAAAAGTTATTAAAGAATTTTATATAGATAAATTATAATATTTTTTTATTATATATTTATATTTTTTATCTCTTGTAATAAAATTTATAAAAGTATTCTATTTTTTTAGTTTTATCAACTACTATTTTATTATAAATATATTTTTTTTAGATAAAAATATATTTATTTTTAATTTTTGTTAATAATTTTTTCTACAAATAATATTTTTTTCCCAATAACTTTTGTAGGTTTGCAAATCTTAGTTTTATAATTATTATCTATTTATATAAAAACGCATAACCAAATGAGTATCATTACTTTAACCACCGATTTCGGATTAAAAGATTATGCCGTTGGGGCACTTAAAGGGCATATTTATAATCTTTTGCCCACTGCCCATATTGTAGATATTTCTCATTATATAGAGCCTTTTAACATTTTACAAACTGCATATGTACTTCGCAATGCTTATAAATATTTCCCAGAGAATACTATTCATATCATAGGTGTTGATAATGAGCTACATAGCCAAAAAGATTTATTGGTTATGAAGTATCAAAATCAATATTTTATTAGTGCAGATAATGGCTTTATTTCTTTATTTTGTGAAGAAAATTTTTCTAAAAAAATATATAAAATAAAGTTAGATAATTTTTATTCTATTTTTCCTACTTTGGATTTTTCTGTAAAAATTGCTCAAAAAATAGTAGAGGGAGTTCCATTAGAAGAAATTGGAGAAAATACTGATAATCATCATTTTGTATTGGATCATTTTCCTACAATAAGTAAAAACAAAATAGCAGGTTGTATCATTTATATAGATACTTATGGCAATGTTGTTTCTAATATTACAAAAAGTATTATAGAAAAAAATGCTAACAACAGGCGTTTTGACATTTATTTTCGTTTTATTGCTTTAAAGAATAAAAGTTTAGAAGATATTTTTTCGCAATATAACGAAATAGAAGAAAAAAATAAAAGATATGGTAATCATTTTGACGGAAAAGAAATACTGATATTCAACAACTTACAACATTTGGAACTTGCTATTTACCGAAGTAATCCACATACGGTGAATAGTTCTTCTAAACTACACGGAATTAATTATAGAGATAAAGTAAGTATTAATTTCATAGACAATTGATTTTCAATAGTTTATTCATTAATTTCAAACGAAGCCATCACGGGATAATGGTCTGAATATCGGATTTCTGAAAACGATTTATGGCTTGTTATCGGGAATGATTTATCTATAAAAATATAATCTATCCTAAACGGAAAATAGTTAAAATCATATGTTTTACCAAATCCTGAACCGCATTCTTGAAAGCTGTCTATCAGGTTATTAGAAGATATTTTTTGATACAAATAAGAAAAAGCAGTATTGTTAAAATCTCCACAAACTATTTTCTTATAAGGACAATCTTTAAAGTTTTTTTCTAAAATTTCTACTTGCTCTTGCTGGCGAGAAAATCGGCTACTTATATTGGTGAAAAATCTTTTGGTTTGTATATCTGAAAATTGGTCTTCTTCCAAGTGAAGAGACTCAAAATGAACACTATACAACCGAATAGTATCTTTTTTTATTACAATATCAGCAAAAACTCCATTATTCCCTGTTTCTGGAAAATTGAGCGAACCACTACTAATTATAGGGTAATCACTAAAAATAGCTTGTCCTATTTTATCTGAATTTTTCTTATAAATAATTCGTTTATGCTTATAAAAATCAAAGCTATTAACTTCTTTTTTGTAAAATTCTTGAATTGCTATTATTTTAGGATGTTTTTCTTTAATAAAATTTATTATTTTTTCACGTATTTTTTTGTCTGTACTCCAATTATAGTGATTAAAAATTCTAACATTGAAAGTCATTATACTTATCTGATTATCAATGATTTTATCATTCCCTCCCCATTGAAAAAATCTATGAATAAAAGGTAAGCCAATTAACATTATTACGGCAGAAAATAAAACATTTTTCTTTTTCATAAACAGCCATAACACAACAAATAAAATATTGATTATCAATAATATAGGAGTAAATATACTCAAAAAAGAAATAGGAGAAAATCTTGGAGGAATAAAAGGTAAAAGATAGGTAAAAAATAGTATTATTCCTAAAATAAGATTAAGAATAAAAATTATTTTACCAAAAATATTAATATTTCCCCACATATAATATCATTTTAAAGCCCAAAAATAAGATTTTTTTTGTAATAAAACAAAAAATTAAAGTTATTTAAGAAAAAATCCGTGAGAAAACCCACGGACTTTTAAGAATACAATTAAACAAACATTTCTTTTATTGTCCTAAAACATAGGCAAAAATAAGAGGCGCAACAATAGTCGCATCTGACTCTACTATAAATTTAGGCGTATGAATATCTAATTTTCCCCAAGTAATTTTTTCATTAGGAACAGCTCCTGAATAAGAACCATAACTGGTGGTAGAATCAGAAATTTGACAGAAATAAGACCAAAAAGGTACGCCTTCCCATTCCAAATCTTGGTACATCATAGGCACAACACAAATAGGAAAATCTCCTGCTATACCTCCTCCGATTTGGAAAAATCCTACTCCTTTACCTTCGGAATTTGCTCTATACCATTCTGTTAAATAGATCATATATTCAATTCCTGTTTTTACGGTAGAAGCCTTCAAATTTCCTTTTATCACATTGGCTGCAAAAATATTTCCTGTGGTAGAATCTTCCCAGCCAGGGCAAATAATTGGCAAATTTCTTTCAGCTGCTGCAATAATCCAAGAATTTTTAGGGTCAATTTCATAATATTGCTCCAAAACTCCTGAATTTACTACCTGATAAAGATATTCGTGAGGAAAATAACGTTCTCCTTTACTCTCTGCCTTCTGCCAAACTTCTTCTAAATGTTTTTGCAAACGACGGAAAGCTTCTTCCTCAGGAATACAAGTATCTGTTACTCTATTATAATGATTTTCAAGTAGTTCCCATTCATCTTGTGGAGTTAAATCTCTATAATGAGGCACTCGTTTGTAATGAGAATGCGCCACAAGGTTCATTACATCTTCTTCCAAGTTTGCACCTGTACAAGAAATAATATCTACCTTTCCTTGTCGAATCATTTCTGCTAACGAAATTCCAAGTTCTGCGGTACTCATTGCCCCTGCTAAGGCTACTAACATTTTACCACCTTCCAACAAGTGAGTTTCATACCCTTTCGCAGCATCTACCAATGCCGCAGCGTTGAAGTGTAAATAATTTTTTTCTATAAATTGTGAAATAGGTCCTTTACTCATTTTTATTTTTTTTAGACTTGCAAAGATACAAATTTTATTCTATTAACAACAAAATAGAACTATTTTTTTATAATAATTCTTTCATTTCTTCCATTATTCGTTGGGTTTCAGTTTCTATGAAAGAACTTCCTGCAAAAACATCTATACTTTGCATAAACAAATGATTTTCTGTATATTGCATATCTGTTATAATAAAATCTACCTCTGCTCCTATTATAAAAGGAAGCATTTTTATATTTTTTTCATCTAATTTTATCAAAAAATAAAGTTGTAAGTATTTATCAATCTGTTGTTTAGATATAACCGAAAATATTCCTCGCATTGCTCTGAGTAAAGCTACCGAATATAAAGGATTTTCTTCAAAAAAATCTCCATTTAGCTCTAAATATAGAGAATTTTCCTCTGTTTTTATTGTATTTTTTAAATAATTAACTAATTCTTTGTAAGATATAGCACTATTTAATACCTTTTTTATATTCTTTTCTATTTCTTCGCTATGTATGAACTTTATTTTTTCCCTAAAAAGAGCATTTCCTCTTATATAAGGAGGAAAACCAGTAGAGTTTTCCCATTCAAAAGACTGATTTTCATAGTTTTCTGATAATTTTACATTTTCATAATTTAATTTCATATCCTAATAAGTCTGATGTTCTTGGTAAAATAGGTTCTATAAGCGTTTTTATTTTATTTTGCTTTTGTTTTCTTTCTTCTTTTATAGGAAATAATTCTTGTTGTTTAAGATGTTTTTCTTTTATTTTTTTCTGAATATTATGTTCTTTCAACAATAATAAATAACCGCCTCCCTTTTGAATATCTTTACAAAGAGATAGAGATTTTTGCACCATTTGTTTAGTAATATGCTTCAAAAACCAACTATTTGCTATATTTTTATTGCTAAATTTTATTATTTCTGATTCTATATTTATATTTTCCGAAGAATTTATCACAAAATTGGAGCCACCTAAGATTGCGCTTTGCAATATCCAGTGAAATTTTTCTTCATTTTTTATTTTATTTGAGAAATAATACTCTGATGGTTGTGTAATTAGCTGTAAATTTATATTATTATAATCTTTAAAAATACTACTAAACAACCAACGAATAGCTACTAACTTTGCCAAATCAAAAGAAAAGTTTGGGTTTTGTCCTATCCAGAAAAATATTTGTACAGGATAAGATATAATTTCCTCTATTTCAGAAAGATAATCATTCAATATAGAGAAAATATACGCTATTTGTTGTATATTTATTGCTCCTGCATCGGTGAAAGGTTTTCCGTTGATTAACAATGTTTTAGATTGTTCAAAAATTATTTTCCATAAATAAAAATCTTCTTGCTTATTCCTATAAAAGTTGCCCGTTTTGGTTAGTTTTCCTATTGGATCAAAAAAGAAAATAAACCTTTCAAAATCAAGCAATTGTACTTCACTAACAAAAAAATCTAACCAAATGTAATACGTTTTCCCTTTGGGTAATTTTTCTAATACTTTTACTTCTTCTTCATTTGAAATTTTTATTGTAAAGTATTCTTTTTCAGAAAATTGCTCTACTTTATTTAAAAAATCATTTTCTAAAAAAATCATTTCTTTCGTTTGTTGCTCACAAGGATAAAAAGCAATTGTATCCAAAGGGTTTCCATACCATTGTTGCACAAAAATCTCTTCTATCAAAGCCTGTTTTGCTTGGGTGTTATAAGGTTGCCCGTCTAATAAGAAGTTAATTTTTTGTTTTATTTCTTGCTCGGATACCTTAGGAAAGTCTTCCAACCATATTTTTTTATACATTTTTTATTTAATAAAATGATTTTTATTTATTTTTTTCTGCTAAAACGCGCTTATATACTTCATTTAAGTGATGAAATACCATATCATCTGTAAATTTTTGTACAAAAGTATATCCTTTTTCTACCATTTCTTCTCGTAAAAAAGGATTTTTTAGTAATTTTTCTATATTTTTTTGTATTTGTTCTGCTGTATTTACCTTTGGATTAATATAAATAGAATTTTCACCTCCTGCTTCCTGAAAACAACTTCCTTGCGAAGTAATTACAGGTACTTTGGAGAATAATGCTTCTATTATTGGTATTCCGAAACCTTCAAATACAGATGGATAACAAAATATAGTGGATAATTGGTAGATTATAGCCAATTCTTCCATAGAAACACCTGAAAGTACCTTTACTTTACCTTCCATTTTGTTCGTTTTACAAAAATTTTCTATTAAAAAATAATATTTTGTCTTTTTACCGACCAAAATTAACGGAATATCTATATTTTTTATAGCTTTTACTATCTCCAAGACGTTTTTTCGTTCTTCAATAGCACCTACATTAAGAATAAATTGGTTCGGTAAGTTATATTTTTGCTTCACTTTTGTTTTTTCTTCTTCCGAATATTGTTTCTTAAATGCTTGATGACAACCTTGATAAACTACTGATATTTTTTCCGAAGGTATTTGGAAGTAATGCATAATATCTTGCTTGGTTTGTTCGCTTATTGCAATAATATGATGCGACTTCTTGGCAGCATATTGGAACTTCTTGGTATGGATAACCCTATCAAAATAGGAATATAACGAAGGGAAACGCAAAAAAATAAGATCGTGAATGGTAACTATCGTTGTGGTATGCTTATAAATCCCGATAGGTATTTCTCCTGAAAGCCCGTGATATAAATCTAATTTTTCCCTTTGGGCTAATTTGGAAATACTAAACAACCGCCATAAGCCTCTTAACTTCTTCCCTAAAAAAGAAGTAGGACAAACCTCACGAGTGTATTTGTTGAATGCTACACTTGTGTTATTTCGTTTTTTAGGATTGAACAATATTAATTCGTTTTGGCTTCGTTCTTGTAAAATCCGAATCAAATCACGACTATAATTACCCAATCCGCGAAAATTATGAAATGCTCTCTTAGCGTCAAACCCTATTTTCATCGTACTTTTATTATTCTTTATTCGGTTGGTAAAAATATTTCAGCTAACATACACCTTGCGCTACCTCCTCCGCAAGTTTCAATAGTTTCTAAATTGGTATGAAGTATTTCACAATGTTTTTTTATTGCTACTTTCTGTGTTTCGGTTAGCGAATGATAAGCGTCATCACTCATTATTAAATACTTTTGGTCTGATCCTTGTAGGCAAAGCATATTCCCTGCGAAGTGATGCATCTGCTCAGTAGAAATGATAATCAACTCTTTTTTATCTTCTTTGAGATGTTGTAAAACGTTCTTGCGTTCTGCCTTATCCGTTATAGTATCTAAGCAGATAATTGCAAAACTTTCGCCCAGTGCCATCATTACATTAGTATGATAAATAAGCTCTTTTCTTTGCTCTACTTCTTGATATGCTTTGAAAATAACCGGTGTATATTCAAAATCTTCGCAAAACTCTATGAAAAGCTCTTCTTCGGCACGAGGAGAAAGCGCACAGTATGCTTTTCTATTCACTCTATCTAATACCATAGCCCCTGTACCTTCTAAGAATATCCCTTCTTGTTCTGCTTCGGTGTAGTCATATACATTTTCAATGTAAAATCCTTCTTCTTCGAGCTTGTCGAGTATATCTTCGCGCCGTTCGCGTCTTCTGTTTTCGGCAAACATAGGGTAAATAGCTACGTTTCCGTTTTGGTGTAGGCTAATCCAGTTATTCGGGAAGATAGAATCGGGGGTATTTTGTTCATAAATATCCTCCACTACTATCACTTTTACCCCGATAGTGCGTAACTTTTGCACAAAAACATCAAACTCTTGTTGTGCTTTGTGGTTAATTTCTTCATTTTTTAAGTTCATTTCCTCTTGGAAGTAGTTATTCACTATGGTTTCTTCGTTCATACGGAAACGAACAGGGCGCACCATTAGTACGCTGTTAGTAATTTGCTTTTTCATATGCTTATGGTAAAGGCTCTAAGCCTAATTCTTTCAAAAATGTATTGTGTTTGTTAGTAGTTTGTTGTATTCGTTGGTTTATTTGTTTTAGTTGTTCTGTTACTTCTTTCAAATCAATTAAAGGCTCTTCTACTGCGGTACTTATATAGCGTGATATGTTTAGATTGTAGCCATTTTGCTCTATTTCTTCCATAGATACCCTGCGCGAATATCTACTTTCTTCTTTTCTGTATTGATATGTCTCTACTATTTTGTCAATATCTTGCTCGCGTAGTTTATTTTGTCGTTTTTCTTTTTCAAAATGCTCGGAGGCATTGATAAACAACACATCATTTGGCTTTTTACACTTCTTCAATACAATAATACAGACAGGAATACCCGTAGAAAAGAAAAGATTGGGAGGTAAACCGATTATCGTATCTATATTTCCGTCTTTCAATAGCTTAGTGCGTATGCGCTCCTCTGCACCTGAGCGGAATAACACCCCGTGTGGCAAGATAATTGCCATAGTTCCCTCGTCTGACAAGTAATGAAAGCCGTGCAATAGAAAAGCAAAGTCTGCCGCCGTTTTAGGTGCCACGCCATAATTCATAAAACGGAAATCTTGCGAAGCACTATCCTCTGGCTGCCATCTATAACTAAATGGTGGATTGGCTACTACAATATCAAATTTTTTCTTTGAGGAAGGATTTTCTTCTGTTAATATATCCCAATCGTTTGTAAGAGTATCTCCGTGATATATTTCAAAGTTTGTTGTTTGTACTTGGTGAAGAATCATATTCATACGAGCCAAATTATACGTAGTTATATTCTTTTCTTGGCCGTATATTTTCCCCATTTTTTGTACTGCGTTCTTCTTTACGTTCAGTAACAATGATCCTGAACCACAAGCAAAATCCAACGTATCTCCTATTTTTTCTCTTTTGCCCGTTGTTGGGTCTTGGCTATCTAATATTACGATACGCGAAAGTACCGAAGATACTTCTTGGGGCGTATAGAACTCTCCCGCTTTCTTTCCTGAACCCGATGCGAATTTTTCAATAAGATATTCGTACGCATCGCCTATTATATCTGTATCTGTATGAAATTTTCTAAATCCTTTATCTATACTACATACTACTTTGCAAAGTGTTTTGTTTTTATCGGGTCCTGTTTTTCCTAATTTAACCGAATTAAGATCTATTTCAGAAAAAAGGTTTTTATATTCCGAACCAAAAGACTTTTCTTCTATATAAGTAAAGGCTTTCTTTATGGTTTCGGCAAGCTGTTCGTCTTCTACTTCTGCCAATTTTACAATATTACTCCACAGGTATTCTGGTTTTATGATGTAATTGGTTATTCTTTTTATAGTATCTTCTAATTTTTCTATGCTTTCAGGATTGTTTTCATACCATATCACCAAAGGGGATTTCTTCTCGTCTTCGGATACTACGGGGTATTTATCTTTTAATCTTTCCTTTGCTACTTCTTCATAGTGTAAAGACAAGTAACGAAGGAAGATGAAAGACAACATATAATCGCGAAAATCATCTGCATCCATAGAACCTCTTAGCGTATCTGCTATTTCCCAAAGTGTTTTTCCTAATTGTTTGGCTTCTGTTTTAGTCATTTTTACCGATGTTTTATTTTTATACTTTTATACTTTATTTTATCGTTTTTATTATCCGTTTTTATTATTGGATATTTTATTCTCTATTATTGTTATTTTTCTTTTTCTTTTTTTCTATCTGTTTTCTTCTGTTATTGTTGTATTATAGAAAAGATTTTTTTTATTACAAAATATCTATTGTTTATTATACAAATTACCATTAATGATTGTATCTACATTTGGTGTATTTTACCTCCCCCTCACCCCCTCCAAAGGGGGAATTTATTTATTTTACCTCTCCCGAAGTATACTTTATAAGGGAAATAGTGTATTTTACCTCCCCCTCACCCCCTCCAAAGGGGGAATTTATTTATTTTACCTCTCCCGAAGTATACTTTATAAGGGAAATAGTGTATTTTACCTCCCCCTCACCCCCTCCGAAGGGGGAAATTGTTTATTTTGCCTCTCCCGCAGACTACTACATAAGGGAAATAGTGTATTTTACCTCCCCCTCACCCCCTCCGAAGGGGGAAATTGTTTATTTTGCCTCTCCCGCAGACTACTACATAAGGGAAATAGTGTATTTTACCTCCCCCTCACCCCCTCCGAAGGGGGAAATTGTTTATTTTGCCTCTCCCGCAGACTACTACATAAGGGAAATAGTGTATTTTACCTCCCCCTCACCCCCTCCGAAGGGGGAATTTATTTACTTTACCTCTCCCGCAAGTTACTATATAAGGGAAATATTTGCATTTTTATGTTTTTTATAGTATTTAGGCAAATAATTGTTGTAATAAACCTTTTTTATGTGCTTTTAGTTGCTCTAAGGCTTGTATTTCT